>CBFIBI010000081.1:0-10653 GCA_965660725.1 Opitutales bacterium
CACCGTGGATTTGACAAACAAACCGAAAAAGATCTCTCCAGACCCGGTAACTTTATTAGTAATTTTCAGTGTTTAAATGTCGACGATGCAAAAGACCAAGTCTCCAAAACCTTAACTTTTGAAGATTACACAGAACCCATGCGGGATCTAATCGAATCAGTATCCAATAAATCAGGCGAGGAAAGCCAATTTGTTTCATCAGCTAACCCAAGAATTGTGGATGGCAAACCAACGAAAAATCCACGGTATTTACAGACTCGGCCGGATTTATTTAACCCCAAGTCTGTACATTTGGCCCTCGAAGGAACTCGATTAAGAAGAAAGTTGAGCCACGACTCCTCTGTACTCTATCCAGTAAGATCCGTTCTCCCTGGCCGAAGAAACAATCCTGCAGAAGAAAAGGGTAAAGTTAGACCTCTTTGCTGCTTCGCACCAATTCATTATCTGGAATTACCAGAGCTTTTTGTGGATTTTATTGTTTCGGTGACGGGTAAATCCCCATCTACTACCGGTGCAGGTTCCGAAGGAGCCCTCACGAAAGCACCTTTCAATGCACTGCTTCCAATACATGATTTGAACGCTGCACTTGTTTCCTACGCTTCAACGGGCCAGGGAGCATTTGTTACCTCGGCAGGATATATAGGGCCAAAGTACAAAGTTGCCCATGACATCAGTCTATTGATCCCCGAAATATGGAGTCGCTTGAGAGATTATGAAAATGATCCACAGGATATGATTGAGAAAGGACTTCTCGAAAAAGTACCTGCTTTTGAGTTGAATGGGAAAAAACTCCCAATTGAATATCTAGGTTATCGAATTACTAGAAGATTTGCTCATGAATTTCTCGGCAGAATATTCACCGACCCTATTTCTGTATTTCCTGAAGACATGCTGAAGCCAGAACTTCAAGACAGCGAACAATATGCAGATAGTATTGAGAATCTTGTGGAAGCAGGTCAGATGGTGGCTGAAAGATATTTCAAGGATGGTTGTGCAGAAAAAGCTTGTCCCCCTCTTAAGGCACTTCTGGAAATAATGGCCCATGGTAACTGGGAGGGTAAAGGGTTGATGGACCCGGAATTTAGAAGTCTATTTAGTCCTGAAACCATTCTTTCCAGCGATTGGTATAAACAACGTTTGGATACAAGAATTGAAGTCACCAAAGACTACTGGAAAAAAAGAATAAACTACTTGGAGGAGTTTCTGAAAGATCATGTTAACCGAGAAGCATCTGAAAGGTTAGGTATTCAACAAAGACTCGATTTTTCTAAGGATGCACTTTCGAGGCTTGATGATAAACCAGGGTCGATTAGGCGAATACATGGATGCTTGGGAACTGACCCAGGAATTTACGAATAAATATTTAAATTTCCTCTAATACACTCCGAGCTCATACTCAATAACAGGCTCGCCATTTATATCTTGTATACTCGAATGCACTTTGGGCCCATTTGGTAACCAGTCGATTTTCAGAAGGCCAAAATTTTCTTCAAAGTATCTTTTTCCCACACGGTAGATATTTTCTTCAAATTTTGGTCGTAATTTTTGATTCATCGCACTTGATGTGATATCAAACAAGGGGTAGGGGAGAGCCCCTTCAAGTTTGGAAATTTCACTCGAGTGTCTATCTCCGCTTAAAATTATTGTACCATTACTATTTTGTTTTTTTAACATCTCCAAAAGCTTCTTTCTTTCCTGGGGAAAATTGCCCCAAGTTTCCCACCCGTGAGTGGTGGAAACCACCTGAATGCTACTCGCAATTATTCTCAGTTCTGCCTTTTCACTAAGTGTTTTCTCGAGCCATAACCATTGATCTTGGCCCAGAATTTCCGCCTCTGCTGACTCATTAGGAGCATAAGGGCCTTTTCCGCTTTCCCTTACTTTGGTTCGCTTAAGAGGGGTTCTAAAGTATCGGGTATCCAAAAGAATAAACTGTACACGCTTACCAGGCGGACCGACTATCAGACTATCGTAGATACCGGGAGTCTTTCTTCGAAAAGAGTTGGCCGGCTCATTTAGAAAATCAAGGAAGATCTTTTGGGACTCCACTTTCTTGGGGAATTCGATGCCCGCATCGTTTTCTCCATAATCATGATCGTCCCAGATAGCAAGAACGCGGGAATTTTGACGAAGCTTTTTGAAACCGGGCACCGATGAAAAATCATCCCATTTATCTTGTAACTTTTGCATGTCTCGGGTGTCGCCATAAATATTATCTCCAAGCAAAAGGAAAACATCTGGTTTTTTCTCCAGTACACTATTCCATATTGGCTGCGGACGACTCTGTTTTAGACATGAACCAAAGGCAATCGTTTCAATCACTTTTTGATTTGCATGGATAAAAAAGTCAAAATAGACCAATAAAAAGATAAAGGCTAAAAGTTTGAAAAGAAATGGTTTCATTTGAGGTGCTTATCAGCAAAATCTAAATATTGGTTCCAATCGAAAGCTGTCACATCATGCTTGCCCTCACGAATATGGTATCCAATTCGTCCATGTACAGGTTGATTAAGCATTGGTTGCTGCTTGGCTCCGAAAGTCTTACCAAACAACTTATAAACAGGCTCTGCATACAGAGCAGAAAGAAATTCACCTTTGGGGTCGGCCCACCGGTCCTCCTCGGCTGATGCTATATAAACCGGACGGGGAGCAGTTAAAGCAATCAGCATATGTTGGTCTACAGGGCAATTTTCTTCTTTGTCGTTATATTTCTTATAATTATCACAAAACCAATAAGGGAAAGAAGTGTTTATCCGCTTAACAGTTTCACCAAAACGACGCCTGCTTAATGCGGCTCCACCACAGCCGGAATTATTGGAAATTACCATCGCAAACCTCTCATCGGTAGCTCCAGCCCAAAGAGAAGTTTTGCCTAGTCGAGAGTGGCCCATTACAGCAATCCTCGTCGAATCAATAAGTGGATCCTTTTCCAGATAGTCCATGCAACGACTTAACCCCCATGCCCATCCTGCAATAGAACCCCAATCCGAGGATTTTCTTTTTTCAGAATCAGATCGGGTAAACAAAGAATGTACACCATTTTTAAAACCGTCATGAAAATCTGGATCGGCATCTCCATAGTAAACAGTGGCTAATGCATAACCACGGCTAATAATTTCATTAATAGCCCAACGAGAGGCTGCAGCTCCTCTGTCTTTCGGCCTTGCTCGGTTATTTTTTATTCCATTTCGATTTCGAACCCATGCTTTTGATATGTGAATAGCTGGATCAAAATGAACAGTATGGTTACCTTGGAAATTCATGGCAAGGAATGCAGGAACGGGTTTTGAGCTAGAAATTGGGACATATAATAATAAATTTATTGCACATTTATTTTTCTTTTCACCCAAATAAATAGTCACTTGTTTACGGATTGCTTTTCCATTAAGAGCCCCCTTGGTTTCTTCCATGTATTCAAAACTCACAGATGGAAGAGTTTTGGGTGATCTTCCATATACCTCCTCCTCAAACAATTGAAGGATTTCCGGCCTTCTTTTATTAAACCACTCCTTAGAGTCTGATACTTTCAAGCCATCAAAGCAAATTAGCGGATCAGGCAATTCATATTGTAAAACCTTAGATTCTTCGTAAAGAAAGCCTTTTGGTTGTGCCGATAGGACCATCAAGCTAGAAAATAAATTCAGTAGCAGAGTAAAACGACCTTTTTGAGCAAGAGAACGAAACATGTACCTCTTAATGAAAGCCTTGTTTGTTCAAAGCAAGACTCAAAAAGATTTTTGCATTGATCATGCAGCTAGCTTACTAACTTGACTTAATAGCTTTTTAAAAATTTCATCCCGATACTTTCGAGCCCTCTTTAGGCTTCTTGTCTTTAGGGAATATCTGACTCTGTCTGCAGTTACAGATGTAGGATAAATGGTATAATGTATCCACCAAGTTCCGTTATTGTTCCATAGATGATGATTTAAATTTGAATCATCTATACGAAGAGCTAACTCTTCACCTTGATCTAATAGTTGACTGTTCATTGCGCGTATTTCCTTTCGGTTGATTACACGCTTCGCTCGCAGAATGCGAGGAGAGCGCTGTTTTCGGTTGTGCCAAAACCGCGCATCCTGGTTAATCGACCTTGTACCACCGTAGAAACTCTCGCACTCGGTTGGTAACCCAATTGGGTTGTCTATGGATGCAGCAAATGGCTAATTATAAAAGAACTAAATGTACAATAGTTCATTTTATAGAGTTTTTGCAAACCTTCTTTATGTCATAAAAAAATTGTTCACCAAGGATTCACCAAGGAGATTTTTCCTATCGCTCTTCCTGCTTCCCAACATTTATGAGCTCTTCCTACATCCTCAAAAGAAAATGTCTCTTTATGCAATAATGGTTGAATTCTTCCATCTTCAGCAAGAATACTAATTTTCTTAAGGATTTCTCCATGTTTTTCGCGCCTTTTATTTTTTAAAATCGGAAGTAGCATAAAAACAACATGCAGGCTTAAACTCTTGGTGTGTACATTAGTAAGGTCGTGGCTAGAACGGGCAGCAATAGATACAACCGTTCCGTATTCTTTAACCCCTTCAAATGATTGATCGAGGCAAACACCCCCAACTGTATCAAACACTAGATCATACCCCATGCCCTCGGTAAATTCCTGGATATATTGTTCAGGTTTAACCTGTGAGTAATTAATTGCTTGGTCTGCCCCCATCTGCAATACCAAATCTTCTTTTAAAGGACCGGAAATCGTAGTATGAACTTCGGCTCCCATTGCCTTTGCCAATTGTAGTGCTATGTGCCCAACACCACCCGTTCCCGCATGAACCAATACTCTTTGCCCTTTTGAAATCTGGCCTCGATCTATTAATCCATTCCACGCAGTAATTCCAATTAGTGGCAAAACAGCCGCTTCCTTCATTGATAGAGAAGAAGGCTTCTTTGCGAGAAATCTTGAATCAGCTAAAGCATATTCAGCAAGTACACCGGGCATTCCTTTGAACCCCCCTATACATCCATAAACTTCGTCTCCAGTCTCAAAGCCTTCAACGCTTTCCCCGACTTCCGAAATAATCCCAGCTACATCTCCGTGAAGAAGACCAGGTAATTCAGGTCCTATGCCAGCAAGCATTCCGTTTCGGATCTTACAATCTACTGGATTAACACTGGATGCACAGACCTTTAAAACTACATGTCCCGGAAAAACCTCGGGTGGTGGAATATCAGCCAATTTAAATCCATCAGTATTCCCGTGCTTCTCTAATATTACTGCCTTCATAAAAGTTTACGAAAAAAGATCATGAATAACATGGCCTGCAACATCGGTTAATCGAAAATCTCGCCCCGAATACCGATAAGTAAGCTCTTCATGATCCAAGCCAAGAGCATAAAGAATGGTGGCATGTAAGTCATGCATATGAACGCGATTATCAACTGCAACTCCACCAATTTCATCCGTCGAACCGTAAGAGATTCCTGGTTTAATTCCACCACCGGCGAGAAAGACCGTAAACCCTCTGGGGTTATGATCCCTACCATCCTTATTCTGTGAAAAGGGTGTTCTTCCAAATTCTCCACCCCACCATACTAAGGTATCATCTAGCAGACCTCTCGCCTTGAGATCCTGAAGCAGACCTGCAACCGGTTTATCCGTGGCTTTGGCATGGTCAGCATGCTTGGGCATGTTTCCATGCTGGTCCCACCTCGGATTAGCTGATTCATCCGAATAGTTTACACTAACAAACCTAACTCCACGTTCGACCATTCTTCGAGCGAGTAAACATTGTTTACCAAAATCATCGGTGTGTTTTTCGTCTATTCCATAAATAGATTTGGTGGCAGCAGTCTCTTTGGACAAGTCAGTAAGCCCTGGGGCTTCCATTTGCATTCTCCATGCCAGCTCATAATTGGAAATCGTTGCCTCAAGATTGTCATCCAAAGAAGATCCAGCCTGCACCCGATTCAAGCTTTGCAGCAGACCAAAGCGATTTTCTCTCTGGGCATCGCTCAACATCGCATTATCAATGTTTTTAATTTTGGCACCGCTTACATTTCCCGAACGGCCAATTGCCGTACCCTGATGAATGGATGGTAAAAAAGCATTGCTGTAATTTCGTGGGCCACCCTTACTTGCAGATGGAGAAATGGTAACAAAAGCAGGGAGGTTTTGATTTTCCGTTCCAAGCCCGTAGGAAATCCAACTGCCCATCGACGGACGTACCAAGTTGGTCGCTCCGGTATGCATAAACAATGTAGATGGCCCATGGGCGACTCCCTCTGTGTGCATGGAATGAATAAATGCCAAATCATCGACATGCTTAGCAATATTTGGAAATAAGGAGGATACATATTGTCCGCACTCGCCATATCTCTTGAACTTCCAGAGAGATTTCATCAAAGTTCGTTTGCTTGCTTTTCCAAAGGTATTTGTGCGAACCCCAACAAAATCAATTTGCTTTCCATCTTTTGCTATCAACTCTGGTTTGTAGTCAAAAGTGTCCACATGGCTAGGGCCACCTGCCATAAAGATAAAAATTACTCTTTTGGCACGCTGAGGAAAAAGAGAGGTTTTAGGAAGCAGGGAATTGGAAGATGCGGCTTTCCCAAAATGCATACCAGTAAATGCAAGCCCACCAAAGCCACAGGTAGCTGTTTTAAGCATCTTTCTACGGGTAAGTCTTTGAAGAATTTGATCCATTAATTTAGATATCTAAAATCTAAGCATGCGAACAGAGTATGTACAAGCCCTTCCAAGTTAACTTTTTGAGATTTTTTTTTGAGAAAAAGTAAGGATGTTTTCATTTCTTCTTCATTAGGGTAGCGTCCTAAACATTTTAAGAATGCCATAGTAATTTTACCGGTTAGGTCATTGACTTCCTGTTTTTCGATCATCTTTGATACCAAGCGGGATTGCTTAATTACAAACTCATTATTCATCATATACAAAGCCTGAGTTGGAACAGAACTGGTGCTTCGTTTGCCTGAAACAAGTCCTGGATTTGGGTAATCAAATACTTCAAAAAGTTCCGAGAGGTTATTACGGTTTAGTTTTTGAAAGCTAAATCTTTTCTTTTCAAGAGAAGGAAGTTTAGGTGAGATCTGGCCTCCTGCTACAAGCATGGCATCTCCTATCGCCTCGGCTTCCAGTCGCTTGCGGTTTTGCCGAGAAAAGAGATTGTTCTCAGGATCTATCTGCTCGGTAATGGAAGATAGATTTGTGGACATCTTGTAAGTATTGGATAGGACGATTTTACGGATAAGTGATTTGGTCGACCAGTTATTCTCAATTAAATAACTTGCCAAATAATCCAAAAGTTCGGGATGAGTAGGGCGGTCTCCCATTTCCCCGAAATTATCGGTACTTGCCACAATCCCTCTGCCAAAAAGATGGTGCCAAACGCGATTTGCATAAACTCTTGCTGGTAATGGATTAGATGTAGAGGAAATCCATTTGGCTAATTGAAGACGGCCGCTTGCACCGTCCGGAATCTCTGCAATCGGTGAAGCCCCCTCAGGCATTACTACTTTTAAGAATCCTCTTTGTAAAACGGGTCCTAAGTTGCGAATTTCGCCCCTTAGATGAATATGCCAGTCACCCGTCTTCTCCTGCTCGCGAACTGACATTACCTTGGCAACTTTGGGCGGTTGAATACTTTTGTGAAGTTCAATTTCCTCTTTTATTTTCTTAACGCTTTTTTCGGCCTCTTTTAATTTTTTTTGGACGACTAAATGATGTTCAGCTTTTTTGAACTTACCTGAAGGATTTGAAGGATTATCTTTGTTTTCAATATTAACCAGTCTAATGGCATCGGCTATGACATGACCCTCAGTCCCCTCAGTAGTAATCTGAACTACATCCCGTTCGTTCTGTTCGAACCTAAACACACCCACTGAAGTAAAGGTCTCAAGTATAGTGGGGGGCTTTGTTTGGTCTATAAAAATTTTCTGTTCACCATCAGCATGCATTACGGTAATCGGAGTTTTTTTTGAACGATTTGGACCATCCGTATAGGATACCTGTACATCATACCTTCCGCCTTTCTTTATTTTGGCTCTGTAAGTAATGGATTTATTTCCTTTGCCCGCATTGTCATCATGGTGATATCCGCTCCCCACATAACCCGGCGTATGAGTGGACGATTTCCAGTTGCCTTTCTTAATTTCACCCAATTCATCCACCACAATTCCTTCCAAAGTAAGAGGATCTAATGACCTTGTATTACTGTTAGATTCTTTGCCCCCCAGTGCCTTGAATGAATTTACTGCATCTTTGAGCCGTTTATCTAGGGAAGCTAAAGTTTTATCATATTGTTTTCGTTGTTCTATAAATTCATCCCGTAACTCCCTCTCGTGAAATCCAGCTACATTCCCGGGGATAAGACTATTGGTACTGCGAAAAATTCCCGCCATAGAATAATAGTCCTGTATGGGGATCGGATCAAATGGATGGTCATGACACCGGGCACAATCCATAGTTAGCCCTAAAAAGGCTTTCCCAACAGCAGTGAGTTGCTCATCAACCACCTCCATTCTTAAAAGTTCTTTATCCTGAAGTTCGTAATTATGAGGCCCAAGAGCAAGGAAACCAGTTCCCGTAAGTTGCTCATTGTATTCCTCATCTGTAAAGGAGGGCATCAAATCACCGGCAATTTGCTCCATTATGAATTGATCGAAAGGTTTATCTTTATTGAAGCTTTTGATCACATAATCCCTATACCTATGAGCGTTAGGAAAAGGATTGTTTCTTCCTCCTCCTGTCGTATCCGCATATCGAGCAACATCGAGCCAGTGCCGGCCCCATCTCTCCCCAAATCGAGAAGAGTCAAGCAGACTATCGACTACATCTTGAAAGGATTCTTCTGATAAATTCTCTTGAAAATCTTTAATATCTTGCGGACTAGGGGGCAGGCCCGTGAGATCAAAAAAAAGTCTCCTGAGTAATGTCAAGGGAGCAGCCTTGGTAGCAGGTTCTAAATTATTGTTTTCTATCTCGCTCAAAATAAAGCGGTCAATTTCATCTTTGATCCATTCATCTTTTTGAACGACTGGTAATGGAGGTAGATTGATTGGTTTGAATGCCCAAAATTTCCTTCCCTCATCCAGGCTCTTTGCTCGAAGCCCACCTACTGCGAAGACTTCCTCAAGGGACGAATTTCTTGGATCATGTGCACCCATAGAGATCCACTTCTGAAAATCAGCCACTACGGAATCCGATAATTTACCAGAGGGAGGCATCTGCAAGTCATGATTATTATACCTCAAAGCATTCATCAGAATACTCTTGTTCGGCTCACCCGGAATAATAACCGCTCCATTCACCCCTCCTCTTTTCCAACCAGCCTTGCGATCAAGAAGCAGTCCTGCTTTCAATGATTTTGATTTAGCAGAGTGGCATTCATAACAATTTTTTGTTAAAATAGGATGAATTTTCTTCTCAAAAAAATCATTTATCGGTTCTGCAATGACTTCTGATTGAATCAAAAGAAAAACAAAGACAATAGAGACTCTTCCGAGCGAATTTCTTCGATGTGTTTTCCTTATGAACATAACTGTACGGGCTGTATTTGGTATATTTATGAGATACTTATTCAATACATCTCCCAAGTAAAATATTAAAAAAGGTATTCTTTATATTTGATTTTGAGGGTCGATCAGTAAAGCATCATACACATGAGTCAAATTAACCTAAATCGTCGTCAATTCCTCAATCGCACTTCAATGGCCGCGACATCAGGAATCCTTGCATCCTCCTCTTTTCCATTTATAGCTTCCGCCCAAGATAGTTCTGCGAACGAACGCCTCCAATTTGCTGCTATTGGCGTAGGCGGGCGTGGGGCAGGT
Organism: Opitutales bacterium; assembly: GCA_965660725.1. Taxonomy (GTDB): domain Bacteria; phylum Verrucomicrobiota; class Verrucomicrobiia; order Opitutales; family Seribacteraceae; genus Seribacter. The sequence continues at coordinate 9,799 of CBFIBI010000081.1, forward strand.
ATTGCCAATAGTGCCCGCCGACTTGCAGATATTGTGGCCGTTTGCGACTTGGATACCCAGCGGATTGACCGCGTAAATAAGTCATTGGCTCAAGGGAAAGCGACAGGCTATCAGGATTATCGAAAGATTTTAGATCGTAAAGATATTGATTTTGTTACCATTGGCACGACTGATCATTGGCATACCCGCATTGCTATTCACGCAATGCAGGCGGGAAAAGATGTTTATTGCGAAAAACCCCTCACTCTGACCATTGAAGAAGGTAAGCAAATTTGTAAAGTTACCAAGGAAACTGGACGCGTATTTCAGGTAGGTACCCAACAACGCAGTGAAATGGGACAGAAATTCCTCACTGCAATTGGAATTATTCGTGAGGGAAGAATCGGAAAAATCAAAAAAGTAACCTGCAACATTGGGGGTGGGCCCAAAGGTGGACCTTTCAAAAAATCAGATCCACCTTCCAATATCGATTGGAATATGTGGCTCGGGCAGGCACCAATGGTCGACTACATCAAAGAAAGGTGCCATTATCAGTTTAGGTGGTGGTATGAGTATTCCGGAGGAAAAATGACTGACTGGGGAGCTCACCATGTGGATATTGCACAGTGGGCTATGCAACAGGACGGAGTGGGGCAGGGGGTTCTTTCCCTCGAACCTATCGTTGGAGAACATCCCATTCCTCTCAAAAATGGAATGCCTACCAAAGACGACCATTATAACACATCTCACAACTTTCACATTAAGTGCATGTTTCCGAAAAATATGGAGATGAATATCGTGAGCCAGTCCAAGGAGGGAAATGGTATTTTATTTGAAGGAACTAAAGGAAATTTATTCGTGTCCCGAGGTAAACTT
>CBFIBI010000082.1:0-10570 GCA_965660725.1 Opitutales bacterium
AATATTGATAGAGGTTTACTGGATGCAACTGGTTTAACAACTCGTGAAATTGTAAATGTTCTAAAGGGGTTGACAAGGGATTATAAAGGCGGTGTCAGTAATCAGTAATCTTTACCAATATTTCGAAAGCAATGAACATATTTGCATATTATAAATATATGTGTATTTATACTAAGTATGAATACTTCAGTACCTCTGATCTTTTGTTTTTCTGCTCAGATTCTTTTTTCAAACAGTCTGTTTGATTGTTGCGGGTTATTTTTACAAAACGAAACAAATCTTGTAAGGTCAGTTAATAAAGAAATTTCACTTGTTAAGAGAATTCCATCACATTCGTATCTTGGGGACACTAAAATTACACAGAAAAAATTTGGAGAATTTCAAAGTAATGAGAGTAGTAACAGAACTAATTTTTTAGTTTCAAACTTGCAGAGCTTTCCTCAAAGATCAAAAACTAAGCTCGAGGGCTCGGTTAAAGAGGATCGTTTATCATCGAAAGAAAATAACTTTTATAACCCAAGTAAATTATGTTATTCAAATCTTCAGTCGCCCAATACTAGTTCGGTTCCTCATTTTGTATATGCACCGAGAGTTAAGAGCATAAGGGTTTCCAGTGTGCCTGATATAGAACGTTGGGAGAGGAGCCTACGAGAGGAAATGAAATTGAATGGTCGTTCTAAGCAGACTGTCAATCGATTACTTGCACGTATTAAGAAGCATTATGGAGATGCATCTATTTCGGCGATGGATTATTCACCGGGTAGAAATGGTTACTCACCTTCTCAAGAAAAAAGGGAATTTGCAGAAGAAGAAATATCTAATTCGCTCGATTCCCTAACCAAGCTTTTTGAAAATTCAGACAATCTAGATGTAAAAAGGGTAGCTTCTTCTGATATTGAGGTAGTGATGCATGAAAACTTAGATTACATAAACATTCAACTTCGCAAGCTGAATAAAAAAGTTGTTTCTATGAATGAGCTTAAAGAAATTTTAGTTTTAAAACTTGGTGAAAAGAAAGAAAAGAGATTTCAAGCAAGTGCCCAGATTCAAGTTCAAGACCCTTTCAATTTAGATCAATCTAGACAAAAACAGACCCTAGAGGTTAATGAAAAAGTTGAGCAGTTATATGTCGATTTTGCTAGATTATTAGATGAAAATGATAAACCTTTTCCATCCCTTGACCCCAAAGTTGATTTGTGGACTTTAAATTTTTATGACCGAGTTAATCATGAACTTTCCAAAATAGGGAAATTTGAAACCATTTTGGTTTTTAGGGAAAATGTTTTGGCACACCTTGATGAAATCTTGGACAACCGCGGTCAAAAATTAAAAACAAATTCCATAATTCCCGAAGTTGAAAGTGGTTTCCACAATGAATTCGATAGTTCTCCAGTTAATAAACCTTCGAAGGCTGTTTTTAATTCTCAATTGGTGAGTTTACCAGGAAAAAAAATACCTTTGGAAAAGCGAAAAAATACTCAAATGATAAATGTAAGTGGATTACTTGATGTTGGAAAGAGTAGAACCTATCGAGTGATGAATAATTTACCAGGTAATCAAGCATTTTAGATGCTTTTTGCCTTAAAAGTTAAGGAATTTTACAAATATTAGAGTGGTGGTAGGGGTCGGATTCGAACCGACGAACGCCGAAGCGGGCGGATTTACAGTCCGCATCCTTTAGCCACTTGGATACCCTACCGAAAGAACGATTAACACTAAGCAGATACAAATTTGTTGCAAGCTGATTATCACAAAATGTTGATTTCAAAGCTTGCCTGCATTGAGTGAATAAAGAAAATGAAAACAATGAATCCATTTCCCGGAAAAGTTGTCTTGGGGATCACTGGAGGAATTGCTTGTGGCAAGTCAACAGTCTGTGATAAGTTTTCAAATTTTGACTGGGAAGTGATTTCAACGGATGCCTGTACTCACTATCTGCTGGCGAATGACCAAGATTTATTGCAAGAAATTGAAGATCGTTGGGGACATGTGGTAATAGATGAAAAGGGAAATATTGACAAGGTTCAGCTCGCCCGTTTAGTATTTAGTTCATCAGTCGAACGTACTTGGCTTGAAGGACTTTTACATCCTAAAGTACGAAAAAGATGGATAAACATGATAGATGTTTCTTCCCGATCTCGTTTTGTGGTGGAAATACCTCTCCTTTTCGAAAACAATCTTAATGCTTATTTCACAAATACAATATCGGTCCACGCCTCTTCTACAGTTCAAAGTAAACGCCTCAAAAACAGGGGCTTATCCGACGAGGAGATCAAAATGAGGATTGAATCTCAGCTACCTTTAGATGTTAAATCCAGTAGAGCAGATTTTGTGATTTTTACTGATGGAGAATCTCAGTTTGTTGATACTCAAATCAAGTTATTTTTATCTTCAATTAATTAATTAAAATTCTTACCTACCTCGATTATGCCAACAAAAAAAACTACCAAGGCAGTTTCTAAAAAAGCCAAGCAAGTTGATTCCGAATCAGAATCAACTGCTGCTGAATTAACAGACTCAGAGAAAAGTAATTCCTCGCAAAAAGTTGAACCGGTTGAGACGATTAAACCGTCTTCTAAAGCTAAAGAAAAAGATGAGCAAGTCGGACAACTTTTATTTAGCACGGATGGTTCCGAACCTGAAAAGCCAGAGGTTAACTCATTTGACAGAGAAGAAGCGTTAAAAGAGCCCGATTCCAATGTTTCAGGTGTAGAACAGTCAAATCCAGTCGAAAAAGAAAAGGTTGAGTCTGTTACCACAAATGTGCAATCAAATCAGCACAATTCTAATCAACAGAATCATCAAGGTGGAGGCAATAGAAATACCAGAAAGCAAAATTGGCAGGAAAAGAAAAAAGGAAGGAATAAACCGCGCCCAAAATTTAAAAAACCAAGAAAATTACCATATGAAGACACGGAGAGCAAACCGCTAGAGCTTGGCAATCTACTAGAATTTGAAGAATTAAAAACAGATGATGGCTTATCAAACCTTGCTGAGGTATTCGCCGGATCCGGTGATGAACCCATCAAATTCAACGATTTTTACCAATTGCCATTGCCTGAATTGAAATCGAGGGTTTGTGAACTTTCCTCAGAAATTGAAATGCCATCTGCACCAGTCCGCGAGGAAGTTTTTGATCTTCTTTTCGATACTAGTTTTAAGAAGCCCCAACCCGTTCAGGTTTCTGCTATTTTAGAGGTGACTGAAGATGGGCATGGTTTTCTGCTTCATGAAAAAGACAATTATCGATTAAAGTCCCAAAGTCCCTTTGTCCCAGAGATTTTAATCAAGCGTTTTGGCTTAAAGACTGGTCACTTGGTACAAGGGTTTTTACATCCTAAGATAGAAGGATCTAGTTGCCCAATTCTCGTTCAAATCGACAAGGTTATGGATGGTGATCCTGAAGAAGTTTCTAGGATAATGCCTTTTACCGAGTTAATTCCTTATTATCCTCTTGAGCGAATGTTTTTGGAGACTAGTGCTGATGCTGAATGGGATAATGTATCAATGAGAGTTGTAGATTTGGTATCTCCTGTTGGCTTTGGGCAAAGAGGTTTAATTGTTGCTCCTCCGCGAACTGGAAAAACTGTATTACAGCAAGCAATCGCGCGTTCACTTCGGGTTAATAACCCGCAGGCTCATTTAATTGTTTTATTGGTTGATGAAAGACCTGAAGAGGTTACGGATTTTCGGAGGCAGGTTCCCGATTCTGAGGTTATTGCATCTACATTTGACGAAAGTGCACAAAGTCATGTTCACGCCGCTGAGATAGTGATTGAAAAAGCACGCAGAATGGTCGAATGTAATCAGGATGTTGTGATTCTGCTTGATTCAATAACAAGGCTTGCACGTGCATACAATACGACTATGCCAAATAGCGGTAAAATACTTAGCGGTGGAGTGGAGGCAACTGCACTTCAACGTCCAAAGCGGTTTTTTGGATCTGCACGTAATATTGAAGGTGGGGGAAGCCTTACCATATTGGGAACTGCTCTGGTTGAGACAGGAAGTAAGATGGATGAAGTGATTTTCGAAGAATTTAAAGGAACTGGCAATATGGAGTTGCATCTTGACAGAGAATTATCAAACAAGAGGATTTTTCCAGCTTTGGATTTTGAAAAAAGCGGTACTCGAAAGGAAGAACTTTTGTATCATCCTGATGAATTAAATAAAATTTACTCATTGCGCCGTTCGCTCAAGGGTGTTCCTCCTGTTGAAGCGATGGAAATGTTTATACAAAGAGTTCGCAAAACGAAAAATAACCCCGAATTTCTTATGGGATTGGGTAGATGAGCTTGTAAATAGTAAAGAAAGTTTACTATATTTTTACTTTCTTTTAGTTAATTTTATTTATGAATCCCACCGATGAGTTTATCTTAGATGCGTTTAAGCAACAAGGCTTGTTAACTGAGGAGGTTTTGGCGGGAATTATTTCTGAAGTCGAGTCAGAGGGAGACGGGCTTATTGGTGATAAGGATCTTGCAATTATGAACGGTGTCCTGGCAAAGACTGGGATGCCTGAGGATGAAGTAGTAAAATTCCTTGCATCTGAAATGAATATGGATGCAGTTGATCTAACTCAGGTAAATCCTACCGAAGAGATCATTAATCTTTTAACTGCAGAATGGGCGAGGAAGTATGAAGCATTTCCTCTGGGAGCTACGGGTGCTGAAATTGAAATAGTTTTTGGTAACCCCTTGGATCAGGATGGCTTTGATAATCTAACTCATCTTTTGGGTAAGTCGATTAATCCTAAAGTTGCTTATCGAGGCTCTGTTCTTGCTGCTATTGACGAAGCTTATGGGGCTGCAGAAGATCGAAAAATGCAGGATTTCTTTGGAGGTCTTGGAGATGACGATATTGAGATCGGAGAAGGACTAAAGCCCGAGGATGTCAGTGAGGAAGATGCTCCCATAATAAAGTATGTTCATTCAGTGATTAAAGATGCTCTGGAAATGAGAGCATCCGATATTCACATGGAACCATTGGAAAAGAAATTTCGAATACGCTTTCGAGTGGATGGTAAATTGCGAGAGCAACCTGATCCGCCCAAGCGACTACAGCCTTCGATTATTTCTCGGACAAAGTTAATGGCCAATGTAAGCTTGGCGGAAAAACGCGTGCCATTGGACGGTAGAATCAATGTGAAGGTGGGTGATAAATTTATTGATCTTCGGGTTTCAACTTTGCCTACTGTTCATGGGGAAAGTATTGTAATGCGGATTTTGGATAAAGAAAGCCTTAGTCTTGGGCTTCCCCAGTTAGGGTTTTTCTCAGATGATCAGGAAACTTTTGAAAATGTCATTTCTTTACCAGATGGAATCTTTCTCGTGACAGGACCAACTGGATCTGGTAAGTCAACTACCTTATATTCCGCATTAAATGTTATCAATAAACCTGATAAAAAGATTATCACGGTTGAGGATCCGGTTGAGTATGAAGTTGCAGGAATTAATCAGGTTCAGGTTAGAACCGAAGTTGGAATGACTTTTTCGGCTGCATTGCGGTCGATGTTGCGTCAGGCTCCAAATATTGTAATGGTCGGCGAGATTCGAGACCTGGAGACTGCAGAGATTGCGATTAACGCTTCCCTGACTGGACACATGGTTTTCAGTACTCTTCATACCAATGATGCTCCGAGCTCCGTTTCCCGCTTGATAGACATGGGGGTAAAGCCTTTTTTAGTTTCAGCATCACTACGTGCTGCCCTTGCACAGCGGTTAGTTCGCTCGATTTGCCAGAATTGTAAACAGCCTTTTACTCCAAGTTTAAATGAGCTTTCAATTTTAGGTGTTTCAGAAGATCAGGCGAAAACCTCTGGTTTTATGCATGGTGCGGGATGCCCAAAGTGCGGAGAAAGTGGATTTCGGGGAAGAAAAGGCGTATTTGAAATTTTTGTGGTCAATCAGGAAATAGAAGAAATGATTTACCATAATGTAAGTATCGTAGAGTTACGAAAAAAAGCTAGGGAAATGGGAATGCGTTCGATGCGAGAAGACGGATTCAGGAAGGTTTTGTCCGGCGTAACTACATTGGATGAAGTCTTAATGGTAACCACCGCGGAGGAGTAGTTTTTTTATGCTTTTTATAGACTATAATTCAAGTATTCGTGATATTTTTAAGCAGGTCGAAGGTGTTTCGCAACATGGTTTAGATGAATTATTTGATGAAGATGTTATTGCGGGGAATCGATCTTATGCCGATTCAATTATTTCTGCCGGGTTAGCTACAAAAGAAGATATTCTTAGCCTGGTAGCCGAGTTTTTAGGCTACGAACTACAAGTGGGAGAAGTGGGGGAAATTGAAGCTGATGTGATTTCATCCATTGAGCCCGAGGTGGCAAGGCAATATGGAATCGTTCCTCTGTATCTATCAGAGGGGGGTATTCATTTTCTTGCTTCAGATCCATTTAATTCCGCAATTATTGATGATTTGACTTTTGCTCTGAATATGGAAATTCAGTTGATCGTTTGTGATCCGGATTATGTTCAGCAGCTTTTGGAATTACATTACCAGCAGGATGAGAGTTCCCTGAATGATCTCCTTGGAGATGTGGGACTAGAGAATTTTGACGGGTTGGACGAAACGAAAGAAAACGAACTGAGTGATGCAGCGAATGAAACCCCAATTATTCGATTTGTAAATTTGGTTATGCAGCAAGCGATTCGAGCACAAGCATCTGATATTCATTTTGAGCCTTTCGAGAATGAATTTCGTATTCGTTATCGAGTGGACGGTGCATTGTATGAAATGTCTCCTCCACCTAAAAGTCTTGCTTTGCCTGTAATTTCGAGAATTAAAGTGATTGCAGATTTAAATATTGCTGAGCATCGAATTCCTCAAGACGGCAGGATTAAAATGACTATCGAGGGACGGGCAGTTGATTTACGTGTATCAACCTTACCAACTCAGTTTGGAGAAAGTGTCGTTTTACGTGTCTTGGATAAATCAGCAGTTAATTTAGACCTAGATAATCTCGGACTTCCTGAAAATGTTAAGACTGGTATAAGAGATGCAGTCCGTCGACCAAATGGAATCTTTATTGTTACAGGACCTACCGGTTCAGGGAAAACGACTACGCTGTACAGTGCTCTTCGAGAAGTTAACAACATGGACACTAAATTGTTAACGGCGGAGGATCCAGTCGAGTACGAGATTGAAGGTATTATGCAAGTTCCAGTTAATCATCAGGTCGGATTGGATTTTTCCCGGGCTTTACGAGCTTTTTTACGCCAGGATCCTGATAAAATAATGGTTGGTGAGATACGCGATATTGAGACTGCTAGAATCGCGGTTCAGGCATCCCTGACTGGTCATGTGGTTCTAAGTACCTTACATACCAACGATGCACCGGGTGCAGTAACCCGTTTGATTGATATGGGATTGGAACCTTTTTTGCTTTCAGCTTCATTGGAATTTGTTCTCGCTCAGCGTCTCGTTCGCAAAATTTGTTCTGGGTGCAAAGAGGAGTATCAGCCGAAAAAAGATGTTCTGCAAAGCTTAGGATTGAATGCTAATGAATTGGGAGACAGGAAATTTTATTTTGGAGCCGGTTGCCCAGAATGTAATCAATCTGGATATCGTGGTCGCACAGGATTATTCGAAATGATCAAAGCAACTGATGCCTTTCGAGAAATGATAAATTCTGGTGCTGCTACTCTTGTTCTGCGCCAAAAGGCTATTGAGCAAGGAATGAGAACACTAAGAGAAGATGGAATTCGCTCGATTTTTGATGGCGAAAGTACAGTTGAAGAAGTCTTAAAATACACTTAAAACTAAAAGAATAAGAAAATGCCCGTTTATCAATTTACAGCAACAGATCAAAATGGAGCCCCTCAGCAGGGTACTTTCGAAGCAGCTAATGAAGAACAGGCTTATTCTCAATTGGCCCAATATGGACTGACTGCGAGTCAGCTTGTTCCTGTTGGTGAACAAGCAACTGCATCGGCACCATCACCTAAGCAACCTGATCCTGCTAAAGTTGCTACTTCAAAGTCTGAAAGTTCAGCCAAAGCAGAGAAGCCTGTAAAAGCTAAAAAAAAGAAGAAAAAAGGGGGGTTACTCTCAATGGAGCTAGGTGGCGGGCCCAATTCAGAAGATATTTCCATTTTTACCAGGCAAATGTCTACTTTAGTTCATGCTGGATTGCCTCTGCTAAGGAGCCTGGAGGTAATGATCAAGCAGCAAGAAAAAAAGCCAAAATTTAAGGCAATATTAGAGGATATTTCTGAAAAGGTTTCATCAGGAGGAAATTTATCTGACGGTTTGGCTGGTTATCCCAAGATTTTTGATAATCTCTATGTTAACATGGTTAAGGCAGGAGAAGCTGGGGGGGTTTTAGAGCTAGTTTTGGATCGATTAGCTCAATTTCAAGAAAAGAATATAAGAACAATTAAGAAAGTTAAATCTGCTATGATATACCCTAGTGTTATCATGTTTGTTGCAGTGGGAATAGTGACCCTTCTAATGATGGTTGTGGTTCCTCAATTTCAGACTATCTTCGAGCAGATGTTACGGGGAGCTCCTCTTCCGGGGCCTACTCAAATAGTGATAAATATTAGTGAGCTTTTTTCCACACATCCTTTATTAGTACTTGGTGGAATGGGAGGAACAGTTGGAGGGTTAATTCTTTTTAAAAAGACAAAGCTCGGAGCAAAGGTTTTTGATTGGTTAGGTTTAAATGTTCCAGCTGTTAAGGATGTGGTTGGAAAATCTAATATTTCCCGTATCACGCGTACATTCGGTACTCTATTAAGTAGCGGTGTTCCTATTTTACAGGCTTTGCAAATTACGCGGGACACATTATCCAATGGTTTATTTGTAAAGGCTATGGCTAATGTTCATGATTCTGTAAGGGATGGCGAGGCGATGGCCGTCCAGATGGAAAGAGAGACCGTATTTCCAACCATGGTGACCAGTATGGTAGAAATTGGAGAAGAAACTGGTGAATTACCAGATATGTTAACTCGAATCGCGGATAATTATGATGAGGATGTGGATAATGCAGTTGCAGGAATGACATCCTTAATCGAGCCAGTTATGATTGTTTTCCTCGCGGTTGCAGTTGGATTTATTGTGATTGCTTTGTTTCTTCCGATCGTTGCGATTATTGAGACAATAGGTAAGTAAATTATTTAATTTGCGGAGCATTGGATTGCCTCCAAGCGTTTGCTTTTTCTGGATCCACTCGATTCCATGCTGAGACAACTTTTTTTATAGCCTTTTGTTTGGTCTTTGGATCGACAATTGAAAGTGCCCATCCTGCCGCACCTTCGGGGTCTCTGGTTGATATACGATTCACAAATTCGTTGACCACTGGGTCCATTTTTGGAGATGGTGGAAATGTATTAAGCCATTCTGCAGTGGCAATAGGATCACTGAGCGACCATCTTGATGTGAGTTGTTTCATCCCTTCAAATTTCTTTCCTTCCTCAGGTAAATTATTCACCCAATTCGCAGCAGCATTTGCATCTTTTGTAACCCATTGTGTGAGCAAATTTTCCATGACCCTGTAAGAGGCTTTGTCTTCTTTCATCGAGTAGACCCACTGAGCAGTTGCACTTATGTCCTGCCTGGCAAGTCTTGCTCCCATTTGACCAAGAATGGTCTCTCTCATTCTTGAATCTTCAATGGGGAATTGATTTGCCCATTCAATTGCATCTGACATTCCCATTTCGGAATATTTTTGAGCCAAAAAAGTAGATGCCTGCCAACGTGCACTGCCTGGAGGTAAGTTTAGAAAAATTTCATTTGCGGCATCTATGTTCTTTTCCGCCAATCCTTTAACGACTCCGAGTAAAAGAGGGTTATCTTCAGGTTTATCACTTGAGTTATTTGCTTTAGCCCAAGCAATGGCACCATTAGGGTCACGATTTGCCCAACCAGCTAAAACTTCGGATATACCGAATCTTCTTTCACTTTTTGCATCCAATGAACTATCGGCATATGAAAGAGCTGCCTCGGGATCAATAGCCGCCCAACTTCTCATCAAAAGCTTCATTTCCAAATGCCGGCCATAACCTTTTGGTAGTGCTTCAAAAGCATTAACAACTTCCTGAACATTTCCTTGGTCCATCGCCCGAACGGCATCCAAATATGCTCCCATGCGCTCGATCATATCTCCACCCTCCATTATTCTTTTTAGGTTAGGTGGGAGAGATGGTTCACTTGATTCAGATCGTATGGCACGAATTCGGGGAGAAGATGGATCTTGAGAAATGTTAGATTTTAAAAATCTCTCAGTTTTTTTGTTGGGTAAAACTGTTGTTGGTGAGACTTGTTTAATATCAGTGTTTAATGCATTCGTAGGAGGTAACTCATTTGCTTTTTTGTTACCTAATTTTAGACCAAGATAAAAAACGAATGCGAGTGAGCAAACCCATGGAAGACCGAATTTTATGAATATTTTCAAGATTTTTAATTAATTGCTAAATGATACTTTGATTTAAGAGTTAAAAGCAAGAAAAAGCTTTTTGATGAATTTTTTTCATTATTATAATTAAAATATTGTATAATTAAAAATTTTCATGTTTATATATAAAAAGTTTCAAAGTAATTACGGTTATATAAA
>CBFIBI010000083.1:0-10267 GCA_965660725.1 Opitutales bacterium
CCAATTTGTTTCAATAAGATATTTTCCATTCGTTAGCCTTGAAATATTCCAACACTCAGCCCCTTTTCCATAGCCTGCAGCCAAAAGAAAGGTGTTTTTTGACAAGGCAATGGGTTGGACAATTTGAGCATTGTTAAGAAAGATTTTCCATGGTTTTTCCCATAGAGTTTTCCCATCTTTTGGATTGAGTCCGGCAATTTTACCTTCCACAGCAGCAAGCAGATGATCTTCGCCGAGCAAAGTTAGAATACTGGATGAAATATAGACCCCTTTTCCAGATAAGTCAGATTCCCAGACCAGTTTTCCTTCATTAATGGAATAAGCCCGGACGGCACTTTTTTCCCCTCCCAGATTAAGAATAATTAAGTCATTCCAAATTAGAGGAGAGCAGGAAATTCCCCATTCTGGAAATTCGTAGTTTGCTTCCACGGTCTTGGTCTCCCACTCCAGTTTACCAGACTTGGCATTCACTCTACAAAGAACTCCGTTTGAAAAAAGAGTGTATAGTTTTCCGTCAAGTAGGGTGGGGGTGGATCGGGGACCGGTTCCACTCATCATATCTTCCCATTTGGTTTGCTGGGCTACCTTCCACTTTTCCTTACCATTTGAAAGGTTGCGAGCGAATAATGTTTCGCTGTCTCCATTTTGTTCGAGCGTGTATACCGTTTGTTCCGCAATCAAGACCGATGAGTGACTCGCTCCTGCGGGAATTTTCCATAAGGTCCTTGGTTTTTCCTCCCAATTTAAAGCAACACTTTGTGAAGGAATATGACCATCCCGGTTGGGCCCACGGTATTGATTCCACATGGAAGAGGATTTACGCAAAGATACGGTTTTATTTGGGGTAACTTGCTTTGGAGGTGGATCTTCTTTGCTTAATCCTACATGGGGTATCATACCCCCCCGCCACTCCATGCTCAGGCAACCGCCCAAAAAGAGCATGAAGGATAAACAAATTAATTTTTTGCAGATGGACAAAGGGGAGATTATCACTATCCCTCCAGTGCAGTTTCGATTGCCTTGATCAATTTCTTCGACGACGGGGATGTCATACTTCCAAACCGGTCAATGGGTTTTCCATCTTTTCCCACAAGGATCTTACCAAAGTTCCATTTAATATTTCCTTTGAGCGGACCGTTGTCACCAATTATATCCTTGTAGACAGGATGACGGTTGGGTCCATTCACATCAATTTTGGAATACATAGGAAAAGTGACTCCGAATTTGGTGGAGCAAAATTCCTTAATATCAGATTCGGAACCCGGTTCTTGTCCACCGAATTGGTTGCAAGGGAAACCACAAATGACCAAGCCTTTATTTTTGTACTTTTGATATAGTTCTTCGAGACCTTTGTATTGACGGGTAAAACCACATCTCGATGCAACATTGACCATCAGAATTACCTTACCTTTGTGTTCGGATAAGGATGTGTCTTCACCATCAATGGTCTGGAGTTTGTGGTCATAAAGATTGGAAGCATTTAGGGTTGTGATTGCAGTCATAAGAGCGAATGTGAGTATTTTCATGATTTGTAGGTTATTTAAAATGATCTGTTAATTTTCAGATTTTTTTTCTTTAATGTGGATGATTGGGATGTGAACTTCCGATCTTTTGAAGAAGCCTGGAACAAACGGGCCATTCCAATATACGCCGTACGCATCGCCTTTTTGCTGATATTGATTTTGTTTGGCGAGCCAGGTTTCTAATTTCTTTTTGTTGTTAGTAAAGTTTTGTTTGGAATATCCACCGCGAATTCCGATAGAAACAACTTTTCTTATGGGTAAAATTACTACTTCAACGGATTCACTGGACTTGAAATTTTTCGAAGCATCCTTTGTTCCAACGAAGAATCTCATCTTACCGGGATCAATCTCCGCTTCAACGGGTGTGGTCATTGAAATATCGTTACTTGATATGTAACGAAAAAGTTTTCTAAAAAGTCCATTATCCGAGTCGAAATAAGATCCTTGCGTGTTTGCCTCAAGAGCAAGCCTTTTGGGTAAATCGATAATAACAATTTTTCCGACAGGAGTTTTTTCGTGCATAGACTCGTAAGCGATCAGCATAAAAGGAATACAGATTAGTGCTGGGATGGTTAAAAATTTTTTCACTTATAATATATCGATACAAAAAAAATCACGGATCATTATATTTTGGATTCAAACATGAGTTCCCGCAAGAAAATGATGGCTTTTCTCGTGAGATAAAAACGAATACTATATAATCACCCGAAAGGTTAGATTGATCCTTGGTCCAATGGATTTAGCAGTTCTGGGAATTTCGTGCATCCAGAAATGCTGGGTTGCGCCTTTCATTAGAAGAAAGCTGCCGTTTTTAAGCAAAATACTTTTTTTGAGATTATTTTCTTTGTATTTCTTGTGCCGTAGTTTAAAAATTCTTTCTGCCCCAAAACTAACTGATCCAATAACCGGGTTATTCCCTAGTTCTTTTTCGTCATCGCTGTGCCATGCTACGCGATCTTGACCATCTCGGTAGTAATTAAGGAGAACCGAATTAAAAGAAGTTTTACTTGTTGATTCCACCTTACCTTTAATCTCGGTCAGTTCATCATTCCAGGGAATTGGATCCATTTGAATGCCAGAGTAAGAATAGCTTTTTCCCGGGTCACCATACCATGCCTCCAAGCGAGGAACGGGATTTTCTTTTCCGTACATTTTAATTGTATTTTGCTTCCACTGAATAGATTTCAATAATTTATTTAAATATGTAGAAGATTTTTCGCAGGAAAAAAAGTTTGGATGATATTGAATACTCGCATCCGGTAATTCAAAATCAGTCACATCTTCTTGAAAAAGCTTTGGGTAAACGAAATTCATTAATTTTCAGATAAATGAAAAAGGAAAAATTCGCAGGTTTCTTCAGCGGTAATCGTGAGGGTTTTTGTGATATTTTCAATTCCTAGTCCGTCTGCTTTGTAAAGTTTATACTTCTCGATGGTGCATGATCCAGAAATTATTTGAATCCATGTATGCGGGAGTTTTTCATCGGGTTCAATTTTAAGGGAATTTCCAGAATCGATCTGCCCGAAAGCGAAGACTGCATCCTGACGGATTTGAGTTGAATTGTCTCTTTTATCTCCGGAAAAAAGAACCTTTAGTCGGTTCTTGACCTTTCCCTTGCCAAGTTCTTTTTCTTCATACAGGGGGGACCCACCAACTTGGTTGGGTCGCATCCATATTTGATATAGTTCGACCTGTTCAATATCTGAAGGATTAAATTCACTGTGATACACTCCTTCACCGGCACTCATGTATTGAAGGTCGCCGGGTCGTATAATTGAACCATTTCCCATGCTGTCCTTATGTTCAAGTTGTCCTGATATTACATATGTGAAAATTTCCGCGTTTTCATGGGGATGCTTTCCAAATCCTCCTTTCGGTTCGATCAGATCGTTGTTCATCACGATCAAGGAATGAAATCCGCAATGTTCTGGATCGTAGTAGTTTGCAAATGAGAATGTGAAATTTGCATGCAACCAGCCGTGGTCTGCATGACCTCGTTCGTTAGATGGACGGAATTTGAATATCATATGAGTAGACGGACAAGTCAGAGTTTATAATCCGTTTTGTTAAATTCAAATTTTGTAAAGTTTACAAAGAACTTTTATTCTTTGTAAAAAAGTGCGAGTTCATCTTTCTCTCTCTCCAAAACTGGAGTGATAAATTCAAGGAATTCATCTCTGTCAGTTTGGCTCATTCTAAGGCGTTTTAAAATTTTTCTTGATTGGTCCTTCTTTAAATTATGTCCGCTGTTGCCAAATTCTAGATTGTTCACAATTAAATTAGATAGAAAAACAATATCAATTAATTTATGAACTTCAGGATCATCCACATCGGTTCTTTTACCCCGATCTTCTTCGTGATGCCATTTTGTAGTTAATTCTACAAAAGAAGAAATTCCCCAAGAATTAACAATCATCGAGCCCAATCGATTGTGGTTAATTCTATTTTCGAGAACCTCAATCGTGTAAAGGTCGGTATTTGATTTTTTTGCCATGTTTATTTCTTCAATCAGGCATTTTGGATCATACTTCAACTTCGCTAATTTTCCAATATCGTGAATCAGTCCACAGGTGTATGCATGCTCGTTCATTGGAAAGTTAAGAAATTCCGACAATTTTGAACTTACCACTGCAACTCCAACCGAATGAACCCAGAGGAGTTCAGGACGAAAATCGCAAAGGATTTTTTTGTTTTTAAACAAGCTTAATACAGATGTGTTTAGGGCAATCCTTTTTACTTTTTCCAATCCTATTTTCTGCATCGCATCATCAATATTATAGATTCTTTCTTCTGTACCACCTCGGTATTCTACCGTGTTGGCGATTTTTAAGACATTAGTGTAAATGGATTGATCGACTTTAATGATATCCCTGACAGCATACAAAGCCACATCGGGATCTGATATAATGGTCATTAATTCATCAATAACCAAAGGTAGGCTAGGCAGTTGTCCTTTCAATGACTGAACTATTAAGTTATACTTATCTGCTAACTCAGTCATTATGATCTCCAGTGTTCATTTAATCGTTTATTATTCCATGACTATATATTTTGTTTTAACATGTAAAGAATTCCATTCGGAAACAGCATACCTATGAGAGTCACGGTTGTAGGTGCAGGAATTTCGGGATGTGTTTGTGCTTACCGTCTCGCAGAAGCGGGTCACGAAGTTACATTACTTGAAAAAGGTCGTGGCGTGGGGGGCAGAATGTCTACAAGAAGAATGAAAGGTGCCCGGATCGATCATGGTGCTCAGTTCTTTACTGTTCGGGATTCAAGAATGCAAGAATTGTTGGAAACCTGGAGAGCGAAAGAGGCGGTAACGAAATGGTATGATCAAATACCTGGAAGGGATGATTTACCCAAAAGTGTAAGATTTCGGGGCACCAACGGAATGACGGCACCAGCAAAGATCCTTGCACAGTCTTTTACATTTGAAAAAGAGTTTTTTGTTGAGAACATTTTTTTTGATGAAGAGTGGCAAATTAATGAAAGAGATGGTCTTGGGAGGAGACTTTTTTCGGATCATTTGGTTTTAACTATGCCTGTCCCACAAATTCTTGAATTGTTTGAGCGTAGTCACCTTGAATTAGAGTCAAAGGTAATGGATCAACTGGAAGCAGTTCGTTACACCCGTTGCATTGCATTGCTTGGCATTATGAATCAACCATCGGGATTAGCATTCCCAGGTACGGTCACCCATCCGGTTCCTGAAATTGATTGGATATCCGATAACCAAATTAAAGGAATTTCTGAAATCCCTGCTTGCACAGTTCATGCCGGGAACGAATATTCTCAAAAATTTTGGGATGCACCTGACGAAGAACGTGTCCCCTTTCTTTTAAAAAATGCCGAAGATATTCTGGAAGTAAAAATTACTGACTGGAGCTGCCATCGTTGGGGGTTTGCCAAGCCGTTGGTTACCTTTGGAGCTAATCAATACACCTCTGCATGGGACAGAATCAGTCTTGCAGGGGACAGCTTTGGAGGCGAAAGAATTGAGAACGCTGCTATGTCAGGCTGGGACGCCGCATCTGCAGTTCTGGATTTAGCTACTTAAATCTTACATTTAGAATTGATAAGAGTATCCGATCTCGAAAGAGGGAGAGGATTTAATATCACGATCCAATAATTTCGTTCCGTTCAAAAGTTCAATCTCAGCTTTTCTTGCCAAATCAATACCACCATTTACAAATATCCCATGGTTTTTGGTTAAATTCCATTGCAGTCCAGCCGATAACCTGTACGAACGCAGCCTGAAATTTCTTTCCTGCTTGGTGCCTGTGTAACTGGTCGACTGAGTATTCCATCGATTACCAGTGAATTGACCGCCCAATACCAAACTTAGGACATCGGTTATTTCGTACTTGTATCGAATGATAGGACCCGCAAATAAAAGACTCGCTTTTTCTGATGGGTTCCATGTGAATCCAATAGCAGGTACGAATAAATCATCCCCTAAACCAGTTGTGTATACCGCACCAAAAATCCATTCGAAATTTTCACTTGCTTTCCACTTGGCACCTAAAATCGTCATGTAGTTCATCGCATCGCTATCTTTATCTTTCAGGTCACCAGCAAGGCTTGGGTTAAAAAGAAAAATCCAGTCCAGGGTGTCTGACTGTTTTTTACTAAGAAAAAATGCCAGATCAATTGAATGCAGTCTATCCTCGTCTAACAGTGTTTTGTCCGAAAAATCGAGCCCGGTTGTCTGGTAACGTAATCCCGCAGCGAGCATCCATGAATCTAGCTTTTTGTAAAAAAAAGGTGCCTGTGCTTCCCATTGGTCATATCCAACTTCTGTGGTTAATCCGTCAATTTTACGGTCTGGTACATTTGAATATGAGGCACGGATTGCAGCCATTTCTGAAATGGCACCCTGTCCATTTACCTTAGTGAAAATAAATGTTAAGCATGCTAGGAAGGAAAGCGTATTTAGGTATTTCATGAACATACACTATCGGTTTGATTTAATCCGTCAAGAGAGCGGTTGGACATTTTCAAACTTTGGCTTAAGATAAAACCATGCATTCTTTAACACAAAGCCAAACTCTTCCAGTTTCTAGAAAAGCCCTGTGGGATTTTGTTTCCGTTCCTCAAAATTTAAATCAGATAACTCCACCCAAGATGGCATTTAAAATTATTGGAGAGCAACCCGATTGCGCTTATGCCGGATTACTATTAGAATATAAAGTTCGGATCCCAGTTATCGGTTGGACCACATGGTTAACGGAGATAAAATATGTTAATGAAGGATATTCTTTCATGGATGAACAAAGGGTGGGTCCGTACAAACTTTGGCTCCACACCCATACTCTTCAAGAAGTGGACGGGGGCACTAGAATGACTGATGAAATTCGTTATCAGTTGCCCTTTGGTCCTTTTGGGGAAATCGCACATATCATTTTTGTGAAACGCACATTAAAAAAAATCTTTGACTACCGGCGTGTAAAGTTGGATGAGATTTTTCCTGCAAAGTAGACCCTTTTACTTGGATGCCCGAACAGTTTTTAAAAAATTTCATGGGCCAACATTGGCAGGATCTTCTTATGCTCCACTGGCCTGTTCAAATTGGGCATATCAGAAAATCATTACCTGACGACTTGGAAGTAGATTTATATGATGGAAAAGCATGGCTTAGCGTAGTGGGTTTTAAGTTAACCAATTTGAGAATCTCCCCAATCCGCTGGATACCGTGGCCTGACTTTTGGGAGATTAATCTTCGAACTTATGTTAAAGATCGAAGCGGAAATAAAGGAATTTGGTTTTACTCACTCGATTCCTCAGATCCATTTGCAGTTTGCGGTGCCCGTTTGCTTTATGGTTTGGCATACAATTTTGCTCAAACTTCTGGGCAAAGAGATAAAAATAATATATCATTTTCTTCAGTCAGAAAATTTCCCCACAAAGAAGCCAGATCAGAATTTGGTGCTCTTTTATCCGATTCTCTTACCAAGACGGATTTTGCCAAAACAGATCTGGATAATTTTTTGTTGGAGAGATACTGCTTCTGGTCGAGAAGGAGGACTATGAAGTTTTCAGATTATGCATTTGTCAGACACGAGCCATACCTGGCAGTCCGAGCGGTAAAGTCATATTACAAAGGAGAATTGTTTGAATCCCAGGGATTAGTGGAACCTCAAAAAGAGCCTTATCTTGCCCACTACTGTGAGGGATTTGATGTTCAGGCGTCAGCACCTTCTTGGCTATCCTCAATGGCCGGCCAGGCAAACCAAAGATAAGATGAATTATCCATTCTTTGGCATCCAAAAAGGGAAGCGTCTCTTAATTCAGAAAGTTCAGAATGTTGATGCGCCCGGGTCATGGATTCTTCAATTAAATCCCAGAGGACTTGATCGTTTTGAAATTCGCTGCTGGGTGATTGTATGCCATTAACAATTTGATCCAGTTCGTCATGCTTTGACTTATTTGTTTGAGCAGTGGCAATGGCAAGAATACAGTTTGGCACAGCGTCTTTGATTAATTCTAAATGAAACTCCCCGGTCGATGAGCGGGGAGCGAGTAAGTTTGCGAGACAATACATATTGGCATCGTATTCGGCAAACTCCACACAACGCTCAGTAACCGGACCGTCGAAAAAATGCCCGCATCTCACTTTCCCCTGCGATGAAAAATAAGCATGCTCTGCACCCCACCATTTAGTTTGAAGTAAACCCGCACTGTGGAGACGCAACTTTTCATCGTCAATTAAACGCGTCGGATCGATATCACCAAATGAAGCACGCATAATTTTGAGTTGGTCCCGGCAGAGATAAAAGAGTCTCCGTACATCACCCATAGAAAAAGAATCCCCAATTAACCGGTCAGAGAAGAAGCCTAGCGAAGGCATGGATGATAAGAGCGAGCGTTGCACCGATTGTAAGCCTTCCCCTATTGAATCATGTACAAGTGACTTGCTTAAAAGGTTGTCAACGGACTCAGAAAAAGATGGCATTCGTTTTAGACTTCTTTTTAAAAAAGTCATATCACCTGCCGCAGCATCCGAGTCTCCTGCAACGAGGGGAGAAAGGGTAATTAAATTTTCATACAATTGGTTGATCTCGTCCTGAAGCTTTGTATCGTCAACACCTTTAAGGGAGACGCTTCCTCCACCACCGTTGTATCGAGTAGGTGCTAAAGTGAAGTTATTCCGGAGTCTTTGGATGGGGTCTGAACTTAAGAATGGATCGAAATTCAGATTTGGTTGGCAATTCTCCAATATTCTTTGTTTGACCTCATTTCCTAAAGATTTTGGTTTTGTGGAAAGGGCAATTTTAGCACAATCCTCTTGAGCTTCAACCAACGAAGATCGTGCGTCGTCGCTGTCTTCGAGCATTGCTTCGAAGAGTAAGGATTCTTCCTTGGGAAGAACGCCCAATGTATAATCAAGGGCTTTTTGTTTTAGAGATTCCAAATTTGATGTTTAAGACTATTGATGAGGAGCATGATTTTCAAATCAATCTTTGTTGAAAAGAAAAAGTGGGTTTTTTAAAAGCAATATGATTCATAGGCGAAGATTGGAAAGGGAGTTTCTAAGTTTTTCTATGCCCAAACGCATTCGTGATTTTACGGTGCCAAGAGAAATATCCAATAATTCTGCAATTCTCTGCTGGTTCATACCTTTAAAATAACTTAATTCAAGAACTTTTTTTTGCTCGGGGGGTAGGCCAGAGAATGCACGGTTTAAATGTTCCCGTTCATCAGACGCGGTCGCATTTTCTGCACCGTCTTTGTGGCTTTGATCGGGCCTGCTCTGAAGAATTTCGTCAGACTCCCCACGGTCCAATCTTCTTTTCCTTGAACGATATCGATCAATACTTCGATTTCTGGTTAAAACAAGCAACCAACTACTAAATTTACCTTTTTGCGGAGAATAAGCATTTGGCTTTCTCCATAAAACAGAAAAAATATCCTGAATTACTTCCTCTGCTTCCCAGCGATCTCCAAGAATTTCAAGCGAAAGAGAAAACATCGCCCCAGAAAAGCGATCATAGAGATCTTCGAAAGCAGAAGAATCTCCATCCCTTATTTTTTCCCAAGTATCGTTTTCTATTTTAAGCATTATTTTGTTTTTGCTTATGGCAAATTAATGCTGACCAAGCGAACTAATCGCAATCGATTTTTTTAAATCTTTTGATTTATTACAATATTAGGAGAGATGTATGAGCTGTACTTTTTAGATATTCAAGTAATCTACTGTAAAAAATTATGGGAAGCTGATGCAAAAAAATTTCTTAAATTTGATGTTTTTGTAAATCAGTAAGTCGAAAGACTCCTTACAAGGCGGATAAAGAGTGCTTTCTCAATTTCAGGGGAAATCTCACATTTTTTCCACTTTCCACATGGGAAGCAAATACGGACTGTACAAACCGAACGGTTGAGATTCCTTCTTCCAATCCGCATATGGGTGATCGATTCTGCTCCACGCTCTCGATCAAATTGATCAGGGCTGATTTGTGATTTTGAACCGTTTGGGAAATCGGAATTGTTTCGGATTTTCCGATTCCCAGTGAGCTAATGGGTACCCAGGGTTCTGTTTTCCTATCTGGAAGCCAGGGACAACCCTCCCGTAAATGAGCAAACGGTTCACGGTCGCATCGTAAATCAATCACTCCCTGATTTCCCACGATTTGCAGTCCGAAATTGGCAGACTTGATCCCATGCCCCCGGATACTGTCAAAAGTACTGGTCCATCCGTTTTTCATTTTCCATCGGGCATGCACTTCATCGCCTGCCAACGGACC
>CBFIBI010000083.1:10277-10509 GCA_965660725.1 Opitutales bacterium
TCAGCGGAACAACTTTCCGGATCTCCTGCGATCGCATGGATCAGATCAAAAACATGAGTGCCCAGTACCCATAGATCCTCCCCGCCTCCCCGGTGGTCTTCTTTTCCCCTGCCGTGCAAAGCCGCCACTTTTCCAATTGCCCCTTCTTGGATGAGTCGGCGAACAACTGGCAGGGCAGGGTGATAGCGGTTGCGATGGGCAACGGCAATCTTTACTCCGGCTGATTCGCATG
>CBFIBI010000084.1:0-10423 GCA_965660725.1 Opitutales bacterium
AAAAATTGTTGGATGGTGTGGACACAAGACTAAAAGGATTAGAAAAAAGGATACTGCGTGACCCTTACAATCCATTTCCTAAAATCTCTCGCTCAGATAATTTCCCCAACGAATTCGTCTATGTTGGTGGGACAGAAGGTTCATTTGATGACAGCCCTATTACCTCAGAACTCCAATATTGTCTTTTCACTTGTCCGGGTACCATCTATGAAAACCCGAACAGTGCCCTCACTTTTAAACCTCTTCTTAAAACTCGAGGAGGACAATTAAGCGGTACTACAAGTCTTGACAATTTTTGGACTGGAGGAGTATTTGGTACTCCAAGAAGATTTAATCCTGATCGAACACTTTATCCTGGAAGTGGCCAGTCTGAGGTAATTGCAGCCTCGATTAAAGGTTCTGTTCAAGATGGTAATCAAACCTCTCAAATGAATGTAATTTTGGTTGCTGATATTGATGTGTTGGCTGACCCATTTTTCAATATTCGGAGTCGTGGACCCGAGTCTGACTTCCCATTAGATGTAGATAATGTAACTCTCTCACTCAACTTGATAGACAGTTTAGCAAAAGAGGACCGATTATTGGAAATAAGAAACCGACGTCGTTTACACAGAACTCTTCAAGAGTTCGAAAAGAGCATTGAAGCGGCAAGAGAAGTGGCTACTCAAACAATTCAGGAGGCGGAAAATTCTATCCAGCAAATCCTCCAAGAGGAAAATAGAAAGTTAAATGAGGCCTTGGCAGAAGTCCAAAACAATCAAGGAAGTATGACTCAGGGCCAATTCATGCAAGTCTTACAAACGGAGGCAGCTAAACTTCAAAAGAACCTCGCAAAAAGAGAGCGGGAACTCAGACAGGATACAAACACCAAAGTAAAGGCTGCGGAAAGAGAAAGAGACCGTCAGATCAAAGAAAAACAGGAATACATACAATTAATGTCGGTCTTTCTACCCCCCATCCCGCTACTCGTTATTGCTCTTGTGGTGTTCTGGAAAAAACGTACCGCTGAAATTCAAGGTGCAATCGCTTCGCGAGTTCGCTCCTAGCACCAAAACTTCATAATAAAATTAGAAATTTAGAACAATGAACGAAAATACAAAATCTTTGACTTTTATCGTGATCGCTGTAGTATCTGTGCTACTTGCCATCTCTTCTATCCCAGAAAAAATTGACCCTACCAGCAAAGGAAGCCGTATGGGACAAGCACTGTTTAATACATTTGATACGCGACAGGCAACCGGTATTGAAATCGTTGAAATCGATGAAGAGAACCTTGAGGCTAAGTCACTTGAAGTTTCACAAACAAACAAAGGATGGTTCATTCGCCGTCCACAAAAAGCTGATTATCCAGCTAACGCAGACAATCAGGTAAAGGATGTATCAACCATACTCTTAGATTTACGTATAATAGATACTGCTGGTGATGGGGCTGGTGAACACGCAAACTTTGGTGTTCTAGACCCTAATCGGGCCAACCCAGGAGATCGTGGAGTGGGAAAAAGCATAGCACTTAAAAATAGTTCTGGTTCAAACCTTGCTCAATTAATAATCGGAAATGAAGTAGATGGATTGGCAGGTGCGAGATATGTTCGCAAACCGGACGAGAACACGGTTTTTATTGCTGAAGTACAAAACGCAAGCGATGTTTCAACCAAATTTGTGGACTGGGTTGAAAAAGATTTCTTGGATCTTGATAAATGGAACATCAAACAGGTGACCTTGGACAATTATGAAGTCAACCTAGCAAAAGGGCAATTAAACCGGAAAGATAAGCCATATGTTCTTAATTATGACAATTCGGAATGGAAACTATCTGGTTCCACTTTATCTGAAAATGAAGAATTAGATAAGGACAAACTAGATGCATTAAAAGATGCATTTGACGATCTTAAGATTATAGATGTTGAAAGGAAACCCGAGATATTGGTCAACAATTTGAAACAGGGAAATGAATTCTTTAACAATCTAAAGGATCAAAAAAACCAAGCAGTGGTCCAATCCCTTCAACAAAAAGGGTTTTACACCGTTGCAGTTCAAAACCCACAAGGTCAACAGGTTCCTAAAGTCGTTTCCAACAAAGGAGAAATCCTTGTCGGCATGAAAGATGGTGTTGAATATGTGCTTCGTTTTGGTGAAAGCTACCGAGGACCTGAAGATGATGAAAATTCAACTGGTGACAGTCGCTATATATATGCTTTCGCAAGAGTTAACCCCAGTCTTTTGGATGCACCAGAGTTAGAGGTAGTTCCTGCTCCTATTGTTCAAACTGAGAAGTCAGGTTCAACATCTGAGCAAAATTCCACTACAGATGGTGAAAAGGGAGATACAGGAGAAAAAGGTAAGGAAGGGAATGTACCTAATATTTCTCCACCTGGTCCTCCACCTAATTTCATTCCAAATACTGCACCTCCATCTTCGCCCCCACCCCTTCCCCCGGCTGTTGCTGTTGGAACCAAACCAAAGCCAACCGAAAATACCGATCAAAATCAGACATCAGAAGATGATGAATTCACCAAGAAAAAAGCTGACCGGGATGCTGAAATTGCAAGGATTCAAGCTTCAAACGCATCCAAACAAAAAGAATTTGATGATAAGATTGCAAAAGCTCAGAAACGAGTTAGCGAACTTAATGAAAACTTGGCCGGCTGGTATTATGTAATTTCCAACGATGTATACGAAAAAATTCGATTGGAAAGAACCGATTTTGTTAAAATAAAAGATGATGATAATTCTGAAATGCCCGACGAAGTTAAGGCATCCCACATCCTAATTTCCTACAAAGGTGCAGATCGAGCCGATGCCAATATTACTCGCTCTAAAAATGAAGCAAAGTCTGAAGCTGAAAGAATTCGAGGTCTTATACTGAACCAAAATAAAGACTTCGCTGAAATGGCAAAAGAACATTCAGATGGCCCAAGCAAGACCAAAGGTGGCGACTTAGGTAAATTCAAATTTGAAGTCATGGCCAAAGAATTTTCTGAGGCTGCTTTTGCATTAGATGTAGGCAGTGTTTCTGAAGTGACAGAGACTGGATTTGGATTTCATATAATCAAGAGAACAGAATAATTCTTTTTTGTGTAGTAGTTCTTTTAGCCTAACTGCGTATTTTTCTTTCAACCAAACTCATTTGGTTGTAGGAAATACTCAATGGCTTTTCCATTCATCAAATCCCAAGGCTCTCCGCTTTGGAAACGCATTCAATCAGACGACTCAACTCGACTTCGACTTAAGTATGACACCTATTATCATATCTTCGAAAAGCAGGAAGGTACGAGGGTGTGGAAAGAAGGAAAGGAATTCATCATGCTTTCAAGTAATGATTACCTTGGCCTTTCACATCACCCTCGAATTAAAGAAGCTGGAATTGAAGCGATAAAGAAATGGGGAAGCAGTACTACAGGTGCCCGTTTGGCTAATGGTGGAAGAATATTTCATCAGGAACTAGAAGAAAAATTAGCTGACTTTATAGGCAAGCCAGCCTGTCATGTTTTTTCTGCAGGGTATTTAGCTTGTGCTTCTGCCGTGACTGGATTTGCCGAGCGAAAAGATCTCATTCTTGCAGATAAAAATTTACACTCATCGCTTTGGAGTGGTATTCAGTTGAGTGGTGCTCGATGTGAAAGGTTTGCTCATAATAATCCCTCACATGCCGCTGAGATTTTGGAAGACGAACCAGATGTAAATAAAATTTTTGTCTTGGAGGGCGTATATTCAATGGAAGGTCATATTGCAAAGCTGCCATCTTTTGTCGAGATCGCCAAAAAGTATAGGGCTTTTATTGTATTAGATGATGCTCATGGCTTTGGTGTATTGGGAGAAAAAGGAAAAGGTACCGCAAACCATTTTGGAATGACCGATGATGTAGATGTAATTTGTTCAAGTTTTTCAAAATCTCTCGCCGGAGCTGGTGGTTTTGTTGCTTCTTCAAGAGAAGCAATCGACTACATGAGGAGTCATTCCAAGCAGACAATCTTTTCAGCGGCCCTCTCCCCTGCCTCATGTGCATCTGCACAAGCTGCCCTAGATATAATGAAAGAAGAACCAGAACATTTGGAACGCCTTCAAAAAAACCTAGTGCGTTATCGTTCCATTCTTTCAAACCTCAAACTTGACATTTGGGAGAGTGAAACACCTGCAATTCCAATAGTTTTGGGAGAAAAAGAAAAAGTTTATTACTTTTGGAAAGCCCTTTTGGAAAAAGGAATTTACTCAATTATTTCAATTGCTCCAGGGGTGCCTCCAGGAAAAGATTTGATTAGAACCGCGATCTCTGCTTCTCACACAGATGAAGACTTAGATCGCATTGAAGAAGCAATGGCTTATGCCAAGTCTAAAATTTAGTTAACCCAATTTCTTTATTCTCAAGTAAATGAATAAAGCCTCAAGCCATTTACTAAAGTTTACCGACCAAGGTCTTAATAAACCTCTACATAAATAGGTCCAAGCATGCCTATTTTGATCAAGAATAGATTGGTTGGATACAATTTTTGGACCCCATCTCTTTAATAAAAATTGAGAATTTTTATCATTAAAAATTTTCCTTCCTTCACTTGCACCTTTTACATGTAAAACAACGCTATCGTGAACTACATAGTGAGCTTTCCCTTGTGCTGCCATACGTAAACACAAGTCAACATCCTCACATCCATTTTTGAATATCTCGTCAAATCCTCCAATATCAATAAAGAGTTGTTTCGAGGTCACACAACATGCTGCTGTTACTGCAGACCATTTCTTAATTTCACCTTTAAATGAACGATTTAAAAAAAACTGTCCATAATGTCTTGGCTTACCTTTGGGACTGAAAACTACTCCCATATGGTCGTATCTTTTCCACGATGCTAACCTTTGAACATTACCAACTATGCCAACATTTTCTTGTGTCTTTAAAACATTAAGCATTGGAAGTAACCAGTTGCCCTGAACAAATACATCATTATTCAAAAAGCATAAATATTGGCCCTCAGCTTTTCTGGCAGCAAAGTTATTGTTTATGGCATAACCTTTATTTGATTCATTAAAATAAACTCGAAATGGTTTGCCTAAACTTCTTAGAAAAATGGTAGTTTCTTCCTGGCTACAATCATCAACCACAATGATCTCGTAAGATATTTTTCCAGTAAGTGTTTTTTCAAGTTCTTCGAAGCATCTTTTTGTATAATCCAGTTGGTTAAAAACCGAAATGAGAATGCTCACCTCAGGAGTTTCTTTTTGTGTCATGCGATCTTTTCCTGAATTACTGAGACAATTGAAGCAGCCGTTCTTTTGACATCAAATGCTTCTTTTGAATATTTAAAAGCTAACTCTCTCATTGGCTTAAAGGAATCAGGGTTGTACCAAAAATCGCTTAAAATCCTGGTCCATTCACCTGGTCTTAAAGGACTCAAAGAAAATCCTGAAACATCTTCTATAAATGCCTCTGAAGCACCTGCAAAGGTAGATGCTAAAATTAAGCATCCTGAGGACATTGCTTCAGGGATGACATTAGGAATACCGTCCCGATCTCCATTTTTGGCAATAATACCGGTAAATAGAAATGCATCTGAATTAATGTATAAGCTCTTAATCTCAGCCTGTGAACGACTGCCAAGAAATTGTACATGCTCTGCCAACCCCAAACGATTGCATTCTTTGGTTAAAAATTTCATCAGTGGACCTCCACCTACTATTCTTAATCGAAACGGAATCTTTTTTTTCATTAATTCCTTGGCAATTCTCAATTGATAAAAGTATCCTTTTTTTTCTACAAGTCTTCCGACGCTCAACAATTCAAGTTGGTTCGAACATACCAACTCAAGATTTTTCCTACTAGTCCAAGTAGTTAAGCCCCTTCTGATTAATTTAATTTTTCCAGAATGAACTCCTAATGCTTCGATCCTTTTCATTGTTGATTCCGAGGATGTTCTAACAAATAAAGCATGTCTAAATTTTAATGCGAGAAGCCAATCTCCACCTTTTCTAAAGACATCATACGCATGAGCACCCATAGAAAAAGGGACATCAATTAATCGACTTAATGCCAAAACAGCGGTAGCGGGCATCGTTGCCCAAACACCATGCAAAAGAAGATATTTCTTCTGCTGCAATTTTCTTGCCTCAACTAAAGCAAAACCCAACGCCAAAAAAGTCTCGTTCCAATTTTGTAAATTGGGACATGGCTTTGTCCATAATTCTTCGAGCACTTCTTTAAATACATGTGGTTTTTTCCAAGTCCAATATGGAATCCAATAAACGAGACTAAATAAGCGAAGAAGTGAAAATCTATTTATTATTCTTCCTTTCCAAATTGCGTCACCTTTCCAAATAGAATAAATTTCCGGAGTAAAACCAATTTCTTGTAAGGCGAACAGTTCCCTTCTCACGAATGTTTCCGTGGGACGAGGAAAGGTGGCGTAAAAAAAAGCTACCTTAGTCAACTTCTTACCGAGTCAAAAAGAAATATTGATCAGTCCTTTGTACCTGATTCAATTTGAACAAATCGATCAGAATTATTAAGTCCAGAAATACTGCCATTTGAACCATTAGAAGATTTTGCATCACCGTTCAAACCGTTGGACTTTTCAACCTCATTTCGAATATTATTTTCGTTCTGAACATCAATCACAGGAAAATAATCAAATGCAAGTTTGATTTCCTCAGCATGTGCTGTTCGCTCGCCCCCGACATTGATCTCTCCATAAAAACAAGCAAGCGGATGACGGATTCGTGAAACTTTTACCTTCATGGTGAGTTTATCCCCTGGCTTACATATCCTTCTACATTTCACACCATCGCAAGAAGTAAAGAAAATGGTGTTCGGGTCAACTTTGGAAGTAATCGAAGAATCTTCTCCTTTAAGAAGAAAGAAAACGCATAGCTGTCCAAGTGCTTCTATCATTATAGATGCGGGAAATACTGGATTTTCCTTAAAATGGCCTTCAAGAAAATATTCATTACCTGAAATCTTATAAGTTGCGGATGCTACAGAACCATCAATTTTGGCAGTTTCCAAAAATAAGAATGGTTCACGATGTGGCATTAGGGATGCAATCTCTTCAATTCTGTAACTTTTAGACCTTTTGGGAGGTTCTTCCCCTTTTGCCTTTGCGTCCAGATAAACCTTCACATCACCCAGGGTTCTTAAATCACGTAATTCTTCATTATCAATACTAACTTTTAAAGTCTGCTCAATAAGCATGACAATTTCCAGCATTGTTAAAGAATCCATTCCAAGATCCTCATACATGCGGAGGTTATCATCACTTTTTGCCAAGATTTCTCGTTGTTCAGGTTCAAGATGACGATCTATAATTCCTAAAACAATGGTTTCAATTTGTGAAACATCTTGTTTTGTACGAAAAGCAAAGGCAGCCTCATATGTACCAGCTGGGCAACGCTTAAGGAGTTCCCTCAATTCTTCGCTAGTTGATGAGTCAGATTTTGTATCCATGTCAATGGGGGGTAAATGATTTAGGGTGATTTATTTAATCTAATAATATATAAAACTATGTTTATAATGTCCACAAACTATTTATTCTGCTGAAATTTATGTCTGCTACCAATCAAAAAGAAGCAAAAAAAGTTATTCTAACTTGTGCCCAGCCAACTGGTAAATTAACTCTGGGAAATTATTTGGGTGCTGTTCGAAACTGGTCCGAAATGCTTGAGGAAAATGATTGCTTTTTTGGAATTGTAGATCTGCATGCAATCACAACGCCCTCCCATCCCGCGACTCTCAGACAAAATGTTTATGATTGCGCGGCTCAATATATTGCATGTGGGTTGGATCCAGAAAAATGTCATCAATTTGCTCAATCTCATGTGATCGGACACACCGAATTAGCTTGGGTTTTAACATGCATTACACCTATTGGTGAACTTCAAAGAATGACCCAATTTAAAGATAAGGCATCCAAACTTGGATTTAAAATTTCTGAGGATGCTTCCGAAGATGTTAAATTTAACCATTCAGGTGCCCGAGCACAGGCGTCCATTAATGCAGGTCTTTTATGCTACCCTGTTCTTATGGCCGCGGATATATTATTATACAATGCCGACCTCGTACCAGTAGGAGAAGATCAAAGGCAACATTTGGAACTTTGCAGAGATTTGGCTCAACGTTTTAATCATCAATATTCTGAAACTTTCACTATACCCAAACCCTATGTTCCGAAAGCTGGTTCAAAAATAATGTCTTTGATTGAGCCAACTAGAAAAATGTCCAAATCAGACGAAAATGAGAAAGCAACTCTTTACATTCTGGACGAACCTGACCAAATCAAAAAGAAAATCGCTTCTGCCGTTACAGATTCTGGAGCAGAAATTAAGTCTTCTCCCGATAAACATGGAATCTCAAATCTTCTTTCCATTCACTCTTCACTTTCAGGCAAGAGTATTAGTACTCTGGAAGAGCATTTCACTGGAAAAGGATACGGTGAATTAAAATCAGAATTAACTGAGATTATTTGCGATTCTCTCCAACCTGTTAGAGAAAAATACAAACAACTCATACAAGATAAGAGCTATTTAAAGAAAGTGCTGGCGGACGGTGCTAATGCAGCACAAAAAAGAGCCTACAAAGTAATAGGAAAAGTCTACCGCAAAGTAGGATTCCCAGAAAGAGATAGAAGTTAAGTTAATTAAAATTTCATTTTTCGATTGGTTTTTTCTCTAAAAGAAATCATGTAAAGAAGAGTAAACCTTTAACCTTTTATGGATTTTGACGAAAATGAAGAAAACACCGACGGTGTAACTAAGTGGCCATTTTATTTAGCTGCACTTTTTATTCTTCTGATGGTTTTGTATTTTGCCTACCTTGAATTACAGACAACCAATCAACTTGATACCTGGCAACTAATTACCTGTATTCTTGCCTCCGGTCTTGCTTCCATTCTTGTATTTATCCCACATTTAATCGACCGCTTCTTAGTTATTGCCTTCGATCCATCGAATCGAAAGGATGAGGAGTTACATCGAAAGACCTATTTTGATATTAAAGAAATGCGGAATGAACTTGAAAGTTTCTCCGTCAAAATTGACAAAGTACCCACATTGGTTGATAAGATCGTCTCAGAAAATGGTAAGAGTGAAAACCCAAATTCTGCGATTGCTCAAATTTCGGACGATCTAAGTGAGACAAAAAATAATCTCTTGGAAAAACTTCAATCCATTGAGGAACTTACCGTACAACAACCGCTTCTCCCAGAACCTGATCCAGGTGTAGCTCAAGCAAATCAATTAATAAAAGATCTTCAAAAATCAATCGATTCACTTTCTGGTAAAATTAATAATTTACATGATCTTGTTAATGAATTGCCCGGTAAGTTTCCTGAACCTGTTGTCATCGAAAAAAATATTTCACTAGAAACTTCATCTACCAGCGAAACTCGTCCGGAAGACTTTGAAAAATCTGAGGTAACACCTCAACCTGAATCAAAAGAAGATGCAGAATCAGCTGTTATACTTGAAGACAACCCTTCTGAAATTGCGGATAATACCCCAGATGAACCCGCGGAACAAAACGAGGCTTCAGAGATTGAAGTTGAAGATGTTCAAGATGGCGATGGAGTCGAAGATTTAAACTTAGATGATGATGATAGTGAGCCTACCCAAAGCCCAGAAGCAACTGAGGAAGTTTCGGTAGAAGTTTTAGACGAGCAAGAAGACACTGAAGCTTCAGAACATGAGTCACTTGAAGATAATAGTTTAAATCCTGATAAATCTTCCTTTGAAAATGATGATGCACAAGAGAGTTCAGAAATTGAGCCCATTCAAGAGGATCTAGAAGAAGAACTAGCACTCGATTTGCCCGATCCTGCCGAAACCCTGCGCAAAGTAGATGCGATTCTTCAGGATACTGATCCTAATCTGAGTCCTGAAAGCAAGCCTGAAGAAAAGGAAGATGTTCCCAAAAAATCATCCACGGGCACAACCTCAGTGGTTGCAAATGTCATGATTGGCATTGGTAACAAACCATTCCTGCGTGGAGAGGGACCTGGTCTAAATTGGGACGAAGGCGTACCTATGAATTTTATTGAAATTGGTAAATGGGCCTGGTCTCCTCCTCGAAAAAATGCCTCTCTAACAGTTCAGGTTTTCCGAAACGATAACGATCCTGATCAATCTGGAAAAATTGAAGTCAAGGCTGGAGAAAAAATCGAAATAACACCTAAGTTTGGATGATTCCTGTATTATTTTATTTTAAATTTAATTAATTCTTTTTATTGATTTCACAACATAACAGAAATAATATTTTCAATTAATCAAGAATTTTGAAAATTATTTCTTAAATAATGAATCATCACTACATCCTGCTGTTATTCTTTATCAGTTTTGTTTATACATTTGGACAGGACTATAGAGGGCAAAATATATCCTCCTTGGATTTATCAGGTACTGATCTAAGTCAGGCTCAGTTTAATGCCCAAACCATTTTCTCGGACGG
>CBFIBI010000085.1:0-10277 GCA_965660725.1 Opitutales bacterium
TATACTTATAATAAGGATCATTTTTACGTTTGTCGTCGTATTTAAAACCGTGAGTTGATGTACGCAGACCCACAACCGGTCCTGCCCGATTGAGGTAATCATCAATATGTTTCATTTGCTCTGGTGGCAGAGCCAGAAAACGAGTAAAGATAACCATACCGTCTGCATCATTTAATGCTTCCAATCCAGGAATGTTTGAAGCCCCTGCTTCAATTTCGCCATTTCCATTCAGACCAAAGAGAACCGTGCAGTCAAAACCATGGTGAACGGCAAGAATTCTAGCCAATGCTGGAAGAGTCTCTTCGGCGCGATACTCATGGTCGCTGGCAATAAATACAAGGTGTTTATTTTTCTTCTCTTTACCGGTAGCGGAATATTTGAGTGGGTTCCCAGTAAGGGCATTGGAAAATCCTAATAGAATAATTATTGATGTGAACAGGACGAAGATTTTACTCATTTTGCAAATTATGTGTGTTATTTTAGAGGCAATAAAGAATTCATTATATCATAACATTCTTTCTTCAAATCTTTTAATTATTAAATTCAAAAGTTTTTTAAAAAGGAAGTTTTTAAATTTTTAATAATGTTAATAAAACGAGAAAATATCTACAAATTCTTCAATTCCTTTTAAATTCAAAAAAGTGGACCCAACTAAATGGGTCCACTTTGATAATTTTACAATTCTTAGTTTAACTTGATCCAAACATTATTTGCGTAGTTGAAAATGACTTCACTTTTTCCGATAGATTCCTTAGGGAAATACATCCAACCTTGTCCCAGTTGACCCATCGTGTAAGCCACATTTGGTAAGTCATTTTTGAGCCACATCCAACCGGTATTTTGGTTATAGATCCATAAGGAACAACCATCTTGGCAAGGTTTTGCGTAGCACCAACCAATTTCAGGCTGATATAACCAACCGTTACCGGCATCGAAGAATGAACCTAAACCTGGTAAAGAATACCAATTTGGGGCGGATTCAATTTTTTCCAAATTTGACAAATCAGAAACTGCTAATTCATTTTGTGTTATATCATTTATATTTTCATTATTAGAATTTTTAGTATTCTCGCTTTCATTATTTAGTTCTGTATCTACACTAGATACTGGATTCAAAGAATTGTCTTTTTGACTGTCTGATTCATTTTTTATTGGGTTATGTAGATAGGTATTATTATTATCTAAATCTGTATTTGTACCAGATGTTGAATCCAAAGAAGATTGAACTTTCCAGATTACAGTTCCGTTTTCCATGACGGGGCAGAATGAGAAACTGGTTTCTTTTTTCATTTCTGGTAATTTCATTTTCCACTCGTCCAGAGTCATGATATTTAAACCTTCTAATTTATCAGTAATCGTTCCCTTGAAATTAGATGATGTTTTTTCCTGATCCATTCTGAGTATGTGGTCAGCTGTCATTTTAAGCTCTTCATTAACTTGATAAACCATGTTTACAAAAGCCTGCTCTTTGTTTCCAGCTTTGCTCAAATCGACCGCAATGCCAATCGAGTTTGCATGTTCCTGGATGGGAAGGCTGAGAACAGTTTGACCAGAGAGTTCACCGTCGCTGACCTCAAGTTCGACATTTTCCATTCCTGTGAATCCTGGATCTGGAAGATATAGGAAATCTGTTCCGTCAATGTGACATGTTCCCTGTTTGGGCTGATTTTTTACCCTAATGGTCAGGTTGTCGTTTTCAGGGTCAGTTACTTCAAGTTTCATTCTGTAAGGAGTTTCCCTATATCCTACGGAAAGGGCCTTCAAGTTATTCACGAAACTAGGAGCATCGTTTTTTCCTTCAATGTTCAGAGTAATTTTAGCAGCCTTACTTGTCAATTTGCCATCTGTTGCAGTAACAAGGAAGAAATCGGTACCGTGATAATTAGCTTCTGGAGTGTATTTGTAAGAAGGACCGGATCCTGTGATTGAACCATTGTCAGGTTGCTTGACTACTCTAAATGTGAGGGAGTCACCGTCTGGATCGGAAGCGATCAATTTAATGGGTAACTTGCCATCCTCTTCGAGTGCGAATGTGGCATCCGTAACTTGGGGAGCTTCATTTTTTGGAGCTATTTCAAGAGTAACTACTCCAAGATTCCCATCAGAGTCACTGTCTGAGGCACGGAAGGAAAAGGAATCATTACCATTGTAATTTTCAAATGGTACATACTTGCACTTGCCATTTTTATCCACCGTCAGAGTTCCATGTTTGGGCGAATTGATGACACGGTAAGTGATTGAATCATTTTCTACATCGGTTGCGTTTAATTCAAAGGACACACTTCTGCCTTCCTCTGTTTGAACTATGGAATTTGAGGCAATGGGAGCATCGTTGACAGCTTCAATTTGAAGATTGATTAAAGCTTCTGCTTTCAACTTCCCATCCGTTGCAGAGAAGCGGAGCGAATCTTTTCCATTATAATTAGCATTGGGAAAGAAGAGCCATTTATTTCCCTGATTATGAACATATCCATTTTTTGGTTTTTGAACCAACTGAACTTGAACTCTGTCTCCTTCCGGATCTCCGTATTTTGGTGCGATAACAATGAGTTCATCTTCTTTTCCGGAGATAGCTTCAGATTTGATCCAGGGAGCATCGTTTACTGCATCAATGATAAATGTGACTTTAGCAATGTTTCCTTCTTTTTTTCCATCTGCAGCTTTAAACGATAATTCATCTTTTCCAAAGTAATTTGTATTTGGAAGATAGGTGAATGTTTTTCCATTGCCTGTTACTTTTCCGTTTTTTGGAGAATTTGTAATGATGTAACGGATTGAATCTCCGTCCGGATCAACTGCCTTGAGGCTGAAACTTTTTTGAGTGTCTTCCTTAAGTTGAACTGTGGATGAGCTGGCAATAGGTGCCTGATTATTACGAACAAGAAGATTAACTTTAACAGGGAAGTAAGGAGTTTTGGGATCATTACTCTCGAAGCGAACTTCAGCTGAGTAATTTCCTTCCGCCAAGTTATTTGAATTGATGGAGAGTTTGACCTCTTGGGCTTTACTTCCAGCCACCGAGCCATTCAAGGGAGTCCCTGTGATCCAAGAGGAAGCTCCTCCTTCGGCTGCCCACTTGAGTGAGTTTGCCATAAGTTTCCAACCATCCGTATTTTTGTCCCAACCATTTGACATAACTCGATTGGACACTGGATAAAAATTAAGACCTACTACTGAAACTACATCATTACGGCAGGCGACCAGTGGAATTCCATCTTTCCATTTTGCTATAAGAGATGCTCCATTTGCCGCGGTCCTTTTATTCAATCTGTAATATCCTTTGAAGGATTTGAAATCCTTCATGATCGGATGGTTTTTCTGTAAGATATCACCGGCATAATTCCAGTTTCTCGTATCTGTTGAGCTTGAGTTAAAAGCACCGTACTTTTTACTCAACCAACGACCTTGAAGTGGTCTGGTGGAACCTAACCTAGTTGAGGATTCAAAGGTCATGGTGACAACCCCACCACCTTCTTCTGCAAAGTCGGCCAGGTTATTGCCAAGCTTTGTTGTATCTCTGTATCTAGAGTTGTTATAAACCATCACCGAATCGAATTTTTTCAGCTCGCTTAGGCTTGGAGTGACGACCCGTGCATCTATAACAGTGACTCCGCTGAAATGCTTGGTGGCCAATAGTCCACTTGCAATATCCTTGTTTTTTGTACTCGAGTTCGCCCCGATAATTGCCACTTCAAGTCCATTATTTTGGTTTTTTGATTCCATCCGAAATGCTGGTTTTTGATTCAGGTTTATTGGAGAAGATGCTTCTCCATCGGCTGGTAATCCTGGATCTATAAATTCCGGTGCACGACCTTCCTTGTTGAACCCTTCAACCAGACTGGCGAAGTCATGGGTTCTGGAACGATTGCGATTGGTTTCGACAATGGTTGCTTTCCACACTGCGCTAGCATCTCCAAGATTACGAATAAGAATGGTCTCAGAATCTCTTTTATTCTGTTCCAATGTTTTGGAGATTTGAACAGGGTTGAAAGTAAGAGCAGGTGGAAGAATTGCCTCGACTGTGATCGTTACCTGGATACTAGGACTCTTCGGATCATTTGAAGAGATAATTATATTATCACTTAATATTCCCTTGGATAAAGGCTTTGTTTTGATTTGTACGAATGATTTGGTGTCCGGTTCCAGGTTCAAGCTAGATGGTGTAACTGAGATCTGCCTGTTTTTGGTACCGATCTTGGTTACTTTAAGAAGGTCAGTCCCTTGGTTGGAAATTTCCAAGGCCATGGTTTTTTCATTTCCAATCCATACTTTGCCAAAGTTGATACTTTTCTGACTCAGAACGATTTTGGGTTCTCCAACGATCTTTACATGAACGGGCAACTCTAAGCTTTTTGCCTTTGGATCATTGGTTGTGAATGAAGCGATTACTTCTTTTTCACCAGCGTTTAGTTCAGTCGCGTCAACTGTAACATTTAAGTTAGCTGTTCTTCCGGCAGGTACGGTTCCTTTATTCGGAGAAACTGTGATCCAGGTTGAGTTCACACCGCCAAGTGACTTGGCAACATTGAGTCTGCCGGCAGCCACCATTTTTCCTTCGAATGCCTTAACCGGATCAACAGAAGACATGATTGCCTCTTTAACTTCTGCATATCCTGCATTTGGATTAACAGCAAAAATAAGGGCAGCTGCACCAGCAACATGAGGAGTAGCCATGGATGTTCCACTCCAACTTGCAGTTTTGTTGTTTGGCAAGAGACTTAAGATTCGAACTCCAGGAGCTGCCAAATCTACGCTATTTTTTCCATAGCATGAGAAACTGGCAAGACGGTCCGAGCTATCAGAGGCCGCAACTGAAATGATGTTTTCACAATCATAACTGGATGGATAGTGAGGTGAACGGTCATTATCCTTTCTTGAATTTCCGGCGGAAGCGCAGAATAACTGGCCAGCTTTTGCTGCTTTTTCAATGGCAGCTTTGAGTGCTAGGCTTTTTCCTCCGCCTCCCCAGCTGTTATTGCTTACTTTAAATCCCATAGCTGCAGAATAGGCGACTGCATCAATCGCACCGGATGTGCTTCCGCGTCCACTGTCTGACAAGAATTTTAGTCCGGCCATTTTACTATGCCAGGCAACACCGGCGATTAATTTTCCATTGTTGGTTGCTGCGGCAATGGATCCGGCAACATGAGTACCATGACCGTGTCCGTCCATTGGGTCGTTATCATTATTGCTAAAATCCCAGCCGTAGATGTCGTCAATGTAACCATTGCCATCATCATCTTTTCCATTATCTGCGATTTCGCCCGGGTTTTTCCAAATATTGCCCTGTAAGTCGGGATGTCTGTAGTCTATTCCGGTATCAATAATTGCCACGGATACTGTGTGTGAACCTTTGGTCATCTTCCAAGCCTCTGCAGCTTTGATCTTTGGAAGTGCCCATTGTTGGGAAAGAAGGGGATCATTCGCGTCGGCTGTTCGATTTACGATATAATCAGGTTCGACATAGGCTACTGCGGGATCGCTTGAGAGCTTTTCGGCAACGCTTTTTAAACTTTCACTGCCATTGGTTTTTACGAGTGAAATATTCATCCCTTCTAAAGCCAACTTTCCACTGCCTGGTGTGCGGGCTTTTCCAAGCGTTCTTTCAAGAGTAACACTGATATTCAATCCGGCAAGATTTGCAAAAGTGGAGTGTCCATCTTTAAAACCAACAATTAATCGATCGGCGTGGTGGTTCGCGAGGAATGGATCCACAGCTTTTTCGGTTGATTCAGCAGGGTTTATTCTGGAGGCAAAAGATTTTGTTCTTATTCCATTGTATTCATAAGTGCCTGTTGCCTTACCTTTTACATTACCCATTTGTAGAACTTTGGATGTTTTTTGTCCTGCTTGAACAGTGACCATTAATTTTTCGGGATTAAGAGTAAGAGCAGGACTTGCTAACCCTCTTCCAAAAAGTACAAGTGGGGTGGGGGAGTTATCCGCATTTGATAATAGCTTGGTATTAACCCGAAATGAGCCTGCATTTTGGGGAGTAAATTCAACTTTTAATTCGGTTGATTTACCAGCTTCTATTTTCTGAATTGATAGAGTTCCGGTGAATACATTCATGTCAGATTCAAGCTTTGATAAATCAATTTTTGTATTTCCCTGATTTCTGACTTTAACGATTTTGGAAACTTTTTCTCCGACCAAAACACTGCCAAAGTTTAAAGTAGCAGGTTCAAGAATGATCTTCTTGGTTGGGGTAACCATCAGAGTGACAGGTACCTCATCTACTGGGTTTAATGGATCATTACCACTAATTGTGAGGGTTGCCATGTATTTTCCGGCAGGCATTTCAGAGGACATTACAGTGAAAGGAACCACACTTGTTTTGCCTGCCGCAACGACTCCGTTGTGAACAGATGAAGTTAACCATCTTGGAGAGGTGGAAACTCGGATTGTTGAATCCGAAGTAACCTGTTTGTTGTTATAGGCAACCAAAAGCCCGACATCTGCTGATTTGTTCTGAATCCCGGTAGATGCCCGGTCAACACGGCCATTCATTTTTTCATAATGGAAGTAAATAGTTCCATTTTTATTCAGGGATGCCTGGAAGGTGAACTCACCCAGTCCGGCAAAATCTTTTACCTTGTTCCACTGAATGAGAAGTTCATCCTGGCTTGCTTTGTAGTAAATATCCCCTCCTCTGTTTGGAGCAAGATCCATGGCGAAAGGAGCAACTAAATTACCGGGCATCATGGAAGAGGGAAGGGGGAAGTGCCCATGCTCGTTGGAACCTTTTTCAAAAGTCACATATCCATTTGAACTGATGTAGGCTGAGTTGAATTTTTCACCATACAATTCGATACTGAAAGGCATGGTAACCCGTGCATATCCGTCATCAGTTTTGGATAATGTATCGAGGCGTCTACCTGTCTTGGATATATCAATCCATTGGTGCTTTGGACCAGTTGCATCCAAGTTGTCCTGCCATGAATATCCATGCCTGTCAGGACCTCCACCCATTTTGGAAACGGGAATTCCTTTTCTTTCATCAACCTGTCCCTTGCTCAAAGGAGAAAAATGGGAAAGATCAAAAATTCTTTGTTCGGTGAGTGATTTTCCGCCTTTTTGGGTGGCACCTTTTATATTCCAGCTGAGTGGGCTTCCTCCTTTGTTGGAAATATAAAGGGAAAGATTTTTTTCCTTGTTCATCGCCAGAGTGGTTGAGAAAGAATTTGGAGATACCACCATGGAAGGGGCAACCAATCCAGTTCCGCTTACTGAATAATTTCTAACTTTTAACCCACCCTCATCAGAAATAATGGTAGCGGAGGCTTCAATCTTGCCCGATTTTGTGGGGGTGAAGATAAATTCTTTCTCTATTTTCTCACCGCTTTTTAAGGTGACGGGAAGTTTTAGATCGTGAGTAAAGACAGCGTTGTCAAAAGCAAATTGTTTGATGCTGATTGGCATTGTATCTGCATTGCTGATTGTGGCAGTCCTTTTATTTGTTTGACCCACAAATGTATTTTCAAAATTAAGTGTAGATGGACGGAAGACAAGACCACCTTTTTCAGTAAGTTTTTGTGCTGTTACCCTTACTTTCTTTTCGGGTTGCTCTGGATCATTTGAACTTATCAGGATGGTTGCTTCCTCGAAAGAGGCGGGCATTTCCTTTTCAATACCAATCGCTTTGATTTCAATTGATTTTCCTGCCTGTAGGATACCCTTTTTATTTAGACCATTTGCAGAGTAGTGGATAATGCCGTTCCATTTTCTACCTTTATAGAGGGAGCCTGTTTCGGTAGGTGCTTTTCGATGGGTTCCATAACCCACATAGATTGAAAGGTTTTCGTCTTTCGCAGAAATAGTTCCAAAGGATGCGTTGGTGTATTTTACTCCAATTGTTTTGTTAGAAAATAGAAGAGTGTGCACTCCCTGTCCTAACATGAAGTCAGTTTTAAATGTTTCTTGAAATGAACTGGTCGATGCGATGTTTTTATCAAAAACATCTGAATCAGTGGAAATACTTTTTGCAGAAACTCCTGATTTTGAAATTTTAGAAGATGCAACTTTTTCCCATCCCGTTTTTGATTTTACAGCATCTTCGATCTTTCCTTTTCTTTTCCAAACATTAACCTCACCTGTTCCTCTAAAGTGTCCAGTTAAAGCTGTAATGTTAATTCCGTTTGTATTCTCAACATTGACTTGAATATAATTTCCTGTACTTCCGTTGCCACCGGCAAAAGTAGTTTTCAATTCTTTTTTTGAAACTTGATTAGATGAGCTGATCCAGTCTTTTCCAATAGGGAATTTAACTTCATAATTTAAATTTGCATCTCCCTTGTTGGAAAGAGTCAAGATCTGCGTTTCAATCTCGTTTTCGTTCAGATCGAAATGCATTCTTTCGGGAGTCACGACTAAAGTTGGAGTACTGAAAACCTCCGCGTTGAGAGGTATGCTTAAGCGGGGTTGGTTTTGTGCGTCACTTAAAACAATTAGGGTGGATGAAATTTTACCGTTCTGATTACCTCTAAATACGATATTACCTTTGATCTCTTCCCCTGCAGCAATAGTTTTTGGAGTTTCCAAAGTAAGGACGAAATTCTGGGATCCAACCGTTGCACTTGTTATTTTTACAGAATCTTTTCCTGTATTTGAAATTGTGAATGCGAGGCTTTTGGATTCACCTTTTGAAATTCTTCCAAAATCAATTTTGGATGGATTAACACTGATTAATCCATCCTTCGGGGGTTCAACGGAAAGAGCTTTGTGAACATTCAAAGTTCCACCTGCAACGCATTTATCCTTAAGGAGTGACTCCGCGTCGGTTGAATTAATTAAGGCACTCTTTACCTGGGCAACGCTCCAGGTCGGGTTTGCAGAAAGCAGCAGTGCATAAGCTCCGGAGACATGAGGAGCAGCCATAGATGTACCCTGAAAGCTGGCATATTTATTGTTGGGTACAGAACTTAAAATTTTTACTCCAGGAGCAAAAAGGTCGACGCTTGTTTTTCCATAGCAGGAAAAATAAGCTTTTAGTCCGCGGTGATCTGAAGCTCCAACGGAGATTACATTTTCTGAATTATAGGAAGCGGGATAGCTTGGACGGGAATCATTGTTTCCATTATGATTGCCCGCTGCAGCTACAAAACCGATCTCTTTTTGATTCGCTTCATTAATGGCCCGTTTTAAGGTGCTTGAATAGCCTCCGCCTCCCCATGAGTTGGATGTTAAATTTACTCCAATCTTGGTTGCGTAGGTGACTGATTTAATAGCGTCTGAAATATAACCTCCGTCTTTGCCAAGAAATTTTATGCCTACCAAGGATACATTCCAGCAAACACCAGCGACTCCTTTTCCGTTATTTCCTGCACCACCAATTGTTCCTGCACAATGGGTGCCGTGTGAATCATCATCGTCTGGATTATTGTCGTTGTTGTAAAAGTCCCATCCGTGAACATCATCAATATATCCATTGTTGTCGTCATCCTTACCATTACCGGCAATTTCATTTGGATTCGTCCACATGTTTGCCACGAGGTCCTCATGATTGCGGTCGATACCGGTATCAATTACGCCGACTAGAATATCTTTGCTGCCCGTGGTGATGTCCCATGCTTCAGGGGCATCAATATCTTTATCCTCGGTTCCTCCAGTCTGTCCTTTATTATTCATTCCCCAGAGATCGTGAAGTCGTGTATCATTAGAGAGTTTTACGGTGGTTACAAAATAGTCAGGTTCCACTTCTTCAATGAGGTCAGTTAGAGATTCGACTTCATCTTTTTTACTGAAGTGTAAGTCAATCGTGGGTTCTTCTTTAATTTTTACTAAATACGCATTTTCTCCAACGGATGAACCTAATTCACACCCCATTTCATTAAGTCTTTCCTGAAGAACTTCCTTTGGAAGAAAAGGTAAAAACCGGACAATGAAATGTCCGGCAACCTGAGCCTCTACTGACTCAATTTTTTCTTCTTCCGGGTCGCTGAAGTCACCCGTTTCTTCCAAAATGAGAAGTGGGTATTTAAAAGTTGTTCGTATAAGAGACAAGCGAGCCTGTCTTTCCGATGCTTTTTCCTGAGGAATTATTTTTGTTTCCTCAACAGCCAAAGAATTTTCTTCGACAACTTCTTTAATTCGATTAATTAGCGGGTTTTTATTTTCTGGTTCTTGTTGATCAGGCTGA
Organism: Opitutales bacterium; assembly: GCA_965660725.1. Taxonomy (GTDB): domain Bacteria; phylum Verrucomicrobiota; class Verrucomicrobiia; order Opitutales; family Seribacteraceae; genus Seribacter. The sequence continues at coordinate 10,139 of CBFIBI010000085.1, forward strand.
TTATATTTTTGAACCACTAAATTGCTTTTAGAGGTAATTTGTTTTGGATTAGAAGCCGAAACTTTAGATTCCAAAACTTTATTTTTTTGTATTTGGGTCAGCTTTACTGAAACCTCATTGGGTAATTTAATTTCCTTAT
>CBFIBI010000086.1:0-10119 GCA_965660725.1 Opitutales bacterium
GGTTTCGCCGCTTACTTCGATTACACTTTCAGGTTTAAGCCTGGGGAAGAGTTCGGATAGGGTTTGGTTCTCGGGGTCAAGTACGACTTGAGTCTTTCCTTCCCGGTCACGGAGATCGAGAAAGAATACGCCTCCGTGATCGCGTAAGGAATCAATCCATCCTATTAGGGTGGCGGGAGATCCGGCGTTTTCTTTGCGAAGTTGATTACAGTGATGGCTACGTTTCATGCCTAAATATAATAAAATAAAGGGAGGAACATAAGGAATCCATTCTAAGATGGCAAGTGTGGTATGAATATGGGATTTTATACTCGCCATTCATAAAGGGAATGGCATGGGTTGAATAGATGAACAATAGGTATGTAGTGATCATGGCTGGCGGGCGCGGTGAGCGCTTCTGGCCACAAAGTCGATTAACGCGCCCGAAGCATCTTTTGCCGATTGTGGGAGATTCTGCCATGCTTGCCCAAACGGTGGACCGGTTGGATGGTCTGGTGCCAAAGGAAAATATCTTTGTGATCACGAATGTGGAACAACGAGATGCGGTGCTGGAAAGTTGTCCATCCCTTCTCCCGGATCGTGTGATTGGCGAACCGGTTGGGCGTGACACTGCGGCAGCGGTCGGATTGGCTGCGTTGCTTGTGGATCATGAACAAAAGGATGCTGCATTTGCCCTTTTACCTGCCGATCATGTGATTGAGGACGGTGCTGGATTTCGTTCGGTGTTAAGCAGTTCTTTTGAAGCGGCAGAAAAGAATGACTTTTTGGTAACGATTGGGATCAAGCCCACTTTTCCATCGACGGGTTATGGATATCTTTGCCAAGGCGCGGAGATGGAAAGGGCATCCGGACGATTGGTGTCCAAGGTGGATCGATTTGTAGAGAAGCCTGATTTGGAAACCGCGGAAAAATATCTGGCAGAGGGTGGTTATTTTTGGAATGCCGGTATGTTTGTATGGAGACCTTCGGTAATTTTATTGGCTATTGCCAAGTATGCACCCGGGCTGTCTTCAGGCTTGGATGATTTACGGGCCGACTGGAATAAAAACGGTTCTTTGGTTGGGGCGATGGAAAAAGTTTATCCGGAATTGGAAAAGATCTCGGTAGATTTTGCCGTAATGGAAAAAGCGGACGGTGTGGTCATGTTGGAGTCCGATTTTGATTGGGACGATGTGGGGGAATGGCCTGCGATTGCAAGACATTATTCCGCAGATGAAAATGGAAATGTTTTTAAAGGTGATGGGATAGCGGTTGATTCAAATGGAAATTTGGCTTTTGCAGAAGACGGACACTGTGTAACCCTGCTTGGGGTGAAGGATTTAATTGTGGTGCAATCAGGGGACGCTACGATGGTTTGCCATAAAGACCGGGCTCAGGAAGTAAAAGCACTCGCTCAAAAAGTTTCGAATAAACACCCTGGGTTAAGTTAGATTAAGAATTATGCCGAATTACCTCGGGGTTGATTATGGAACCAAGCGCATAGGATTGGCTTGGGCCGATGACTTGGGGATTGCTCTACCGATTGGTGCTTTTCCGGGAGTGGATAATCCTTCTTTCTTGGAAAAGTTACGCGAGGTGGTGGATCAAAAAAAAATAAATGAAATCATAGTAGGCTATCCGATACATATGGATGGAACCGTAGGAGTTCGGGCGAAAGAGGTGGATATTTTTATCAAGGTTTTAGAGGAAGCATTTAAAATTCCGATTCATCGCGTGGATGAGCGATTGACCAGTCTGGCCGCAGAAGAGGCAATGGGGAAAAAATCTGCAAAAAAGAAAAGACAAAGCCTTGGTAAAATAGACGCATCTGCTGCGGGTATCATCCTGAGTGATTTTATTGAGAATCGAAATATTATACCACCCCCTCAGTTATAAAATGCATTTATGAGCAATAAGGAAGGGGCTTTACAACGTTGGCGTTGTGTTTGCGCATATGACGGAACGGAGTATGCCGGTTGGCAGAAGCAACCCACAAGGGATTCGGTGCAGGATGCAATTGAGGAAGCTCTTGCCAAAATTTTTCATACATCCGTGCGAACAATTGGTGCGGGACGGACCGATGGAGGTGTGCATGCAAATGGGCAGGTCTTTCATTTTGATCAAGAATGGAAACACGGGGCGGGTAAGATGATCCAGGCTTTTCGCTCTTTTTTTCCATCAGATATAAGCCCCCGTACACTCGAACCAGTATCTCATGACTTTCATGCATTGAGTTCCTCTAAAGGGAAGTGTTATGTTTACCGGGCAGTAAAAGGTTGGGCAATGCCCCAGGATGAAAGGTTTTGTTTATCGCTTAAAAATCAAAATCTTGATCTGGAAGCTATGAAAAAAGCATCATTATATTTCATCGGCAAACACGATTTTTCTTCTTTTGCTGCTTCTCGTGGAAAAGGTGAAAAAGAGAATCCGGAAAAAGAAATTTGGAAAATAGAAATCGATTTTTCGGATGAAGAATTAAAGTTCTGTGTGGAGGGTAGTGGTTTCCTGTATAAAATGGTTAGAAGTATGGTGGGTGCTCTTTTCGAAGTGGGGCGGGGAAAGATAGATTATCAATCTATTAAAGATATTCTTAAAGCCAGGAAACGGACGGAGATCGTTGTAAGTGCACCTGCAAAGGGACTGTGTTTAGAAAAAGTTATTTATTAATGGAGGCTTGGGTAAATGAGGGAAATTTTTAAGAAATTTTTGAATCACTTTTCTGATTTATTATTTCCAGGAAATTGTCCGGTATGTGAAAAAGAACCTTATCAGGATGGCTTATCGTATATGTGTCGAGAATGTGAGGATTCTTTAGCCTGGATTTCTAAAGATGGTTGTAAATACTGCTCTATTCCGATGAGTGGATTCAATTTTAATGGACTCGTGTGTGCAGCTTGCAGGGATGACCCTCCTAGTTTTTCGCGAGGAAAATCCTTGTTTCTGTTAGATCAAAATGGAAAAAAAGTAATTCATGAGATTAAATATTCAGGAGTTAAGGATGTGCTTAAGGATATACCCAATTGGTTAAAGCGAAATCCATCATTCTTTGATTTTTTAAAAGATTCTACTTTTATCCCTGTTCCTTTACATAAAAGAAGATTAAAGAAACGTGGATTTAATCAGAGTGTTTGGATTGCTCATGCTTTGCAGAGAGAATTGGGTAAAAGTGTGCGAGTGGAGCAAGCTTTACAACGTGTTAAGGATACTTCCACTCAGACCAAGTTGGATCGAAGAGCGAGAAAGAGAAATGTAAAAGATGCTTTCATTTTAAAAAATAAACATTCTCTCGATGAAAAGAATCGAATTATTTTGATAGATGATGTTTACACTACCGGAGCGACTTTGGGAGAATGTGCAAAAGAACTTAACCGAAAAGGTTTTTTAAAGGTAAATGTTGCCACACTGGGGCATGGATAATTAGAATAAAAAATTATGGCTTTTTTTAGTAAACCAAAATATTCCAAAGTTGTTGTCAAATCACGTGAAGGTGTGCCTAAGGGTGTTTTTACGAAGTGCCCGGAAACTGGTGACATGGTTTTTGCAAAAGAACTAAAGAAAAATTTAATGGTCGTTCCTTCAAGCGGTTATCATTTTCCTTTATCCGCACCTGAACGAATAGATTCCCTCTTGGACTCGGATACATTTATTGAATGTGATTCAGATTTATCCTCTTTGGATCCACTAAATTTTAAGGGATTAGCTTCATATAAAGAAAAACTTCATCAAAATGTAGAGAAAACTTCTCTGAAAGATGCGGTTATCTCAGGTGTTGGAAAAATGGGAAACCGTTGGATCAGCTTAGCGGTTATGGACTTTCGGTTTTTAGGAGGAAGTATGGGGTCAGTTGTTGGGGAAAAAATAACCCGAGCGATTGAAAGAGCTTTAGAGCATCATATGCCAGTTATTGTTGTTTCTGCATCAGGCGGTGCAAGAATGTACGAAGGCATATTAAGTCTGATGCAAATGGCTAAGACTAGTGCCGCACTTTCTCGGTTGAGTGCGGCCAATATCCCATATTTTTCAATTTTGACAAATCCCACAATGGCAGGAGTGATGGCAAGTTATGCCACACTTGGTGATGTCATTATTGCTGAACCCAAAGCTTTGATTGGCTTTGCTGGTCGCCGAGTAATTAAGGAAACAACCCGAGCCGACTTACCAGAAGGGTTTCAGACTTCTGAATTTTTACTGGAGCGCGGTTTGATTGATCAGATTGTTAACCGTCATGATTTACGTGGACGTTTGATCAATCTTGTCGATCTTTTAGGTACAAATTTAAAAACAAAAGAACCAAATGAACTTTTGACCCAAAAGAAACCGGTCGGCAAAAAGAAAACAATTCGGCGTAAAGCTTCCCCAAAAAAGGATACAAGCTCAGCTTAGAACCAAAATTTTTGGGATCACCATTTTTTCTTGGTGAAAGATTTGTTTAAATATTTATATAACCTAAGGAATCGTGGATCTTCTTTTGGGATCGAGCGTATGGAGAGACTGGCCTATTTACTAGGCAATCCTCAAAACTCTTTTCCTGTAATTCATGTGGCAGGAACTAATGGAAAGGGCTCAGTTTGCTCTATGCTTGATTCAGTTTACCGAGAGAATGGATATAAGGTTGGTCTCTTTACTTCTCCTCATCTTGTTTATCTTGGTGAACGCATTAAGGTGGATGGAAAAAATATTTCTGAAAGTGAGATATTAGAGAAAACCGCCATTCTTAAACCAATTGCAGAAAAAATGGAGAGAGAAAACCAAGGTAGTCATCCCTCATTCTTCGAATTTATGACTGCAATTTCATTTTTATATTTTAAAGAACAAAATATAGATCTAGCAGTTATTGAAACTGGACTTGGTGGTCGTCTGGATTCTACAAATGTGGTGAATCCAAACCTTTCTGTAATTACAACTATTTCTTTGGATCACTGCGAAATATTGGGGGATCGACTCGAAGACATTGCTAAAGAAAAAGCCGGGATTATAAAACAAGGGAAGCCAGTTTTAACTGGATGGTTGCCGAAATGTACTCGTGGAATCTTCGAAGAATTTGCACGAGAATTAAAATCTCCGTTAAATACAGTTGAGGATTGGCCAGAAAAGAAATGGCCTAACACCAATTTGCAAGGTGCATATCAAAAAAGAAACGCTGCATTAGCACTTCGTGCGACAGAAATTTTAAGCGACGATTTGCCTGTGCGCAATGAACTGGTTCAAAGGGGGTTAAATAAAGTTTTTATTCCTGGTCGATGGCAGGAAATCAATGGGGATGTAAATCTTATTTTAGATACTTGTCATAATAGTGCTGGAGCTGAATGCCTTAAGGATAACTTACTTTCTTTTGGACGAAAACCGATTATTTGGGTCGGGGTTTTAGGAAAAGACAGGGCTAAAGATATAATGAAAGTAGTAACACAGTTTGCATCTGAAATTTTTTTATTCGAGGTGGAACAACCAAGGGCATGTAGTGTTAAATATTTAAAATCATTAATTCCTAATGATTTCTTTGGAAAAATTGTTGATTTCGATCTTGTTCAGGCGAAAGAATTTTTACTTAATTCAAAGTCTAAAGAAACTGTATTAGTAACTGGTTCAATTTATTTGATTGGTGATATTCTTTCACTTTATTCATCCCGAACAGGTAACAAAAAATTAAATTGGAGTGATATCTTGTAAAGATTTACTTCCTAATTTCTACATATTCCATGTGGAAAATTATAATAATTTGATAACAAATAACTATCAATATATTAAATAATATTTAAGTTGAATTGAATAGCTTTTCTTGAGTTTAAAACAGGTTTGTGTACGCTCAAATTTAAATTTTGATCGTGTGAATAACTTCATGGATAACTTTCAATAACTTTGTCTTGGAAAAAATAAAAAAAGATGGTTTTCTTGTGTTTTTAGTTCTTAGAGATAACAAATATTCGCAGTTCTTTATCACTTAGAAGTTATTAACATCACTACATATGGTGTTCAAAGTTTATTACAAATACTACATATTGTGGGTAAGTTAATAATTTTTTTTCAAAATTTTCATTTTTTTCTTTTCTTTTATCAATTCAAGTTACAGAGTCATTCCATGCAGAAGATAAATTTTACTCAAAATTTCGCATCGGTTCTGTTGTACGAATATTTCACTTTTATTAAACTTTTTACGAAAACATAAACACAAGGGGCAGATACGATGGACAAAGAATTCAAAATTGGCGAAAAAACTTTTCTTCTCGACGAAGATAAAGCGATGTTAGCATATCAGGAAAAACAGGTAATAAACGGTCGTGACAGTATGACTTTCAATCTTTTACCTTTAAAATATCAGTGGGCATACGATTTGTATCGCAAAATGAAAGCCAACCATTGGGAACCAGAGGATGTTCCAATGCAAAAAGATGTTGAGCAATGGAAAAGTCAAACTGAATTAAGCGATGTTGAACGATGGATTGTGATGATGGGAATAGGCTACTTTTCTGCTGCAGAGGGAATTGTCGGAGATAATATTCAACATGTTGTTAGAGAACTAGTTACCGCCCCTGAACTCAAATTGGTACTGGGACGCCATGCTCATGAGGAAAATATTCATGCTGATAGTCTCTTGTACATGATTAGTTCTCTCGGGATTAACCCACATGAATGTGAAGCTATGTTTGAACAAGTGGATACTATCCGCAGGAAAAATGAGTTTGTTACCAAAGTTTCCAAAAGTTTAAGGCGGGATATGGATCTTTCTCAAACCGATCAAAAACAGGAGTTTGCGAAAAATATTTTTGTTTTTGGCCAATGCATGGAAGGCACTCAATTCTACGGGTTGTTTGGAATGATTCTTAGCCTAGCCCGCCAAAACAAATTTCCCGGCGTTGGACAAATGTTTAGGTATACTCTTCGAGATGAATCTAATCACATCGAGCTTTTTCGTAATCTTTTTCGTGTATTAATCGACGAAAACCCTGATATATGGACTAGTGAATTTAAAACTGAGCTTACTGATTTAATGAAAGAAGCCGTTGAATTAGAAAAAGAATTCATCCGAGATTGCTTACCCGTGAATGCAGTGGGTTTAAGTTCGGATGAATTTTGCACATATATTGACTACATCGCTGACCGTCGCCTAAACGGGATTGGACTGGATATACTTAATCCTGGCTTAGAAAATCCATTTCCCTGGCTTGCAGAAACAATGGATGTAAAGAAAGAACAAAATTTCTTTGAGGGACGTGTTACAGAGTATCAAAAATCTTCAGCATTGTCAGAAGTTTCGGACGATGAACTTTGATATCTGCAACAGCTGACTTTTGATTAGAAGATAGAGGAATAAGGGATATCATATATGCGCAACACGATTTTTGACGAAGATAAATTACTAGTAAAAGCAGCGGGAACACCAAGTGAAAACAAGCCCAGATTTGATTGGGCAGAAGGCTTAGGTGATAATCGATTTGAAGTACCTAAGGTACGCATTACAGATGGCGCGGGTGATCGTGATTTCCATATCGCCGAGGTGGCCGAAGTCATTGGGGAGGCATTGACCAACCTGATGATATCCAGGGAAGAAAACGAAATATATACCCCCAAGAACCGGGAGCTCGTGGTGGAGTCTGCCCGGATCGTCGCCGATCGCTTAATCGAGCGAATGGCCGAGGAGGAGGAAGGCGGTGCCCCCCGCCTCTCCTTTGACGAACTTTACAGGTTAATTGAGAAAGCACTGGTCGAAAATGATGCATATGATGTGGCAAAAAGTTTGGTTATTTGCCGTTCTAACGATGACGGAGCGACATCAGACGAACACATGGTCGATCAGGTTCGCTTGATACGTCGCAGTGGTCAAGTTGTCCCTTGGAATGCATCTAAAATTGAAGTAGCGGTAAGAAAAGCATTTCTTTCCTTGCAGTTTGATTCTGAACCTGCGGTTGAGCTTGCCAAGCAGGTGACTCGTAAAGCATTGGCAACCGGACAGGCTTTTATAAACATAGAGGATGTTCAGGATTTAGTGCAAGAAGAGTTGATGCGTACTGGTCATTTCAAGGTTGCTGAATCTTATATTCTGTACCGTGCCCGTCGGCGAATCGAAAGGGAGACAGGTTCTGCTCACGACGAAGTGAAGCAGGATTCTATGATTGTCGTTCAAAAAACTGATGGATCGACTTTCTTTTGGGATGGGATTGATTTAAAGAAAAGAATCGCATTTGCCTCAATTGGATTGAATCTCTGCCTGAATAGCGATGAGATCGAGGAATGTTTAAGAAGGTCTGTTTTTTCAGAAATCAGTGAAGTCGATCTTCGTAGAACAATTATTCTTAATTCCAAAACGCTTATTGAAAAAGATGGTGACTTTGCGAAGTTTGCAGCTCGCGTTCTTTTGAGCTATGTCTACGAAGAGGTATTGGGATGGGATATCTCAATAGACTCTGTTGAAGACCTGAAAACTTTTCATGCAAATGGATTAAAAACATACTTAAAGCGTGGAGTAGAGATAAAAAGGCTAGATAAAAAACTGCTCAAACTCGATATACCAAAACTAGCCGATGCGCTAGATCCCTCAGCAGATTTAGATTTTGATTATCTTGGTATTCAGACACTGTATGACCGCTATCTTGTAGTTGATAAAACAAATGATCTTCCGAAAAGACTTGAAACGCCGCAGCTATTTTGGATGAGAGTGGCAATGGGAGTCTTTGCTCATGAGGATAGCCCGGAAGATCAGATTATCTCACTTTACAATTTATACAAAAGCAGGAGGTTTTGTTCTTCCACACCCACATTATTCAACTCTGGAACACCACATTCTCAGTTATCTTCCTGCTATCTTTACAAAGTTGATGATACAATTGAATCAATTATGTACCGAGGCATTGCAGAGAATGCATTTCTTTCCAAATGGGCTGGTGGATTAGGTGGAAGTTGGACATCAGTTCGAGGAACTGGAAGTCATATTGCAGGTACAAATGGTGAAAGCCAGGGTGTTATTCCTTTTTTGAAAATGCACAACGATCAATTATGCGCAGTTAATCAGGGAGGGAAGAGAAAAGGTTCTGGTTGTGCATATTTAGAGTCTTGGCACTGTGATGTATTGGAGTTTCTTGAACTTCGTAAAAATACAGGAGACGATCGTAGGCGTACCCATGATATGAATACGGCTAACTGGATTCCTGATCTTTTTATGAAAAGAATGGAGGCTCGTGAAAAATGGACTCTTTTTCGAAGTAACGAAGTTTCAGATCTCCACGATTTGTACGGAAAAGCATTCGAAGAAAAGTATGTTGAGTACGAAGCACGAGCTGAAAGAGGTGAAATTTGGTCTCATTCAATGCCGGCAATTGATTTATGGAAGCAGATGCTTAAGATGATCTTTGAGACTGGGCACCCGTGGATAACCTTCAAAGACACATGCAATATACGTAGCCCACAAGATCATGTTGGTGTTATACATAGTTCCAATCTTTGCACTGAAATAACTCTTAATACAGGTGCAGATGAGACTGCCGTGTGCAATCTGGGGTCGGTTGTTTTAGATTCTCATCTAAAGCCTGATGGTTCGCTTGATCATGAGAAACTTAGAGATACCATCCGAATTGCTATCCGTGCATTAGACAATGTAATCGATGTAAATTTTTATCCTACTGAAGCTGCTAAAACCTCTAACATGAGACACCGCCCCATTGGTTTAGGGGTAATGGGTTTGCAAAATTCTCTCTATGTTAAAGATATTTCGTTTTCCTCAGAGGAAGCGGTTGAATTCAACGATGAGTTTATGGAAGCAATTTGTTACTATGCATATGAAGCTTCCAGTGATTTAGCCAGTGAGCGAGGATCATATTCTTCTTTTCGAGGATCCAAATGGGACCGCGGTATTTTACCTCAGGACACTATCGACTTACTTGAACAGGAAAGGGGTAGCAAGATTGAGGTTCCTAAGAACGAAAAAATGGATTGGGCTGTCGTTCGTGAAAAAATAGCCAAACACGGTATGAGAAACAGCAATGTGATTGCAATTGCTCCGACAGCTACGATCTCAAACATAATGGGTTCCTCTCCTTGCATTGAACCCACTTACAAAAATTTATTTGTTAAAAGTAATTTGTCTGGAGACTTTATGGTTCTAAATCGTTTTCTGGTTGATGATTTAAAGAAGCTAAATCTTTGGACAAG
>CBFIBI010000087.1:0-9933 GCA_965660725.1 Opitutales bacterium
AACTAAAATATTGGATGGTTTTATATTCCCATGACATACCCCGGAGAGATGAGCCTTATTTAATCCGCGGTGAAAACATATCATCATATTTAACATCTGGTCTGGCGTTATATCATCCGGCTTACAATCAACAAGATCCTGAAGAGTTCTAATTTTTTTAACCTCCGTAACAATCGAATCATCCAATTCGACCTCGACCTCGCAATCCTCACCTTCAAGCCAATTATAACCAATCCAATGCTTCCATTTGGTCACACCTGAATTTTCAATTGGCCAAAGCCCAGGACCATCCAGTTGTTCCAAAGCCTGGGTTTCCTGCACGAAATAATCCTGAAAACCTTTTCTTTCAGAGACATCCCTAGAAATTAATTTTACATAAAACTCCTGACCTTTAACTGAACCTGCACACTGATAACTTTGCCCACATGAGCCTTCGCCAAGCCAATCGACTATTCGGTTAGGTCCAATACGAGTTCCTGAAGAAAGCATAATTTAAAGCCGTGCTTAATCTTGATGAGTTAACCCCATTTCAATTTATTTCGAAGTACATGAAAATGAGAATGATCCTCGAGCTCGAGAAGGCTAAATTTCTCCTCTGCAACAGATACACGAACTGGAAATTCTGGATTTTTTTTAAAAGCAGGTTGCCCATCTGCAGAAACTAAAGGTTTATCCAAATTATCAATGGGCGAAATTCGCAATGACACACCACCGGGAAAAACAACGCTTCGGCTGGTCAAGGTATGGGCAGAGATAGGAGTCATAAGAACGACCTGAGCATCTGGGTGAGCAATTGGACCACCAGCAGCTAAGTTGTAAGCTGTCGATCCGGTTGGAGTAGAAAAAACAATTCCATCACAGGCATAATCTGCCACTCGCTCTTCATTTAGATGAACTGAAAATCGAGCCAAACGTCCATTAGACCCGCTTTTCACAACTAAATCATTTAATGCGATCCTGGGTGCTTCTCCTTGTGCCTGATACTTAATCAGACTTCTTTCCTTAACTTTATAATTTCCGGAAAAAAGTTTCGGAAGAGAAGTCTCCATTTCTTCAGGGGAAAGAGTGGCAAGAAAACCTAATTGACCATGCCGAATTCCAGCAACAGGAACACCATGCTCAACCGACTCCTTCATCATACCCAATAAAGTTCCGTCTCCGCCCACCACAAAGCAGGCATCCATTCCGCAAATAAAGCCTGGTTCGCAAGGGAAAACAGATGTTTTTTTAACAAATACTCCATGCTCGTTCGCTATTAACTCCAATTTTGCAGCGAGTTCCTCAGCACCCAATTTGGATGCATTGGTAACGATTGCAATTTTGGTTAAGGATTTCAAAAAAAAAGTCAGAGATAAAGAAGATACTAATTTAGTCAAAAGATGGACAATCGGTCAAGTATCAGAGAACCAATTCAAAAAACTGGAATCAATATCTCTATCTGAAGATGAGACTATTGTGGGAGATATTGGATAATATTTCCTGAACCATTTTCTTTGTTTAGCTACAAGTTGCCTTGTTGAAAGCTGAATGGAATAGCATAATTGATCACGACTTAATTCGCCCTTCAAGTAGGAGATTGTTTCCCGGTAACCCACAGAAGAAGCGGCTGGGTAATTTTGGGGCAATCCGTCTTGCATCAGTTTCTCGACCTCCTCGACTAGTCCCGCTTCCAACATTCTCTTCGTTCTATGCTCTATTCGCGATTCAAGGTTATCATTATCTCGGTCGACCAAGCACATCTGTTTGATAAAATTGGGATATGGAATCGGCTTTTGTTCAAATAATGACTTTAATTCTAAAATACTTTTTCCTGACGCAATACATCTTTCCAAAGATTTTATTACCCGTACCGGATTTGCCTGATCAATCTCCCCTAGCCCGGCGGAATTATATTTTCTCAATTCCTCAAGAAGTCCAGCTAGTCCATATTTATCGTATACTAACGAAACAGATTCCTTAATTTGGTCACTGACAATAATTTCATCAACCACCGCAGAAAAAAATGATTTTAAATAAAACCCGCTGCCCCCAACTACCAAAATCTTTGAATTTTTTTCATAGGCTCTTTTAATTATACCCTGAGCATATTCAGAATATTTGGAAACATCATAACCTTTTATTACTGGCACTAAATCCAATCCGTAATGCTTCACCCTCTTTTGATCTTCTAAGGATGGCTTTGCTGAACCGACATCCATTCCTTGATAAATAGCAACTGAGTCACAGGAAAGAATCTCGGCACTATTTTTCTCCGCCCAATCCAATGCCAGTTCTGTTTTGCCTGATGCAGTAACACCAGCAAGGAAGTAGAGGGTTGGGGAATCTTCAATCATTGAAATCGAAGTATTCTTTATTAGTGTTATATCAGCCCACTCGACAGGGATTTAGCCTGTGAACTAATTTTTTCAATTATTAAATCAGAATCATTCAGGTTTTCGGGAATACAATTTACTAGTGCACTTCCTACAACTACTCCGTCCGCAATTTCACCAACTGCACGAACCTGTTCAGCATTTGAAATCCCAAATCCGACTACAACCGGAAGAGAGGTATATTTTTTTATTGCTTCCACCCGTTGAACTAAATCGCCCGCCAAATCTTTTCGCTCCCCAGTGACCCCCTCTCTTGAGACATAATAAATAAATCCAGACGAACTCTCTACAATTTTGGGAATCCTGTTTTCAGGCGTGGTTGGTGCTACAATAAAAATATTCTTGAGTCCTTTGTTTTTACAGCATGATACTAGGTCGTTCGCTTCTTCAGGAGGAAGGTCGAGAGTTAACAGACCGTCTACACCTGCAGAGCAAGAACGATTAACATACTCCTCGATTCCCTGGGAAAAAATTAAATTATAATAGGTGTAAAAAACAATTGGTACTTCAGAAAATTTTCTAATTTCTTCGACTAAACGAAAAACATCATCCCGTCGGCATCCTGATTCCAAGGCTCGTTGAGCAGCCAATTGATTGGTTAAACCATCAGCCAAGGGGTCTGAAAATGGAACGCCTAACTCGAGTATGTCTACTCCATTCTCAATTAAGGAACGGCAAATCCGAAGTGAAGTTTCAAAATCCGGATCACAGGCACATACATATCCAACAAAGGCAGCTCGTCCTTTTTCTTGGCAACTTGAAAAAAGTTTCGCGATTCGATCATTAGTCTCCATAAGTAAGTAATATGCATCTATTCTCATCAACGCCCTGTTTGGCAATGTAAAAGCAATTCAAAACAATTTTTTGTAAGTGATTTTATTTTACCGTCTCCTATATCCTATCTTTTTTATAATTCTTTCTCCCTATTATTTAAGGAGAATGCTAAGAAGGGGTGGCTACACAAAAAACTTTCTGTACAGATTCGGATTCTGGCCAAAGTTACCTCCGAAAAATAACTCAAAAAAAAGAATATGGATTCAGGCAGTAAGCGTAGGTGAATTATCCTCAATCCATTTTCTTCTAGAATCTCTGTTTAAAGAACCTGATGTTGAAATTGTGCTCTCTGGAACAACCAGTACGGGTCAAAAAATTGCCCGGCAAAAATATTCAGAATATGTTCTTTCACTTGGACCATTCCCCTTGGACTGGTTTCCATTTTCATGGTTTGCATGGTCAATTATAAAACCAGATCTTGCAATCTGTGTAGATAGTGAACTCTGGCCAGAGCATATGAATCAGGCAAAGAACAGGAAGGTTCCATTCTTAATCCTGAATGGTCGATTATCCGATCGTTCATTTAAGAGACTTAACTCGTTAGGAATTTTTCGGAGCATAATTATACCAAATCACATTTTCGTAATCGCATCTTCTGAAAAACAAAGAAAACGATGGATTCAGATAGGCGTAAATACTGAAAAATGTTTATCTTTAGGCAATCTTAAGGTTGATATGGCCCCATATGCAAAGCCAGCTCAAACGACAAAAAACCAAATAAAACAAAATCTTGGTTTCGCCAATTCTTCAATAGTTTTAGCTGGAATTTCAACTTGGCCTGGAGAAGAAAAATTATTACTCGATTCGCTATCCAAAATTCGAAAACAATCCACAGATCTTCGCCTGCTTCTAATACCACGCCATGCAGAAAGAGGAAAAGAGATCATGGGTGCGATTAATTCATTCCCTTTTAACAGCAGACGGAGGACTAACAAAAATAAAGATAAAAATGACTGTATTGTTTATCTAGCAGATACAACCGGAGAACTAAACTTTTTGATTAAATGTGCAGACTTCGCATTTCTAGGAAAAACTATGCCTCCTAGGCATGAGGGACAAAATCCTATTGAACCAGCGGCTGCAGGATTGCCTCTGGTTATGGGCCCTCGTTGTACAAATTTCTCTGAGATCTCGAAAGAACTTATTCAATGCGGTGCCGCGATAGAGGCTTTTTCTCCCATAGAAGTCGAGCAACTTGTCTCTAAACTGGCTAAGGAAAAAGACATCCGTGATAGTATGAGCAAGGCGGGACTCGATTGGAGAGAAAAACAGGGCTCGCCATCGCAAAAGACATTAAATCAAATTAAAAAGATTTTATCAGATATAAATTCAGATTAACTTTTGGATCTCACGAAAGAAATTACATCATTTAGCAGAGGGTTGGGCCAAATATGCCAAGATGTTGTCCTACGAACTAAGGAAAAATGTCCGTGAGAAGCATATAGCTTAACCTCTGCCTGTCCGCCAAAGCTTTTAAGTTTGTCTGCGAATTCAAATGCCAGTTCGTTTCGAATAATTGGATCAAAAAATCCATGCATAATAAAAAAAGGAGGTGATTTCACAGACATATCAACCCCCATTGGCATAAATGAATTTGTATCCAAATCTTCGGGAAAAAGGTCTTTGTACAAAAACTCCTTGGAAGGATCAAATTGAAATGGACAAGCCATAGGAATAACGCCTTTTATCCATCCGAGTTCTCCACCGATTTCCCTAAGGTAATTTTCATCTAAACCCACAAGACTGGCACAATGAGCACCTGCGGAGTGACCCATCAAAAAAATCTTTTCATTATCTCCGCCATATTTCGATATATTCTGCCTAACCCATTTTACAGATCTTGCAATATCCTGTGGAAATGAGGGGAAGCGGACATCAGGAAAAAGACGATAATTAATTGTTAAAAATACGATCCCTTGCCTGGCAAATTGCTTTCCGATCGATCGATGATAATCTTTCTGCCCCCATCGCCAACTGCCACCATGAACAAAAATAATTACAGGTGCATTTGCACATTTTCCTGGGCGAACTACATCCAGAACCTGCTTGGGATATTTTCCATATTCAATGTTTATAATTTCTTCGACCTTTGGTCCTTTGAATACCCAATTACTGGGATAGCAAACAGAAGGAAAAGCTAAATAAAAAAGGAAAGCAAAAGAACCAGCCAAAAGTAATTTCATAAAAGATGGGGCGATAGACCGGATTCGAACCGGCGACCCTCGGCACCACAAGCCGATGCTCTAACCAACTGAGCTACTATCGCCATAAAAGATTCTAAATTAATAAAGTACATTCTATCGTCAATGAGAAAGCATCAATTAAGCATACGACCTTTCTTGACCAAACATAATTTCAAAGACATTATAAATCCTTTTTATCATTATGTTACAGGCAGGTATTGTTGGATTGCCCAATGTCGGCAAAAGCACTCTTTTTAACGCTCTTACTAAAAGTCGAAAAGCAGAGGCGGCCAATTATCCTTTTTGCACAATCGATCCAAATATTGGAGTCGTTCAGGTACCGGACGACCGTCTCGCAAAACTGGCTGAGATTGTTTGCACCCAAACATTAATTCCTGCAGCAATTGAGATGGTTGACATTGCAGGCCTTGTTGCTGGTGCGAGCAAAGGAGAGGGATTGGGCAATAAATTTTTGGCTAATGTACGTGAGGTAGACGCTATTGTGCATGTCGTTCGATGCTTTGAAGACGAAGATATCGTACATAATATGGGGCGCGTAGATCCGGTTAATGATGCCGAGGTAATACTCACAGAACTAGTCTTAGCGGACGCTGAATCCGTTGCAAGCCAGCTCCAAAAAAACACAAAAAAAGCACGTGGAAACGATAAAGATGCCGAGGCAAATGTTGCTATTCTTGAAAAACTTGTCCCTCACCTAAACGAAGGAAAACCTGCAAACCTTCTTCCATTAGATGAAGAGGAAAGTATACGACTGTCTAGTTTTTGTCTTTTAAGTGCCAAGCCAATGCTTTACGCGTGCAATGTAAAGGAAGATGAATTGGCAGACTTTTCCAATAACCAACATGTGAATAAATTACAAAGTTGGGCTGCAGATCAACAAGATGCTGGCAGCTGTGTAATTTCTGCAAAAATGGAAGAAGAGCTTTCTGAACTTGCAGAGGGAGATGTCGATGAATACTTAGAAGCAATTGGGGTATCTGATTCTGGGGTGTCAACTCTGATTCAATCGACCTACAATCTCCTAGGTCTTGCATCCTTTCTAACGGCAGGCGAAAAAGAAGCACGGGCATGGACATTTAAAAAAGGAATGACCGCACCACAATGTGCAGGGGTTATTCATACAGATTTTGAAAAATCTTTTATCAAAGCAGAAGTGGTTTCGTACGATGAGCTAGTATCCGCTGGTTCAATGCAGGCGGCAAGGGAAGCAGGCAAATTAAGACTCGAAGGAAAAGACTACATCTTCGCTGATGGAGATGTTACCCTATTTAAATGCAACGCTTAAATTTTCCCTACTTCGCTTGCTATAGAGGTTTATTTACATAGTATAAAATATCTACTTCTCCTCCTTTTTAGACCAAGTTTTCATAAACAATTTTGTCATAAGAATAAGCTTTGAACGACATTTACCTACACAACAACACATTGAACCATTTATTCATTTCTTTAACTCAAAACTATCATGCTTTCGACCGCTATTAAGTATACAAGACTTTCAATAACTAGCTGTTCAACTGCATTTTTTGTATTTATCCAATTTTCTTGCTCTGAGGACCCTACTATTCAATCGTATTCGATTCCATCCGAGTACAATGGGCCAATTGTTACATGGACATTACCTGAAAGTTGGGGAGAAAACCCTGATCTTTCGGGTCCAATGGCAGGATCTTTTCATGTCAAAACTGACAATGGCCCACAAGGAAGAATTGGTGTTATGCCATTTCGTGAAAGTGTATCAACTGTTGATGTTGCAAACATGTTTAGCAGAGAAATGGGACTTCCTGCATTCAATGAAGAATTGCTCAAGCCAATTCTAAAAAATAAAAAAATTGGAGAGCGAACATTTGAATGGCTTCGCTTAGTTGAACCAGATTCATCATCAAATTCTAGAACGGCTCTTCTGGCATTGCTCAGGAAAGACGGAGAAACTTGGCTCTTCCCTTTCATTGCGGATGAAAAACTTGTGAATCAGGAGATTGCTAATTTTTCTAGTTTTCTTGGTTCCTGCACTCTGCGATCTTCGAAGACCAAACCTATCATGGCAAAAGCACCCGTTCGAAAAGTTGCTAAACCAAATGAGCCTAAACCTAAATTTAACCCTTGGTCATGGAATCTGCCCTCATCTTGGAAACAAGGAAAGCAATCAAGCATGCGAGTTGGGAGTTTCAGCGTTGATGATGCTCAAGGTAACAAACTCGACATATCAATTACTTCATTCCCAGGCGATGTGGGCGGACTACTCGCCAATGTGAACAGATGGATCGGTCAAATTGACCTTGCTCCCATAAATGAAACCCAAGTGCAAAAATATTGTTCACCTGTAAAAATTGATGAAAAAGAATCACAATTCGTTGAAGCCTACGGAAACAAAAAAGGAATTTTAGCCGGTATCTTATTTTTAAAGGATGAGTCCTGGTTTTTTAAACTGATCGGTGATCGTGTATTGGTTGAAAGAGAAAAGAATGCTTTTGTCGCATTTCTTGAGTCTGTACGAAGTAGATAATATTGTTGAATTCGAATGAATAAACCGAAGAAGAAAAAAAATACTCTAGGAAGTAGAAGAAAAACCTTTTCGTTCCTCCTTCCTTTTGCATCTTTACGCTTAACCCTTTCTTTACTCAGCTTGTCAATGATTCTTGTCTTCGTTGCGACCCTCGAACAAGTCAGAATAGGAATTCGAGGAGCATTGGCGGAGTATTTCGAATCCTTTTACGGAATTTGGTACTACCCCAAAGATTTCTGGGGCGGTGAAATGCTCCACACTATACCTCTACCTATCCCAGGTGGTTATCTCTTAGGTGGACTTTTAATAATTAACCTATCTGCTGCATACATCGTCCGCTTTCAATGGACCATGAAGAAGGTCGGCATTCAATTGATTCACTTGGGAATCATTCTTCTCCTCATTGGTCAATTAACCACACAAGCCATCCAGGAAGAGTCTCGAATGCAAATAAACAAAGGCGAGACAAGTAATTACATTGAGAGATTTCATGGAGTTGAGCTCGTTCTTCGTGATGTCACAGATCCTTCCACTGAGCATGTAATAACGATTCCGCAGAAAATGCTCAAAGAAGGTGAAACTATTTACGACCCAAAATTACCGTTCAAAATCAAAATCGACCGATTTGGTGTGAACTGTGATTTCGATATTGGGAAGTCCGCTGAACCACGATCATTAATTACCTCAAACATCACTCATGGAGTCGGTAAAACTGTAAACCTTAATGTTTCCGATAAAGAAGAAGATTTTAGTAGCGACGCTATTAATTTCGGCTACCTCGCTCTTGAATTATTAGATGGAAAAGAAAGTCTAGGTAAATGGATTACTATTTCTCACCCAGCTGGTAATCATCTTTGGGGACAATTATCTCCGACTCTTGCAGACCTCGAATTCCAGTCAGTCAGACATCACGGTAAATTATGGGGTGTGTCGCTCAGGCAACAAAGAGAATACCTACCCTTTTCTATAGAGCTACTTGATATCGAGAATGAATTTTATCAAGGCACGGAAACACCTTTTAACTTTGAAAGCGATGTCAACTTACATCTCGAAGACAATCAGACTCGACGGGCACTGGTCTACATGAACACACCTCTGAGACACGGGGGAAAAACATTTTATCAATACCAAATGAATGATGCCGGCAATTACACTGTTTTTCAGGTGATCAGAAACCCTAGTTGGTTGGTTCCATATATTGCATGCATTTTCGTTGCAATGGGAATGCTTTGGCAGTTCAGTTTTCATCTCTTCAAATTCCTCAAGAAAAATACTCGTACCACACAAGTTGCCTAAAATGAGTATCTTTAAAAAAATCCTTTTTACCCTCCTTTTAATCGTTGGTCTTTACATATCCTTTTTCCCAAACACTTGGACAAAGGCTTCAATCTTTGACTTTTTCAAAGGTCAGGAAAACTTCTCAGATACCAACAATTCATTTGACCTCGACACATTTTCCAAAATACCAGTGTTACGTGGTGGTCGGGTCAAACCACTTGATAGTGTAGCAAGAAATATTCTTCTGGTTCTCCGAAATAAGCGAACTGCATTAAGAATTGTCAAGAGTGATGAATTAAAAATCATAAATGAAATCAAGGATAAGAAAAGTTACCAAAAGAGTCTTAGCGAAGAAGAAATCGTTAAGCTTGAAACTTTTTCCAAATCTAAACCTCATTTAATCCCACAAAACGGTATTGAAACAGTCGCCGTCGAAGTTTCTGCAATTGATTGGCTTGCACAAGTTCTCTTTGCTCCAACAAAAGCTGATGAATTAAAAACCTTTTTAATCGACCACGATCAGGTCCTTGGTTTGATCAGCCAAAAGTTATCCACTAATGGGAAGTTCTACTCATATAACGAACTTAAGCCTTTTCTTTCGAATATTGATTCCGCTGCGCGCAAGGCTGGAGAGATCGAGTCTGAGAAAAGGAATAGCTTCGAGCAGAACATTATCGAACTTTATCGCTCATTGCTTACCTACAAAAAACTTAAGCATTCACTATCTCCTCCTACTCAGCCA
>CBFIBI010000088.1:0-9893 GCA_965660725.1 Opitutales bacterium
GTCTAGACACTTCGCTCTCATGAGTTCATTTTCTATAAGCTCGGATAAAATCCGTAACATCGCAATTATTGCCCATGTTGATCATGGTAAAACAACTTTAGTTGACCAAATGCTAAGGCAATCAGGTTCTTTTCGGGATAATCAAGTCTTGGAAGAACGGGCCATGGATTCAATGGATCAGGAAAAAGAGCGTGGAATTACGATCAAAGCAAAGAATACTTCTGTGCAATGGAATGATCACCTAATTAACATTGTTGATACACCCGG
Source organism: Opitutales bacterium (assembly GCA_965660725.1). Taxonomy (GTDB): domain Bacteria; phylum Verrucomicrobiota; class Verrucomicrobiia; order Opitutales; family Seribacteraceae; genus Seribacter. The sequence continues at coordinate 268 of CBFIBI010000088.1, forward strand.
TCATGCTGACTTTGGTGGTGAGGTGGAACGAGTGATGAAAATGGTCGATGGGGTTATGCTCGTCGTAGACGCCTATGAGGGTCCGCAGGCTCAGACACGTTTTGTACTTCAAAAAGCATTAGCTGCTGGTCTGAATCCGGTTGTATTTATTAATAAAATTGACCGACCTAATGCACGGCCAAAGGAAATGCAGGACTTAGTTTTGGAACTTTTTCTTGAATTGGAAGCGAGTGACGAGCAATTTAATGCACCCTTTTTATTCGGTAGCGCCAAGGATGGTTATGCCATTAATAACATTGAAGACGAGCCCAATGGCATGACCCCTTTATTTGAAGTTTTAGCAGAAAAAATTCCAGCTCCGATTATTGAAGATGGAGATGACTTTAAGATGCTTGTTTCAAATGTTGATTGGTCAGATTATGTGGGTCGTATTGCAGTAGGCAAAGTGCTTTCTGGGAAAGCAAAAATTGGAGACCCAATTTGGCGACTAAGGGCTGGAGAGGAACCTCAACGATCAAAGGTTTCCAAAATTTTTGAATATTCGGCCCTGGCCACAAACGATGCTGCTGAAGGAGTTGCTGGAAATATTATTGGACTTTCTGGGTTCGAAGAGGTAGATATTGGAGAGACTCTGGCAGGTAATCAAGATGTTGAATTACTTCCTTTCGTGGAGATTGATCCACCCACAGTGATGATGTCGTTTTCAGTCAATGATGGACCAATGGCAGGCAGGGAAGGTGACCGCGTAACATCTCGTGAGATTCGGGATCGCTTAATCCGAGAAGCGAGGACTAATATTTCCATTAAGTTGGAAGATATGGAAGGTTCTGCTGACTTCAAAGTGAATGCTAGAGGTGCAATGCAGGTTGCTGTGGTCGTTGAAGAAATGAGACGAGAGGGGTTTGAAGTTTTGGTAAGCAGGCCAACTGTAATAAAAAAAATGATTGATGGTCGTTCACACGAACCATTTGAAACCCTTTATTTGGAAGTGCCTGATGAAGCAGTTGGTGGATGTATGCAATCGCTTGCAAATCGAAAAGGCCAAGTTGATGTAATGACACCCAATAAAGGAAGAACTTCAATTGAGGCAACTATTCCAACCAGAGGCTTGATAGGGTTTGAGTTTGAATTATTGAATTTGACTAGTGGTGAAGGTATTATGTCACACCTGTTTAAAGAATACCGACCTGATTCAGGAGATATACGAACCCGCCGAACAGGTACTCTGGTTTCGATGGAAAAAGGTGAATCGAACACCTATGCTTTGCGAAATATTGAGACAAGAGGGAAACTATTTGTAGGAGCAGGTGATGAAGTTTATGAGGGAATGATCGTTGGAGAAAATCCGAGAACTGAAGATTTACCAGTCAATCCAACTAAGGCTAAGCATGTCACAAATCATCGAGCTGCAGGTAGTGACAAAACAGAAGCTTTAACCCCAGCTATTAAATTTTCTCTTGAACGTGCAATTGAATATATTGCTCCCGATGAATTGGTCGAAGTTACACCTAAGAACATTCGTTTAAGGAAAAGAATTCTTGATTTTACTGTTCGTAAAAGAGAGTCAAAAAAACAAAGTTCTTGATCATTGATTGTTCATTTTTTGATTACGAATAATATATTCACACCTTGCGTAATTTAATTATAATATTGTTTGTAGCTTTCACCACGGGGTGTGGAGTGGGAAGCATATACACTTCGTCCTACTATTCTGAAACTAGTTTGGAAGATGATCTGATTCGGGTTACTTTTAAAGGAGGAAGTCCTCCCCTGACTGGCGATTTTTGTCTTTTGAGGTGCTCGGAAGTAGCTATTTCAAAAGGAAAAAAATATTTCCAGGTTGTCGATTCTGAATCTGGTAATTCATTCCATTCTTATCCTTCTCGCTATCCTTTTCATAACTATCATATGCATAACGATCCATTCGTTGAAGATATTCCACATGTGACCAAGACAATAAGATTATTGGATGATGAACCAGAAAAAGAATTTGTTTATGAGGCTTCTATTGTTTGGTCTTCTATTCGCAAAAAATATGAATTGGTCTCAGAATAACATCCGTCCATTCAAATTTATTGATCCCTCGTTGACCATCTTAACAAAATTCTATTTTATAATATTCTTATGAATCAAACACCCGAAGTTCGAATCCCCGATATTTTTAAGAGCGGAATTATTTTTTGGATTATATTAGCCATAGCAGTTCTTGCAGGACTTGTAACATCCATTTACACTGTTCAAGCCGAGTCGCAAGGAGTTGTGCTCCGATTTGGTAAATATCTTAAAACAGTTGAACCTGGCTTGCGGTTTAAGTTACCATTTGGAATTGAGAAAGTTTATGTCTTGCCAGTAAGAAGACAGCTAAAACAGGAATACGGTTTTAGTACGCCTGGGGCCACAAATCCTAATCAATTTAGTGATCGCAGGGCCAGAGAGATCGAAAAAAGTATGGTGACTGGTGATTTGAATGCTGCTATGGTTGAATGGATTGTTCAATACCGCATCAATGATCCAAAACTTTACTTATTTAATGTCCTAGATCCAGAAGGTACACTTCGATATTTATCAGAATCTGTTATGAGAACTGTGGTGGGTGATAGAACAGTTGATGAAGTCATTACAATAGGTCGCCAAGAAATTGAGGAAGAAGCTCGGGGTCGACTTGAAGATGCGGTCGATAAGTATGATTTGGGTATTGGTATTGATCAAATTCAATTACAAAATGTTAATCCTCCTCCACCTGTTCAGGCATCATTTAATGAAGTGAACCAAGCTCAGCAGGAGCGCGAGAGAATGATTAATGAGGCGAATGGAGAGTACAATAAAGAGATACCTCGATCCCGTGGGGTAGCGGATCAAAAGATACAAGCTGCTGAAGGTTATGCATTGAAAAGAGTCAATGAGGCATTAGGAGATGTAGCACGCTTCAACTATAGATTTAAAGAATTTCAAAAAGCACCTGAAGTTACTCGTGCCAGACTCTATTTGGAATCTATGAAAGAGGTCATTCCCCAAATGGGTAAGAAAGTAATACTTGATCAAGATGCTTCTCAGGTTTTGCCTCTCCTTCAATTACAAACTGGAAATAAGGGAGGTTTTTCACAATGAAAGCACAATTATCACTCATTCCACTCATTTTGATTCTATGGGCTGTTTATGTATGCTCTTATGTTGTTGAGGAAACAGACCAAGTTATCATTACGCAATTTGGAAAGCCTGTAGGTGATCCAGTGACTGAGGCGGGTTGGTATTTCAAAATTCCTTTTGTACAAGAAATTAACCGCATTGAGAAACGGTTTTTGCCTTGGGATGGACCTTCGAATGAAATGTCAACCAAAGATAAGACTTATATCATCATTGATACTTTCGCACGCTGGAGGATAAGCGACCCTAAGCAGTATTTTTTGCGTTTACGAGATGAGCGTCGTGCTCTTTCTCGTTTGGATGATATTCTTGGTAGTGAGACAAGGAATGCTGTCGCAAAGCATGAACTGATCGAAATTGTACGAACTTCCAAAGATCGAAAAGCCAAAACTGATGATTCTTTAGTTCAAGGTATTGGTAAGGTAAGCACTCTTAATGAAATTAAAATTGGTCGTGAGAAGGTTGAGCAACAAATTTTCGAAAATGCTAAAGAAAAGCTCAAAGGATTCGGGATCGAACTTCTTGATGTTCGATTTAAGAGAATTAACTACAATGAAACAGTCAGACGTCGTATCTACGAGCGTATGGTAAGCGAGCGTAATCAAATTGCAGATCGATTTCGTTCAGAAGGTGCCGGTGAAGCTGCTAAAATTATGGGTAAAAAAGAAAAAGACCTGCAAGAAATTGAATCAGAGGCATACAAAACGGTTCAGGAAATTTATGGTGAGGCCGATGCAAACGCTTCCGCAATCTACGCCGAAGCATATAATAAGAGTAAGAGTGCGTCTGAATTTTACAGTTTTTTGAAGACTCTAGAAACCTATCAAGATGTTCTGAATTCTGATATTTCTCTTTTTCTGACAACAGACAGTCCGATTTTTCAATTATTTAAAACGCTAGAACCTACAAAAGTTCCTTAGTTTTAAATCTTCCTTCATTGAGCTACAATATCTTTTACCTCTTTTATTTAGTGTTGGTTAGATGTTTTTTTACGAACGCAATAATAATCGCAATTAAGAATAAATAGGTTGCCATCTCGCTCAGTCTAAGAGTTGATGCTCTCGTAATATTCAAGTTTGCCCCGTGAAGGGTTTTGAGAAAAACATTATGATCATTGGGATGTTGTTTTTGTTGAAGAAAGAACATTTCGAAGTTACTCCGAGTAATGGCATCAAGCAAATCGAAGGGGATAAGTTCATTTTGAAGAAGTGATTCTTTAAGTGAAGAATGATTTTCCCAAGCAAATACCGAATTTTCGAATCTGAATGATGGATCGAGTATAATCTTCGAGTCTTTGATTTTCTCATTCTCGGCATCCATATTTGTGTGCTTGGGGGATAAAGAAAAACTGAAATGCTTCTGAGAATTATTTAATTGGTTTTTAAAACATGAATTTTTTTTTGTCATAATATCCTGATTGAATAATCGAATATCATTATTTTGTTTTGGAACATTTAACAGAATTGGGGAGTACAAGAAGGGTAGATAATCGAATTTTTGAAATTCAGTCTTGGTTAAGTGGTTATTGTAAGATTCGGTTTTAGCTAGTTTTTGGGAAAAATTGTAGTTGTTTAACTCATGATTAATTTCTTTGAAAATCGAATTGTAAGAAATCACAGTTTCAAATTCATTTTCGTTCGTGTTATGACCAAACAGCTCTGTCGAGAGAAGAAGGTAACTTAATAACAGGGAATACTTTAAAGAAAATAAATTTCGACCATCCATTGATAATTGATTGTGCAGTCCCGCCAAAAGAATGCTAAAGAAAATTTGTTTATATTAACATTTAAATTTAAATTAATACATTTTATTGCAAATTATATTCCAAATATGAAATACTTTTATGTAATGTATAATATTTACTCTCTGATTAATATAAGAGTTTTAGATTGAACAACTGAAACAAATGATCAATTTCTCTCTAATAAAAAATATGGATATGGAATCGAATGAAAATTAGTTCAAAAACTAAAATAGCAAGGAATCAAAATGTCTTGGTATTTAATTAAGATTTCCATCACGGCTTTAATAATTATAATAATTTCCGAAGTGTCTAAGCGTTTGCCTTTACTAGGTAGTCTAATTGCTTCACTGCCTTTAATTTCAGTTTTGGGTATGATTTGGATATTTCAGGAAACGAAGGATACACAAAAATTGATAACGCATGCCGAAGGTACCTTTTGGTATGTTTTGCCTTCATTACCCATGTTTTTACTTATGCCATGGATGATGAAGAAAGGAATTTCTTTTTATTTTTCCTTAAGTGCAGGGATTTTACTTACGATTGTTCTTTATTTGCTTATGACGAAGTTACTTTCCCGAATTGGGATGAACCTCTAAAGAACTAGTCGAACCATTCGTCCTTTTCGTCAAACGCAGGAATGGGAACATTAATTAAAGTAAGATCTCCCACTGCCCGGTGTCGGCAACCAGGTTTAATCATTACGGACAAACCTTGTTTAAGTGTGATTTTATCGTGATCGAGTTCCAAAATACCTTCGCCTTTCAAAACATAATAAATTTCAGTCATTTTTTTATGGTAATGCATTCGGCTTTTTTCAGAAACAGTTACGATGTGAAAAGAAGCGGTTTGGTCAGGATCGTCCAAAAATGCTCTTTTTGTTTCACCGCAAGGGCAAGGCTTTGCGGTTATGGATGAAAAATCTGCAACTTTGTAGTTCTTTTCTTCGTTCATTTACTCTAAATAGAACAGGTCTACTTGGTAAGCGAATGGAAATAATGTGAAAGAAGATATTTTGCTATGGGTACTGCTTCTCGTTGGAGGAGTTTTGGGTGGTATTGCAGTTCTAGTAAGTGCGTGGGGGGCACATGCTTTAGAGGATTTGTTTATTACCTCTCCCCGGGATCGTTTTTCTTTTAATTATGCAACCAACTTTCAACTTTTTCATGCTCTTTTTTTGGTCTCGTTGGTATTTTGTATGATTTCTAGCGGAAGCCGTTCGACTTTGCTTCTGGCATCTTCTATATTTTTAATACTCGGGATACTTCTTTTTTCATTCCCAATATTTGGTCGAATTATTTGGGGATATTCAGAACTCTCTTGGTTAACTCCAATTGGTGGAATTTGTTTTTTTCTCGCTTGGAGCTTGATTTCAATGCTTTCCATTTCCAAAATCATAAATATTCGCAAATTTCGATCAAAATCAGAATGATGAACAAATTACTTTTAGCGTTCTTATGGATGTTTACTTTGGCAGTTGCATATTGGTATGGTTTAACCCAAAAAATGGAAAGTGATCGTTTATCTGTAAATCGGTCTGAAGTAACTGATCTAAAAAAAGATACCCTAAAGTTGGACTCAACAGAACAGGGTAGCCTCCCAAACACTGGAAAAACTTCTGTTCCCACTAATACTTTTTTAGAGGACAAAGAAGCTATTACTGAGCAAGAAGTTGAGATTAAATCAATAGATTCGATTGCTGATCGACTAGCATCTGGTAATCCCGTTGTCAGGATGCAGGCATTTGCGGAGTTGCTTAAAAACCCGACCGAGAATAACATTGCTAGTGCCATCGAAGCTTATGGAAAACTTCCCGAAGGGCCTAGCCGTTTCAGTGAATTAAGACTGCTTACATTTAGCTGGGCACAGGTTAATCCTCAAGGTGCGATGGAATGGGTGCAAAGCCTGGATGGCTTTGAGCAGCGAATTGGATCTGGTTCAATTATGGACTCATGGGCCCGAATTAATTCAGATGAGGCAATTGCTTGGGCAAGAGAGAACTTTGACGGTGGGGAAGGGAGTGAAAATCCTTACTTTGTTGGAATAATAAGTGGAATGGCAGAAAATAATTTAGTCGGTGCCACTGATTTAATGTCAGAATTACCCTACGGTCGGGTTCGAGGCCGTGCCGCATCCATTTTATTTGAACAGACTTGGAAAAAGGGAGAAGAAGTTTCCATGCACTGGGCGGAAAACTTGCCGGAAGGATCTTTACAAAATTTCGCTTACAGAGAAATTGGGGAAAAGATTGCCCGTGAGGATCTTGGTCGTGCAGTCGAGTGGGTTGACAATATGGAAGAGACTGAGGTGAAGGCGGCAGTGAGTGAAGATGTGGCTGAGATTTGGGCCCGAAAAAACCCTGTCGATGCTGCTCAATGGGTTGAGCAAATGCCGGAGGGTGAGGCCCGGTCGGAGAGTATGGAGGAGGTGGTCACACAGTGGGCCCGAAAGGATCCAACTGCCACGGCTGATTGGCTGAATAAATTTCCATCCGGAGAACTGATGGACGAACCCATTCAGCGATTTGTCAGGGAAGTTGTCCGAAAGGATCCCGAAACTGCAATGACCTGGGCGGAATCAATTGTGAATGAAGAGCGGAAAGAGAGAACCGTTACCGAGGTTAAAAAAGTAGCTGAACGAATCGCAAAACAGCAAGAGGCTGAAGCAAATGCTCAGGAACCAAGTCAAGAACAACGGGGACGGGGAGGGAATTATAGAGGTCCACCCTTTACTCGTCCGCAGTAGAACTTTAATAATAAATAGACACCTAAAGGTTTGCCTAAAACCCAATTAATATGAGTACTTTAGCATCTTTAAATCAATTTCCCGACTGGATGAATCATAAGGTTGTTGCAGGAAACAGTTTGGGGCAAATCCTTATCTTTTTTCTTTGTGTTTTCATTTTTTGGGTCATCGCCAGAATTGCCAAAGCTTGGATCGGGAGACTAGCTAAAGGATCCGATGAAGGTTTCACTCGTGAAGTTTTCCTAAAGTCTTTGGGGAAGTCACTTCCATTGTTTGGAATCTGGGGTGGTATTAAAGTGGGTATACATTTTATTTATCTAGGTGACCCGGATACTTTGGCTGAAACAATCGTTTTTACCGGACTGGAGCTTCTTTTTGCGATCTCGGTGGCTTGGTTTGCTTACTACCTAGTCGAAGTGCCAACCACATGGCTTACACGGCAGACTGATAAGACCGAGAGTAAATTTGATGATATGCTTGTTCCTATTGTCCGAAAAAGCCTTAGGGTTACGGTAGTTTTATTTGCTGTGGTTAGTATAGCACAGACTTTGAGCGATAAGCCAATAAGTGCATTGATTGCAGGTTTGGGTTTGGGTGGACTCGCTTTTGCTTTAGCTGCACAAGATACGATCAAAAATTTATTTGGTTCTCTGGTTATCTTTTCGGACAAACCATTCGCATTAGGGGATAGAATAAATTATGATGGACATGATGGGACTATTGAAGAGGTTGGACTTCGTTCCACTCGTTTGCGTCGACTTGATGGACATCAGGTTACAATCCCGAATGGTGAATTGGCTAATAAGTCCATTCATAACATAGCAAAACGTCCATTTATCCGTCGGATTTTCACGATTGGAGTCACTTATGATACATCTCCTGAAAAGGTAAAGGAAGCAAAAGGAATTCTTGAGGAAATTTTAAAGGATCACGAAGGATTTGACCCCAAGGGCGAATTGCTTCCACGAGTCTACTTTAGTGATTTTTCAGCTTCGTCCCTTGATTTCAAATGTATGTATTGGTACCACCCTCCAGCTTACTGGGATTACATGGAATTTAGTGAACGAGTGAATTTGGAAATTCTGGAAAGATTTAACAAAGCAGGTATTGAATTCGCATTCCCAACACAAACTGTTCATTTGGCAAAAGAAGAGGACTCAAAATCTTAAGAAATTTGATTTTTAAAATCATGCATTTGTGCTTATTGCCAATCATAAATTTTAACTGGCCATTTAATAGCCTTGTAGTTACGCAATTTTTAGCATTTTAAAAAAAATGGTAATATTTAAGATCTTGGTGACATTATTCCACGCTTCCTTTTATTAATAATTTTTCTGACCCAAATTCACCAATACCGAGTGAGTAAAGAACTTAAACTACTTATTATCTTATTTTTGCCTGCTTTTTTGTTGGCCAAAGTTGATTTCAATAGGCAGATCCGACCGATTTTATCTGAACATTGCTTTGCCTGTCATGGATTGGATGATCCACAGGGTGGCTTACGGTTGGACTTTGCTGAGTATGCTTACAAGGGAGGGAAATCAGGATTTCCTGCCATTGCTCCCGGTGACCTGGAAGAAAGTGAAATTCTTCATCGTGTGGTTTCCACCGATATGGATGACCGGATGCCCCCCAAAGGTGACCATCTCAAGCCTGACCAGATCAAACTTCTGCGCCAATGGATATCGTCCGGGGCTGAGTATGCGAAGCACTGGGCTTATGTGGTTCCGAAGAGACCTGCTTTACCCAAAGTGGAGGACAAGAATTTTGTAAAAACCCCGGTTGACCAATTTATTCTTTCAAAGCTAGAGGAAAAAAAATGGATACCAAGTGAGCCTGAAAAAAAGGAGAAATGGATCCGACGGGTAAGCCTGGGCTTGACCGGATTGCCTCCCACACTCGATGAGTTTGAAGAATTTATACAGGACAAATCACCCCAAGCCCGGGAAAAAGTAGTCGATCGTCTTTTGGCATCGCCCCGATACGGGGAGCACTG
>CBFIBI010000089.1:0-9838 GCA_965660725.1 Opitutales bacterium
AAAGCTAACGATATTATTTTCGCCATTTAATGATTTGAAGCATTTTTTACGAGGCCAAGCGTCATCCTCGACACGCAACCGAAGTTTCCACATTGCAGTCGAATCCGGAACACCCCCAACAAAATTTCAAAGAACAAATATATTTTAAGTCATGATTCGACACAGGTCAAGGGTCAGAGTTGTGTTAGATCACAAATAGACATTCATAAAAGTAATGCTGTTGAATTTCGATTGCGAAAAAGAGCAATTATATAAGAATATAACAAGATATGATTTTACCCAAAGCATCTTCTTCTTCCAATGTGAAATATTTTAATCGTGAATTAAGCTGGCTAGCATTTAATAATCGAGTTCTTGATCAGGCTAAATCTGAACAGTACCCATTACTTGAGAGGATTAGATTTCTTTCTTTTGTCTGCTCAAATCTTGATCAGTTTTATGAAATTCGAGTCGCGGGTCTCATGCAGAAAGTAGATGGTGGCTCAAACAGAAGTGGATTTGACGGTATACCACCTGCTGAACTTCTTGATCAAATTAGGTTTCAAGCAAGTCAGATGGCAAAAGATAAGCAAAACTGCTGGAATGAAACCCTTCGTCCAGAATTAAAGAGAAATAAGATTAACTTTAAAAATATTAATGAATTATCTAATGATGAATTCGCATGGCTTAAAGCCTATTTCCGAAGAGAAGTGTTTCCGGTTTTAACTCCATTGGCAATTGATCCAACTCACCCATTTCCCTTAATATTAAATAAGTCTTTGAATATAATTGTTTCCCTGAAAAACCAGCGGAAAAAGAAAGCTACTGAACTGTCAGCAATTGTTCCAGTTCCAAGAATTTTACCTAGATTAGTAAAAATCCAAAATAAACAGTCACAGGATGATACCTTTGTTTTTTTATGCGATATTGTCAGGCACTTTGCCGGTGACTTGTTCCCAGGTCATACAGCAACAGGATCCTGGGCTTTTCGCATTACACGTAACAGTCATCTTTATGTTGATGAAGAAGAAGTCGAAAACCTATTACAAAGCATTGAAGAGGAATTACACAACTTAAGGAAAGGCGGGGCTGTGCGTCTTGAGATCGATAATGATGTAAATGAGGAAGTTCTCTCTTATTTATTAGAAGCAATTGATCTATCAATCGATGATGTAGCTCTAGTTGATGGTCCCATCAATTTGTACCGCCTGATGTCTCTACCTGACCTAGTTGATCGTGCCGACTTGCAGTTTCCTCCGTTTGAACCCTTTCATCATCCAAAATTAAAAGACAAAAGTAATATTTTCGAAACAATCAAAAAAGATGATATTTTACTCCACCATCCATATGACTCATTCTCTCCAGTGGTCCATTTCTTAGAGGTTGCGGCATTTGATCCAGATGTCTTTGCAATAAAGCTCACAATTTACAGAACAAATGGAAATTCTCCAATAGTTCGCGCATTAATGGACGCCGCTCGAAACGGCAAGCAAGTGACTGCACTTGTCGAGTTGAAGGCCCGCTTTGACGAAGAGGCTAATGTTCAATGGGCCCATAAAATGGAAGAGGTTGGCGTCCATGTCGTATACGGGCTACCCGCTCTTAAAACCCATTCAAAATGTTGCTTAATTGTAAGGAAAGAGAACACAAAGCTTAGAAGTTATGCACATTTGGGGACCGGAAATTACAATCCAAGCACAGCAAAAACTTACACTGATTATAGTCTATTTACCGCCAACCCTTCATATACTTCCGACCTCGTGAGTCTTTTCAATACACTAACAGGATACAGTCGGACTCCAAAATTTAAAAAACTTTTAATAGCCCCTTTTACTCTACATGCAAAAATGCTTGAATTAATTAACAATGAAACAAATGAGGCAAAGAAAGGGAACCCTGCAAAAATCATCATTAAAGTAAATAGCTTAATTGACCAGCCTGTAATTGACTCCCTTTATGAAGCATCGCAAGCCGGGGTAAAAATTGAACTTATTGTTAGAGGGATTTGTGGACTTGTACCAGGGGTAAAAGGCATGAGTGAAAATATAAAAGTTCGTAGTATACTTGGACGCTTCTTGGAACACAGCCGAATCTTTTACTTTATGAATGCAAAACATTCTGCGAATCTGTACATTGGTAGTGCTGATTGGATGCAGAGAAATTTCTTAAGGAGAGTGGAGGCAGTTTTCCCAATTGAAGACCCTGAGAAAGTAAATTCTGTATTAAATGATTTAAAATTGTTCATTTCTGATACGGAAGGGGCGAGTATTTTAAAGAAAGATGGTACTTATTCTAAAATTAAACCATCAGCACGAAACCGAATACCTATATCTTCTCAAAAGCTTATGTTAAAAGAGTCAATTATTCGAAAGAATCAAGTTAAAGAATTAGCTACCTCCACGGGAAAAACCAAGGATTAGCGCAAAGCTGACCAAGAAAACCCCTAGCCCAATTATTGGATCCCTTGCGAGACATAGAAGTACTCCTAAAATGCACAGCACTGGTGCCAATATTCTCTTCCAATCAAACTTCATCGTAATTATCGCAAGCGAAATGGTATTTCTAAAGAGGAGGAAAGTTTTCCACCAGGTGGTTTACCAAGGTTACCTACTGTTTGCCCAACTTGTAGAACTAAACGATCAAGAGCTCCGTTTCCAGATGATTTTGAAATTTTAGGGTAAAGCAGGGTGCCATTTGAAGAGATTTTAAATGAAAGGTAAGCCTCGCCGCCTGATCCAAGATTCGCAGTAGCCTGTAATCGCACCCAGACTGCTTCAAGCTTCGCTTTGACATCACCCAAGTAACGATTCAAAACCGTGGGGCTAACAGAATTTGAATGACTGGAAGAATTAGAAATCGTGATCTGCGGAAGAGAAAAGCTTTTCGGATCAATATGAATTTTGGGTGCTTTTACAGAAGTACTAGGAGGTGATGAAGGCGGAGTGGAAATATTATGCTTATTCTTGAACTGGTTAAAGGAAATCGTTTTAGGTTGAACAACTTGCTTGGGTTTCGGGGTTGCTTTAGGCTTGGGTTTGGGGGTTGGAGTCTCCTTGAGCCTTGGGGTAGGTTTTGGTCTGCCTTTAATGTTTTTCACTACCTTAGGTTTTGGAGCAACTTTAGGAATAGGCATGGGCTTTTCCTTTACAATAGGTTGAGGAGAAGTTGGGAGTATTTTTTGGGGTTGGGGAGTAAGACTTGAAGCCGAAGCCAATTCAAAAACATGAACATCTTCCTTTTCCTCTTCACAACTCGGAAGAAAACCAAGGAACCCAGCGGCAACAAAAAGGATTAGATGTAAACCCAAAGAATTTACAAAAAACTTAGATTCTCTCCTATTCAAGCCCAACATAATAAAATATCCACACCAATAGTACTAAAAGTATAGACTTATTCTGCATAATAATGTTCAAGAATAAAACTTTAAAGTAAACTATTTATAAATTTAATAATTGTCTCTTTGTATAGTTTTCCACCCTTTTCAGAGATATCATTATGTGATGCATTTTTTATTTCGAGGAATTCCTTATTATTCTCAAATTGAGAATACAGTTTTTTGCCGTGCCGGAAAGGAACTACTTCATCCCAGCGTCCATGAATAATTAGGGTAGGGGACTTAATATTTTTAACATGCTCGATATTGCGGAATCTATCCCAAGGTAGTATTTGAATCTCAGTAACACTTCTGAAAGCAGTCAGGAAAGGAGACTCTAAAATAACACCTCCCACATTTCTTATTGAAGTAAGATAGCATGAAGGCCCTGTGCCTAATGACCGTCCCCAGGCAATAATACTTTCATTAGATACTCCAAATTGACTTAAAATATGTTCATAGACACAAACGATAGCCTGATAGCATCCCTCCTCAGTCGGCTTGCCACTATGTAATCCATATCCCGGATAATCGTAAGCAATTATATTGCAACCAAACTTGGAGATTTCTTTAAGGCGAGTTCGTATCATACCAAGATCCTCCCCGTTTCCATGACTATACAGAATTGTCATTCCGTTAGGGTTGGCTGCTTTGATATGTATGCATGGAATCTTACTTCCATCTTCAGTTAATGCATAAAAATCAACTTCTGATGATGAATATGTTGGATCTGAAGGGTGAGGGAAAAGTATCCGGTCAGCATAAACCCATGCAAATACTACCAAGAGAAAATAAAAAAGCAGAAAAAGCAGAAAAATCCTAGCCCAAGGTAAACTTATAAATTCTTGTAACATTAAATTTAATAAACTGAATATGTATTATAGTATCGCAAGTAACTAAAATTTTAAATATCTAAAAGTAAAATGAAAATTTGTTGTATAGGAGCAGGTTATGTAGGTGGGCCAACGATGGCCATGATTGCCAAAAAATGTAAAAGTACAGTCGTTACTGTAGTGGATCTAAATCAATCCAGAATAGATGCATGGAATTCTGATTCGTTACCAATTTACGAACCCGGTCTTCTTGAAGTTGTTTCTGCATCCAGAGGGGATAATCTTTTTTTTAGTACTGAAATTGATCATGCCATAAAACAAGCGGATGCAATTTTTATAAGTGTTAATACTCCTACCAAGGAGTATGGTTCAGGAAAAGGTAAGGCAGCTGATTTAAAATTCATAGAACTATGTGCTCGAAATATCGCAAAGGTCGGAGGAGGAAATAAAATAGTTGTTGAAAAATCAACCGTACCAGTTCGAACAGCCCAAATGGTTAAAGAGATTTTAAACGAATCAAACAACGGGTTTTCTTACCAGGTTCTATCCAATCCTGAATTCCTTGCCGAAGGAACTGCAATTAAAGATTTAGAAAACCCAGATAGGGTACTGATAGGTGGCGAGCAAACGCCAGAAGGCATTAATGCGATAGCTAAAATTGTCGATCTTTATGCACATTGGGTAGATCGTGAAAAGATTATAACCACAAACCTTTGGTCTTCTGAATTATCTAAATTAACAGCAAATGCTTTTTTGGCCCAAAGAATCTCAAGCATAAATGCAATCTCTGCACTTTGCGAGTCAACCGGCGCCGATATTGATGAAGTGGCAAATGCAATAGGGACAGATTCTCGAATTGGTTCAAAATTCCTGAAGAGTTCCGTTGGATTTGGAGGATCATGTTTTCAAAAGGATATCCTAAATTTGTCCTATCTGTGTCAGCATTTTGGTTTACCAGAAGTTGCTGAATACTGGGATCAAGTTGTTCGAATGAATGAGTACCAAAAAGAACGATTTGTTCAAAGATTAATGAATTCCATGTTCAATACTGTGTCGGGTAAATGTATAGCAATTTGGGGCTTTGCATTTAAAAAAGACACAAACGACTCTCGTGAATCTCCTGCAATTGCAGTGTGTAAAAGATTGCTGGACGAACAGGCTTGTCTGAGGATTTACGACCCAAAAGTTAGCCATGAATCAATTCTATCAGCTTTAGGACTCTCTGTGGGCAGCGATCGGTTGTACTTTGCAAAAGACCCAATTGATGCAGCACATGGCACCCACGCTATAGCCCTATTGACAGAATGGGATGAATTTATATCACTAGATTTTCAAGAAATATATTCGAGCATGGAAAAACCGGCGCACTTCTTTGATGGCAGAAACTTAATTGATCCTGATATTGTAACAAATGCAGGCTTTAAGCTTTCAAGAATCGGTAAAAATTAGAGCTATACTGCAGGTTTCCTTGAAGATCTAGGCAGTTGTGTAATAACCTTATCAAGGACTCCATTAAGAAATTTTTTAGAGTTTTCAGTTGAAAATTCTTTGCTAATTTCAAGAATTTCATCGATAGCCACTACTGGTGGTACATCCAGTCGATATTGAATCTCATAAATTGCAACACGGAGTAATCCAAGATCAGCTTTTGCAATTCTGGAGAACTCCCAATTATCAACCAAATCGGCTATCATTGAGTCGATAATGTCTTTTTTTTCAATAATGCCATCAACTAAGTCGATTGCATAGCTGTAGAACTCTTCCCCTTTTCCCAGTCGTTCAATAAACTCTTCCAAATCTCTTTCAAAGTCGTCAGTAGGATTCATTTCCCATTGGAAAATGAATCGAAATGCAGTTGCACGATTCTGCCTTCTTTGGCTCCATTTTGGATTGGTAATTAAATCTTCGTCCATTTTTTTTGTAAATTACCCATTTCAATTACAGCTTGTGCGAATTCATGTCCACGGTCTAATCTTCCGGTTATACGTTCCTCCGCATCTTTAAGGTTATCAGTAACTATAATACCGTTAATAATTGGAATATTATTCATAACAACTAGGTTTTGAATCGCATTACTAGCAGACTCAGCTACTAAGTGGTGATGAGAAGTCGCTCCTTTAATAACAACGCCAAGGCCAAGTAAACAGGAGAATTTTTCAGATGCTAACATTAATGAAAGTGCTGCAGGAATTTCGTGAGAACCGGGCACTCTCTCGATTAAAAGTTTTTCCGGTTTTCCATTTTCATGTAAGCAATCTAATACACGTTCTAGGAGTGAATTTATCAAAGAAAAATTAAATCGAGACGCAACGATCCCAACTTTTAAAGATTTCACCGATAAATTTGAAGTTGGTTGAAATTCAGAACTCATTACTTTTATTTTAACAAAATTCGTTCAGAGATTTCTAATCCATATCCCTCTAACCCAACTACCCGCCTGCGATCGCGCGTAATGAGTTGAAGCTTCTCAATGCCCAAAGCAACTAATATTTGAGCACCAATTCCGTAATCACGAAAATCCATTTTGGGGACTGAAATCGTTTGCTGTTGTGTCGAACTGATACTCGACTTTTCTTTTTGAGATTCTATCCTTCTGGATTCCATGTAGAGAAGTGCACCTGAGCCTTTAGCTGCAATCATCTTCAAACTTTGGGAAATAGGGTTCAGGCTTTTTCTATGTTCCATAAGACCAAGGGCATCTGTTAGAACATTAGCAGTTTGAACTCTAACGAGAGTGGGTTTAGATTTATTGATTTTACCAAAAGTAAGTGCATAGTGAACCCTATCATCCAAAATACTTTTAAATCCATGAAGAGTAAATTGCCCTGCTTCACAGCAAAAGTCAGACTCAGTAAACTTTTCAATTAATTGGTCGCGCTGATGACGATACTCGATAAGGGAAGCAATTGAAATCAACTTTATTCCCCATTTTTCCTTGAAGCGTTTTAGCTCGGGTAATCGAGCCATACTTCCATCTTCATTTAAAATTTCGCAAATCACACCACTTGGATGAAGTCCGGCCAATGATGCTAAATCAACTGCAGCTTCAGTATGACCAGCTCGTTCCAAAACACCTCCAGGTCTCGCCCTAAGAGGGAAAACATGACCAGGCTGAACCAAATCCTGCGGATTCGCATTTGGGTTAGCCAAAATCTCTATGGTACTCGCTCTGTCAAATGCACTGATTCCAGTTGAAATTCCATTCGCAGCATCAACAGAAACTGTGAAATCAGTTCTCTGTGCTTCCCGATTGTGGGGCACCATGCTGGAGATTCCAAGCCTAGTTAGTTGGTTACTCATTAAAGGAACGCAAATCAAGCCTCTGGCATGTAATATCATCTGGTTGACAGACTCTGGAGTAACCTTTGATGCAGCCATTATTAAATCGCCTTCGTTCTCGCGATCTTCATCGTCTGTAACAATTACCAAATTACCTTTGCCTATTTCAGCAATGGCGTCCTCAACGGGATCAAAGCCAGTATGAATATCTTTTGACATTTTAGATGATTGCGAATTTCAAACAGACTAATGTAGCCGTTTAATCTTTAATCACAATGTTATTAACACAACGAAGTTCTTCTTTAAACCAATTCTCCAACAATTTTAATAAACTCATTCTCATCTAGTACTGGCACTTCTAATTTCTTTGCTTTTTCTAATTTTGAACCTGCATTTTCGCCAACCACAAGGTAAGTGGTTTTTTTACTTACAGAAGATGAAACCTTACCACCAAGGGATTCAATTTTCGAACCCGCCTGCTCCCTGCTGAATTTAGTAAGGGTGCCTGTTAGAACAAAAACTTCATCTTTAAGAATAAGATCGACCCCATTTACTTTCGCAGAATTGGCTAAATTCAAATTTTGCTCTTTTAGCTCATTTATCAAGGAAAGATTATCTGGGCATGAAAAAAACGTAAAGATACTATGGGCCATAACTTCACCCACTCCATCAATAGATGTAAGTTCTTCGACTGTGGCATTAATTATTTGATCGATGTCCCTGAAGGTATTCACGATAGCCTTGGATGCAGATGCACCGACATGCTTTATTCCCAAACCACAAACAAAACGCCAAAACTCGACCTTTTTACTTTCAAGGATAGATTCCAGCAGATTATCAACAGACTTTTCCGCAAATCCATCTAATTTAATAAGCTGTTCTTTAGTTAATGAATATAGATCGGACAAATTACTGACTTCCAGTTTATGGACCAATTGGGATATTACTGCCTCGCCTAAGCTGTCGATATTCATACAACCTCGGGAAGCAAAATATTGCAGTCTTGCTTTTACCTGATCAACACAACTTGAGTTCAAACATCGCCATGCTGCCTCACCCTCAACTTTTTGAAGGACCGAACTGCAACATGGGCAATTCTCAGGAAACAGATACTTGGCAGAATTTTTCTTTCTTTGATGAGGAACAACTTCAACCACTTGAGGTATTATCTCACCAGCTTTTTCTACGACAACGATATCTCCAACTCGAATATCTTTTCGTTTAATTTCATCTGAATTATGTAGGCTCGCTCTCGATACTGTTGTGCCAGCAAGTAGAACTGGAGTAAGATGAGCAACAGGAGTGATAGCACCGGTACGACCAACTTGTAATTCTATTGCCTCGAGCAATGTTTCCTGCCTTTCTGATTCAAATTTGTAAGCGATTGCCCAACGGGGAGCTTTTGCTGTACTTCCAGCTCGGTTCTGCAAGTCAAATGAATCTAACTTAATTACAGCTCCATCAGTAGGATAGCTGTAAGAATTGCGCAACTCATCAAGCTTAGATATAGCTTCCCATGCCTGATTTGCAGATGTCGCAATCTCGAAAAACTCAACCGTCGGAAACCCCCAGTTCTTAATCGCAAAATAAAAATCAGATTGCTTCTCAAATTGCCCATTAGGTTCGTAGGCACCAAGCCCATATAGCACAATCTCAAGTTTTCTTTTTACCGCCTCCCTAGGATCAAGCAGCTTTACCGTGCCAGCAGTTAAATTCCTTGGATTTGCATACAAATCTAAGCCATCTTGACTTCTTTCCGAATTAATTCTGCTAAACTCTTGATGGGTCATATAAATTTCCCCTCTAATCTCCACAAAAGAAGGAAATTTAAGATCTTTTATTACAGTTGGAAGATTTTTCAGATGAAGAATATTTTGAGTTATCACATCCCCCTCAATACCGTTCCCGCGAGTAGTTGCTCTTTTCAAGGCTCCGTCTTCGTAAGTCAATGAAACGGCTACACCATCTACCTTTGGCTCGATTACATATTCAAGATAATCAATTTTTAAAACTTTGGATAATCGTTTCTCAAAATTAAAAAAATCTTCACGGTCATAGGTATTATCCAAGCTAAGCATAGGTGAACGATGAACATGTGACTGGAAACCATCAATGCGATCGTCTCCAATATTCAGTACTTCATTTCCTGAAGCACCATCACTCTTACTACTATTGTCTCCAAAAAGTCCAAGTGGATCATCTGTCTGCTGTAAAGAATCCAGCTCTTTTTTTAACCGATCATATTCACGATCTGAAATTGTCGGTTTACCAAAGCGATAATAATCCTCATCATGCTTTTTAATTAAATGAACAAGCTCGACTTTTCGTTTTTCTGACACTTAAGACTCCTTGATGATCCAAAACTATTTAAGCA
>CBFIBI010000090.1:0-9716 GCA_965660725.1 Opitutales bacterium
GTACTTCAGAATAATCATACCCCTGTGGCGACATATGTGTACCCAGGTGCCATTTCCCTACGACTGCGGTGGTATATCCAGCC
The DNA here is from genome assembly GCA_965660725.1 of Opitutales bacterium. Lineage (GTDB taxonomy): Bacteria > Verrucomicrobiota > Verrucomicrobiia > Opitutales > Seribacteraceae > Seribacter. The sequence continues at coordinate 84 of CBFIBI010000090.1, forward strand.
TTACGGAGCATTTTAGGAAAAGTTTGCTGCGTACCGTCGAACTTATTTCCGTTTACGAGAAATCCATTTGCATGAGAATATTTACCGGTCTGAATAGCGGCCCGCATCGGTCCACAAATTGAGTTCGTAACATAGCATTCTTCAAAAAGCATACCGTCCCGGGCGAGGGAATCGATATTCGGGGTAGGGCAGTGTTCCTTGAGCCATGAATTGTAGGCACCCACTGCCTGATAAGCATGGTCATCCGTAAAAATAAATAGGATGTTGGGTTTTTTAGCGGCTCCCAAGAATAATGCCGGTATTACAAAAAGTAAGTTCGAGAATTTCATTCTGCTGAATTTACATTGACCAGATTATTGGTCAAGTACCCACTAATTGAAAGCAAAAGTCTTTTTTTAGAAGAGTCTGTTCAGAATAAAAATGAGAATGAAATTTCATTTCCTATTTTAAGTCTCGCATGAATTCTCGATTCTCGTTCGATTTTTCCTTAACCATTTTTGCCACTTCTTCGGTTTCCATATATTCGTTCCAGTCGAGCGTGAGGGTTCGGGTGTAATGGTCCATCTCAGTGATGAAGCTTTCGTATCCATGGTGGAGTTTTTGCATGTAATCGAGCGTGATTTCTCTTTCCGCATCCCGTCCGCGCTCTTGGATTCGTTGCATCGCGACTCCGGAAGAAACACGTAAGTAGATTAGAATATCTGGGTAGACGAGGAATCGTTTCATGACATTGAAGTGTCCGATATAAGTTTCATAGTCGCGCTGGTTAATTAAACCGTCTTCGTGGAGCATACGGGCGAAAATGGTATCCTCGTAAATAGTTCTGTCCTGTACCGCACCTTTTTCTTTTTTCCACACAATTTGTTGGTGCTGTTCAAACCTGCGAAAGAGTAGATGAATTTGCATCATCGCTCCCCAGCGATTCATATCAGCGTAGAAGTCATCGAGATAAGGGTTGTCGTCCACAGGCTCGTTATAGGCTTCATAACCTAGATGGTCAGCTAAGCTTTGCGCAAGGGTCGACTTTCCTGCTCCGATAATTCCAGCGATTCCGATGAACATGATTACTTGTAACCTACAACTTGAGTAGAGTCGGTCAAGATTGGGATGCACCGTTCAGGTTCCGCAAAAAGTTTGATGTACTTTTTCATCCGGTTTGGGCGGAGCCTGGAAGGGTAGAAGGAGGTCGCCAGATTCATATGGTTTCTGGATCACATTCAGCAGATCAAAAAGGGGTTTGAAGTTGCCTTTCTCTCCAGCTTGCAGGGCTTCCTCCACTTTATGGTTGCGGGGAATAACCGCTGGGTTGAATGATCTCATCAGAGCGAAGGATGTTTCCAAGCCATGTTCCTCTTTTCCAAGACGATTTTGCCAGCGGACATGCCAACTTTGAAAGCTTTCCGATGCATAAAGTGCTCCATCAGGAATTTCTTCTTTGCATAAGTTTAGAAAGGTGTTGGTGAAGTCTGCTGAATTTTTATGCATCCAGTCGAGCAGGTCGGTGATTAGTTTCTCATCCTCCTTACCCGTCTGTGCAAATCCTAGTTTGGAACCCATCATGGATAGCCATTTACTTTTATAAATCTGTTCGAACGAATTCAATAAATCCTCAGCCGACGCGATTATTTCATCTTTATTTCCATCCATTAAAGGCAATAAACTTTCTGCCAAACGGGCGAGGTTCCATTGGGCGATATAGGGCTGATTGGCATATGCGTAGCGTCCCTTGTGATCGATGGAACTGAAGACAGTATCGGGGGCAAAGGTATCCATAAAGGCACAGGGACCATAATCAATAGTTTCTCCCGATAGGGCCATATTATCGGTATTCATGACTCCGTGAATAAAACCAACTCTCATCCAATGGGTAATTAATTCTGCCTGTTGATGAATAACTGCTTCGAGCAGAGCGAAGGGTTGGTTTTCCTTTTTTTTAATCTCTGGGAAATGCCGGTCGATCAGATAATCGAGCAGGGCTTGAGTAACCTGCTTATCCTCTTGAAGAGATGTATATTCAAATGTTCCTACCCGAATATGTGAACCGGCGATCCGGGTAAGGATTGCACCGGGTAACTCGGTTTCCCGGTATACTTTTTCTCCGGTGGTTACGACTGCCAAACTCCTCGTGGTGGGGATTCCCAGAGCGTGCATAGCTTCGCTAATGATATATTCACGAAGCATGGGACCGAGGGCAGCCCGTCCGTCTCCACCCCTGGAATAGGGCGTTCTCCCCGAACCTTTTAATTGCAAATCTAGTCGTTGCCCGGAGGGAGTCAGGTGCTCTCCGAGAACAATCGCCCGTCCGTCTCCGAGCATGGTAAAGTTTCCGAATTGATGTCCGGCATACGCTTGTGCAAAGGGCTCAGTTCCTTCGGGTACGAAGTTTCCGGCAAACAAATCAGCACGCACTTCCTTACTCATGTCAGAAAGATTTAGTCCTATCTCATGGGCCAGTTTTTCATTGAAAAGAACAACCTCAGGTTGACGGACTGGAGTGGGAGATAATTTGGAAAAAAGTACCTGGGGAAGTTCTGCGTAAGTACTTTCCAGTTGGAAAATAAAATCAGTCATAAAATTTATTAAAGAGGCACCGAATAGGTAATCAGTTCAACTTGAGATATTCTACAATATCCCGTAGTTGCTGAGCATTTAATCCAAGGCTGGATGCAGGAGCCATCAGAGAAGAACTCATTTTTTTGCGGGATTTGATATCCGATTTTGCAATAACTAAATCCTCACCACCAAATACACGAACGACTAATGGATCGCCTTCCGCCTGAATGAATCCCTGAATTCGCTTATCTCCTTTGACCAGCAACTCCGTGCCTTCATAACCATGAGCCAAGTCGGCGGATGGATCTGTGATAGCTTTGAGGATAGTCTCCCGGTTTTGCCCGCTTCCCCAACCGGCCAGAGTCGGACCAAATTCAACTCCTACAGAACCCACTTTATGGCATACATAACAACGCCCAATTTGTTGCTTTCCATTGACAGGATCTCCTTTGAGCGAAAGGATTTCTTTGGCCTCGGGAAGCTTGGTCACGGGGCCGAATGAAGTCGGTGCAATACGGTCGACATAAACGGTTTCAGCAGAGCTTTTTCCGTTAAGTAAGTCTTTGGCTTGGTATTTATTCCAAATACCCTGGTCTCGTTTATCGATAAAAGCTTTGGCCAGAAAAGAGGTTTCGTTCTTTGCATTTCTGGCTATGCTAACCATGGCCTTGGCTGCTTGGGGGGCGTCGATCAGGCTCAAAGCAAAGAGCATGGATCGGCTAATCCTATCATCCAGTTTATCATCGAGCGCCCATGATTTGATTTCGGGTACTGCTGATACAGTATGGAGTCGCCAAACCAAACCCGCATACTTTGAATTATATTTTTTTGCTCCCATGTTTTTCTTCAATACCGAATAAATTTTTTCTTCTTTGTCGGTGCAGCCGATACCAAATGCCTCAACATAATAACGATCCTGCCCATCGTATCTCTTTGCAATTTCGAGTAGGATATCCCGAGCTTTTTCAAATGGCACATATCGCATAGCTAGAGCCACTTCCCGACGAACAAGGGGCGAAGAATCTTTGGCTAGTTTTCCTGCATGTTCGAGCATACGATGATTCTCATGACGAAGGGCACGGAATGCACAAACTCTGATTTTTGGATTTCGATTTTCAAGTTGAGATTCGACGATTTTCAGACCGTCGGATCCGAGCTTGGCCAACAACCAAATTGCCCGGCCCTGAATGAATTCATTGGAATGATTGAGGAGTTGACTTACAGCGGGTATGGCTTTTTTTCCAGCTCTCTCCAATCTTGAACGTCCAATCTCACGAACATTGGGAGAAGGGTTTTGGAGAGCCTTAATTTGTCCGGTAATGGAGTTTCTATCAAAAGTGGGAATGGATAATTGGGCACCCTTGGGTGCGATTCTATATATGGCACCTGTCTGTCCCACATCCCGCGTCCCGTGTCCGCCTACCCGGGCATCAAACCAGTCGGCAACATAGATCGCACCATCCGGACCGATACACACATCACTTGGGCGGAATAAATTGATTAATCCATTGATCCGACCGGCACTCGCGAAATCAGCACCGGCAAAGTTTTTCTTCGGGTTGCTGGTCAGAAAAATATCCCTTTGGGGTAGGGCAATACCTGCACCCTCAGGTTTGGGATGGTACCCAAAAAGAACATTGCGGGCAGGTTCACAACTGATCACATAACCACCAAACTGGTCTTCCATGATTCCATTCTCATAGAAAGCGATACCAGTGGGAGAGCCTCCTCCGTAAACATCGCCGGCCGGCACGACACCAGGATCCTCCTGCCGCCATTCGGCAACCTGTGTGGTTTGCCCGGGCATCTTATCACTGCCCCATCTTCTAAGACCATCCTTTGAAGTGAAGCCCATGTTTCCATATTCCATTAACCAAGCCGTACGGCTGGCGGGTGGATCGTCGTTGTCATTTTGAAAAACATCTCCCAGGGAACTAACTGACTGCTCATATGAGTTTCTGAAGTTGTGGCCAATGGGACGCATACCGGTACCATTCTGATTGACTCGAAAAGCTACTCCTCCCAGGTAAATCTGGCCATCCGAACTTCGTTTTCCGGATATATTTTTCATGGAATAAAAACTTCCCGCGTTTAATTGCCAGCCCTCCTTGTCGGTTACCTGTGCTCCTTTGTTTCCAAAATTCAGATAATATTGTCCGTTTGGGCCCACAGTAACGGAGTGTAGACTATGATCATGATTATTCCCGCTAAATCCGGTGAGTAAAACTTCTCGTTTATCGACATTCTTATCAAATCGGAGATTACGGTCCACATCAGTGTAAACAATTAAATCGGGGGGTTGTGAGACAATGACTTTGTTATCGACAACTGCAATTCCCAGAGGCGAGATGAAAGACTTTTCCTGAACGAAAACATGAGACTTTTCGGCTACCCCGTCTCTATCTTTGTCTTCGAGTACCACAATCCGGTCACCGTCCGGCTGGGTGCGCTTGCTACGATAGTTTCTGCCTTCTGCCACCCATACTCGACCTTTGTAGTCGATGTCCATATTGGTCGGATTGAAGAAGAGTGGGGATTTTGCCCATAGTTTTACCTCCAGTCCTTCTGGTAGTGTAAATTGATCGGCTGGGAAGTGATCAATTTCAGGAAGGCTTTGTTGAACTCTGGAAAGTTTGGGCATATCAATGGGTTTGTCCGATACAAAAAATTGAACACTGCTTTGTGTGCCACTTTGCTGATCACTACCTCCATTATCAATTCCGCCAAGGCATCGAAATTCAACAAACTTATGACCCTTGGGTAATTTGTAATGAATTATACTGTCTGCGTGGGTGCCGATACCATAAGCGATATCTTTTCCATTAATTCTTAAGGGACGGCCTCCGCAGTTCTTGTTAATCTGTACTTTGCCCCAACCCGATTTTGCGTATTCCCATCTCAGATCAGTGAGCCTGGTTTCCTTACCACTACTATCGATCAAACGGGGGAGCCCCCAGTCCGCCCAGTCGCATGAATATGAATTACCTCCATCTGAAACAGTTAGATATAAATTCTGAATCCCTTTGATTTTTGCCTTCACCTCCACTGCATGTCCCTTGGTTTTGGTCGTAATGAGTTTACTGGCAAAAAGAGCATTCTTTGAATCCACAGGTTTTATTTTAGAACCTTCTGATTTTTCTGTTTTGTCTTTTGTTGGATTAGAAGATGATTTCACTCCACCTTGAGGAACCTCCATCTTTGCAGTCCAAATGATCGCATTTAGGACACAGGTGCGAAAATCATCATTGTCCCATGATTGATGGTGGTGGGCACCGGTTATACCAAAACCTCTTTGACCGTTTGGTCTTTCAGAAGCCCATCCGACATGCTGCTTTTCTTTTCTTTCCAAAACTGATTTTTTAACATGTGGATTATTGCTGTGAGGGCCGTCACCTCTCTTGAGGGTGTCTGCTGGAGGTAAAGCACTGAGAATTGGTGTCACCCCCTCCATTCCGTCACGAAATTTCATATGGTAGTACCATTCATCCTTGAGGCTGAATGGTCTGACTCCACGGGTAATCGGATGTTTGGGAAGGGTCTTAAAATCTGCTGTCCAATGGGGGTTAACCGACCAAAATATCTCAAAATAACCGCCAAGCCATTTTTTCATCATGTCGCCAGGCGCTCCTTTGGGTACTTCAACCGCATAATGAACACAGACTAGGCCAACTCCCTTATCCGCCAGCAGATCAAATTCCTTAAGGTTTTGATTAATGGGATGCCTGCCACCCCCATCAGAGAGGATAACTACTGAGTCAGCATTTTTAAAAATAGATGGATCAGTTGGCCAACCACCTTTGTGAATTGCAGTCTCAATATTTAATCCTGACTCTTTTGTGAGTGCATTTGAGAGTAAATCAACTCCCTCTCCCCAGTTATGAGCATTTGCACCGTGACTATCTTTTCCGGCAATAAGTACAACTTTAGACTTTGCAAAAGAAAGATCTGATAAAAAAAAGATTACTGATAATAAAAGTAATAAAAATGTATTTTTTTGCATCAATTTAAAAAGAAGGTTTTTTGAATTGAAAACAACGAGAAAGGGGCAAGTATCGAATTTTTTTCAAATTATCTCTATCGATCTGTAATTTTAAGTAAAAAACGGTTTTTATATAATATGTTTTTGATTGTAAGATAAATGGCATCTGTTTTCCTCATTGTTCATGGAATTGATTAATAAAATAGAAGACCAATTTATAAACATTATTTCTCAAAATATTGGCATCAGCGAAATCAATGCCGGATATTTATACGCCCTGATTGCACTTCTTGTAATTATCGGAGTAGGATGGATTGCTAATTTTATTGTAAAGCGATTTGTGCTCGGAGTGGTAAGATCATTAATTAAGAAATCAAAAACATCAATTGGCGAGCATTTGATTGAACAAAAGTTTTTCCATCGTTTATCCCACTTGGCTCCTGCATTCGTGATTAGTTCACTCACGGGTATTGTTTTCTTAAATTACCCGTTTCTCAACGAATTGGTCGAAATTGTGGTTAATCTTTACCTGGTTGTAATTGCTCTTTCTGTAATCGATTCTTTGATCAATGCATTGTATAAAGTTTCTGAGGATAGCAAGATCTCATCGAAACTTCCCCTCAAGGGAATTTGTCAGGCAATTAAAATTTTAATTAATGGAACGGGTGTTATTTTTATTCTTTCAATCTTGTTGGATAAGTCACCGGTTTATTTCTTTTCCGGATTGGGAGCCCTGACCGCGGTTATCTTACTCGTTTTTAAAGATGTTATCCTTGGATTGGTTGCCGGTGTTCAATTGACCACCAATAATATGGTGCGCAAGGGTGACTGGATCGAGATGCCGAAATATGGAGCGGACGGTGATGTGATTGATGTGTCTTTGACCACAGTTAAAGTACAGAATTGGGACAAAACAGTAAGTACCATACCGGCACATGCTCTGGTAAGTGATGCGTTTAAAAATTGGCGTGGAATGAGTGAGTCAGGAGGGCGACGAATTAAAAGATCAATCCATCTTGATCTTTCGAGCCTTAGGTTCCTAAAAGAAAGTGAAATCGAGGAATTGGAAAAAATTGAACTCCTCAAAGACTATTTTAAAGGAAAACGTTCTGATATCGGAGAGAGAGGCTTGGCGGTAGAGAAGCAAGGATTAGTTGCCCCATTGTTGAATGGGCGAAATTTGACCAATGCGGGGACATTTCGTGCCTATTGCTTGGAGTACCTAAGATCCAATCCTGCTATTCATAAAGAAGGGATGACTTTTCTTGTCCGTCAACTTGCTCCCACTGATAAAGGTTTGCCCATTGAGATTTATGTTTTTGTAAACGATGTCAGATGGGTTCATTACGAGGCAATTCAGTCTGATATTTTTGATCATCTTCTTGCCTCCCTCCCTATTTTTGGTTTACGCGCTTTTCAACTTCCCAGTGATTCAAGTTTTTCCCACTTGGTTCAACAAAAATTATAGTGGTTTAAGACTTTTCATCAAACTGCGTGAAACGAACTAAACTCCTTTTTGCATGCTCCTTGCTTTTGTTCGGATGCTCGCAGGAAGGTACAATGGAGTTATCTGATTTTACCAGCGATGGATGCAGTCTTTTTATTGACGGGACTTTTGATAATCCGGAACTTTGGAAAGAATGTTGCCTCAAGCATGATATTGCATATTGGAAGGGTGGGACCGAAGAGGATAGACTTCAGGCAGACCTCGCTTTTAAAGCATGTGTCGAAAAAAAAACCGGGGATTCAGCACTTGCTAGTTTGATGTATGAAGCAGTCCGTGCGGGAGGAGAACCCTATTTCCCTACATGGTACCGTTGGGGATACGGGTGGCCAATTGGAAGAGGTTATAAAGAACTGACTGAAAATGAACGAAAGATGGTTCAGGAAAAGCTAAAACGGTACCATAGTTCAGATTGAATTTTACAACATGAAATGTGCAGTTATCGGTGGTGGTGCGGCAGGTTTTTTCTCTGCATTAACACTGGCAGAAAAGAAACAAGATGCGGAAGTGTCAATATATGATGCGAGTAAACAATTTCTCAAAAAGGTTAAAATATCTGGCGGAGGCCGTTGCAATGTGACTCATTCCTGTTTTGATCCCAGGGAATTAGTAAAGAATTACCCGCGTGGGCAGAAGGAATTGATGGGTGCGTTTTATACCTGGCAACCAAGAGACACAGTTAAATGGTTTGAGTCTCGAGGTGTTCAGATAAAAACTGAGGATGATGGTCGAATGTTTCCCGTTTCGGATAACTCACAGAGTATTGTTGATTGTTTGATAGGACAGGCAAATGTAAAAGGAGTAAAATTATCTAGCAGTCTCGGAGTAAAATCCTTAGTTCATGAACAGGGCCAATTTACTCTCGGGTTTTCCAATGGCGTGAATAAGAGATTTGATTGCGTATGCATTGCCACCGGTTCGATGAAATCTTCATCCCTGATAAGATCACTCGAAAAACTGGGGCATACCATTGAACCGCTAGTACCATCCCTCTTTGCTTTTGATATAAAAGATGAACGGTTGAAGGAGCTTTACGGAATTGCGGTGAAGAATGCATCAGTGCGAATTCCGCCAAAAGGAAAATTTCAAACCGGGCCTGTTCTGATTACCCATCGTGGACTTAGCGGACCGGCAATTCTAAAACTTTCTGCATGGGAGGCTCGGCAATTGAATGAATTGAATTATGAATTTCAGATCGAGTTAAACTGGTTAGGAGATCTCAAAGAGTCCGATTTACAATCCCTTTTTTCCCGCTTGCGCAACCAGCATGGCCAACAACTTATTAGAACAAAAGTGTTTGAAGGTTTGCCCAGAAGGTTATGGGAGAAAATCCTGAAACATCTGAAAATGAGCGAGACTATGCAATGGGCACAATTACCTAAGAAAATGGAAGCCGAGTTAATTGAGGAACTCATTTCAGCCAGGTTTCAAGTATCTGGAAAAACGATGAATAAAGAAGAATTTGTAACCTGTGGAGGGGTTCGATTAAAGGAGGTAAATTTTAAAAAGATGGAAAGCCGGCTGATTCCCTATTTATACTTTGCAGGTGAATGCCTTGATTACGATGGAATAACTGGTGGGTTTAATTTTCAGGGTG
>CBFIBI010000091.1:0-9668 GCA_965660725.1 Opitutales bacterium
ACTGTCGTATTTTGACTTCATTGAAAAAGAGTCATGGATGAGAACCGTTACACAAGTTGTCATTGGAGTTGCCTTGGTGGTATTTGGCTTTTTTCTTTTTGGCTCAATCCATGCGGCTTTCCTTGGACTTTTTATTGATGGTGCTATTGATGCAATTAAAAATCAGCACTATCCAAAAGTTAAACTTAGACCTGCCCCAGCACTGTTTCATTCTACATTAATTGCAGGGAGATTTATTGGATTTAGCTTGGTAGTGAACCTACTTGTATCCCCATTATACTTAATTGGATGGTTCTTTCCTCCAATTGGTATAGCGATGCAAATTATAGTAAACGGTTTTCTGCTTGGAAAAGAATACAAAGAAATTATTCAACATAGATTACCTCGGGAAATGTATAACCCAACAAAATCCGTAACCTTGCATGGATGTATCGGAACGATGATATGGATGATTCCTATTTTGAATTTTTTTGCTCCTCTTCTTGTTTGTGCTTCAATATTTCATGCACAAATCAAAAAATGAAGGAAGGAAACTCTATTTTTCATGGATTGAACGAAGAAGACGACTATGATGCAAACGGGCAACATGCCACATGTAGGTCCCAGTTTTCACACCATATTTATTTGAAGTCGCTTCTGCTAAATAGCCTAACGCATCATTTGGAAAATCTCCGGTTAATTCCAAAAATATACCCACATATAGATTAGCATGAAAAAGAACTCTTTCCTTGTATTCTAAAGAAAATCCTTCTTTGTCAATTTTCTCAAAAACTTCGGCGGGCTTTAATTTACCTTTAAACATATCATAGAGCCAAGGATAAGGAGGCCTATCATCGCTGCTGTATTTCAATAGCTTACTTCTTGCAAATTCCAACCCAGTTTCCTGGAATTGGGACATAAATCTCCAAATTCCATTTTCTCTATCCACATTGTCATATTGATGGTAAATTTCGAATTGGTGGGCAGCTTTTTGAAATTCACCTAAATAAAAATATGCAATCCCTAACCGCCAATGAGGAATCTCTAATTTAGGATCTAACTCAATCATTTTTTCGTAATCCTGCTTTGCTCCTAAAAAATCTCCTAAAAACATATTTGCATCTCCTCTACTTGAATATGCAGATACAGAATTGGGAGACTGTTTTATCAACATAGAATAATATTCACGAGCTTTAGAATATCTTTCTAAAACAACTGAAAGTGCAGAGGAATCAAGAGCTAGCTTGGGTGAGCTAAACAATAAAAGTGGATAGAAGAATAAAAAAAACCTCATTGCGGAAATTCATCTTTAAAACGAACGCCCTTAACAGTTCCATTCTCATCCCATTCTTCAATTAGACCAACTGCAGCACCCTCAATTATTTTAGTTCTAGATTTCATTTTTCCATTGTCGTGCAAATCAACCGCAGCACCGCTAAAGGGAAGATCCTCTCCAATTTTGTACCATAATCCATCCTCACGAAACTCAAGCTCTTTATTTTGATTTGCCTGAGGAAGATTTTCAATTGAGTCTTCACCTTCTTTTTTCTGCCCAATCTCCTCAGTTGAACATTGAGACGGCAGCCAAACAATAGTAAGACCTAAAAGAATAAATGTTCCAACCCACCAATAGGTTGCAGAAGAAATTAAACGCGGACGGGGTAAATCAGCAGGTTCTGGCAAATCTGGAAATTTTTTTTCACTCATCTAATCTAATGTTATAATCTATCAGTTAAGTAAGGCGTAGAGGAAGACATTCATTCCCAACCTCGAATAAAAAGCATGTGCATAATTACTTATTTCTTCACCTGAATAATATTTAAAAATTCTCCACTTCCCATTTGGCTCCTGAACCCATGCTGGTCGCTGCCCACTCTCAGAATAAATAATATCCTTCAAACCATCTTCCCGAGTAACTTCGAATGTGCCACCTGAAAATGAAGCAAGCTTTAGGTTCTCATCAAAATTCTCAGCAGACTCCCTAACACGAAAGGAGATTGGAGGAATCCAGGCACCAAACTCATCTCGCCCCCAGCCCATTGCACATATTGGAGATGCCACGCAAGCCAGTCTGCCATTTACCTTTAAACCAACAAAGGAATAAGTTGCTTGTGGCCATTTTTCTCGTTCAACAAAAGTGAGCACTGTTTCGGGTAGACGCTTTTGATTAGCCTCTATTTTCAAATCTTCATTTTTTGGCAAACCACGAAAAAAAGTTCGAAATAAATCATGATCCCGTGAGAGAGGAATGAAGGTTTTTTCAGGAAAAACTTGAGAAAATAAATCCCTTACCTCAGGACGTTCCTCCCAAGCGGCATAACTATGCCCCAAATCAGCTCCAAGAAAAGACGCTTTTATACCTGCATCCAAATACACAAATCCACCAAGTTCCATATAACGCCGAAGAGCATTTCTTTCATCCTCAGGGAATTCAAGATTTGGTTGCTCATCACAATTTACATAAAGAATCGGATTTTCAAACAAGCGATCATCAGTCAGAGAATCAATAAAAAGAGGATCAGTATCAAAACTAGCATATGTTTGTTCGTTTAACATTTTAAGCAAGCTAGGCAATGCATCCGGATATCGGCGCAAATTATTTTCTTGCCTCAATAATTGAACAATTCGAATGCTTCCATCTTTCATTGGATAATTGTCTTCGCCAGATAAAAAAGAAGGCAATAAAATGATTGAAATTAAGATAAAAGGAATCTGTTTCATGGTTGGATACCCATTTTTTTTAATTCGATAATTGCTAAGTTTGAAATTCGACTCTCCGGGTAATTATTTACATAATTAAGAAGAGCAGGCACTCCCTTTTGCCTATCTTCTATAAGCCCGTCCATGGCCGCTCTTTGGATCACATAATCATCGTCCATTAGTGATCGACTCATAACCTTGACCCAACCAGGAACTCGGAGAGAGGATATTGCTCGGATTGTGGTTGACCGAACGATGGTATCCTCATCAATCAAAAGATCAAAGCCAAGGGAAGCAACAATTTCCCTATCTGCGTCAAGCAAACTTTGAGCCGCAAATATACGAACATCAGCATATTTACTCTCTACAAGCAAAATTAATTCATCTTCTGTGTATTGGATCGACCTGCCTCGCAATGAATTAATAACTGCCATTCGAACGCCTTTATCTCGATCCATCATTGCAGGCATCCATAAAGAACTTTTTTGCCAACCGTCACTCAAGCTAATAAGTCTTTGCCACGCAATCGTTCGGATTTGAGAACTGCTATGTTCAGTTAATGCACGGTAAACATCAACTCCATCTACCCCAAGAGCAGAAACAGCGTACAAAATAGTAGTAACCTGTGTGGACATCCCATCCACACTAAGTAGAAACTTCTTGATTTTTTCGACAACTTTGGGTGGAACTCTTTCCCCAAAGCGAGCTAATTCAACCGCTGCCATAGAAAGTACTTCAGAGTCAGAATCTGCGGTCATTTCACGCAAAATAGATCGGTAACCGGGGTGGTATCTGTTTGCATCCCTAGCAACAGAGACAACTTTCAGCCTGATTCCCTTGTCTCTGTGCTTTGACAAACCCTTGACCAACTCAACAATACTTCCATTCGATGCATTACTTGAAATTTTACCCAGTGCAGTAAGCAAAACTCCCAAGTCACGATCGTTAAGTAATTCCCCAAGGGTTTTTACAGGTAAAGGAACTTGTAGGTAGTTATGATATTTAAGAACATTCTGCCTTACAATCGCATCCTCATCAAGGAAAGCACGCAGTGTTAATGAAAGTAAATCGGGTCGAAGAGACGATGGGATTGATCGATAAACTCTTCGACCATTGATTTCCACAACCTCCATACCTCCTCGCATCATACCTGAAATAAGTCTAGGTATCATGGTTGAAACTTCACGCCTGACTTCAACATCAGAATCACCAAGCTTGGAGTATATTTTTTCGACCAAAGACTTGTCATAAATATAAAACCCGTTGGACGCATGCTCGGCAAGCGATACCATCGCCGCCCTTCTTACCAATGGACTTATATCATCTAATGCACCAACCAAAAGAACTGAAGTCCTGGAATTCCTGTACTTTCCCAGTAGCTTTGCAGCACCTACCCTTATTCCCACATCTTCATTTCTTAAATCTGCACCTGCTCGTTCAATTGTTTCAAGAACGCTTGATCTTTTTGGTATTAAATCAGTTGATTTTTTAGATTCCAAATATTGATTAGCACTACTGTTAAAATCTTCAAAAACTAATGCGGGAACCGGAACCTGAGCATTCAAGGATAGCAATAAAATAGTGAAAGTGAGAAAAGAAATGCCCGAATTCATCGCAACCCTCCTTGCCTTCTAAGAATCCATTCAACTCCAGCAAATATAAAAAGAGCAATAAAAATAACCCAAGCATTAGCAAGACTGTGTCGTTTTTTAACCGATGGTAGATTCTTCGCAAAAGTCGGTTCCCATTTGTGGTTCATATCATCGATTGTAAGATAATCTCCACCTGTTAATTTAGCGAGCATTTGTAAGTCTAAACGGGCAAAAGAAACATCTACTGATTCTTCACCCGCTTCAGAGACACGCAAAAAATTATCCCTTTCCAGTTTTTCACCATCAGGGAAACGTAAAATATAATTAACTTCGTAGGCACCTGCTTGAGTAGGACGAAAACTACCCGCATATTTCCCTGCAACTGCACCCTGTGGATAAAGCTGAACAATTTTCGTGAAATTATTAGGTCCAGATATTCGAGCTTCAACTAAAGCATCAATAGAGGGCTCGAAATCTGCCCCTAACGCTTCAACCTGTAAAGGTGCATCTGTTCCGCGCAGAAAGGGCTTTTCTGATTCTGTGGTTTTCAGACGATCCTCTCCCCCTGTCCCCAACCATTGAACGAGTGCATGCCAAAACTGCCGGAACTCCTTAGAAACATCTTCATCTAATGATCGACGCCAATCGTGTGGAGAACCCCAGTATGCAACCTTACCGGCACCATATGCCTGAACGCTCAAAACTGCTTTACCGTTGGCTCGAGATAGAACAACCCCCCTTGCACCTTGGTTTTGAACTTTAACGAAAAAACCAGGCAATCTTTTGGGCATAAAAGGCTTCATTTCCACAACCTCATCTACGGGTGAGAAAAGCGGTTCCTCTAATGTGATTAAAGATAAATTATCTTTAGCCATAACCCGTTCGACTTCCTTGACTGGCACAATTCCACCAAGCTTTTTCCTAGCTTCATCAACAGGTCCAAATAGTAATAACCCTCCACCTTTCTTTTGCACAAAGTCCTTCAACGAATCGACTAAAGTCTCATTCATATCGCCAAGTACAGTTGTATCTAACAAAATCGTATCATATTTCATCCAAAAAGAAGGAATGGTGGGGTATTCTGGTTTAACGCCCTCCCCAAATGCATAAAAAACCTTTTCACTCATTCTAATGAGAGCTTGAAAATCAAACCGTTCTTCATTGGCAAGTACTCTTTTTATAAATGGAAAAATAGGTTGGATACGATTGGAAATGTAGAGCGTTGTAAATTGTTCAGGTGCTTTCACCACAACGAGCAAAGAATCTGAATTATTCGAGGGGTCAGCGTCTCCCGGGGGCGGGTTTATAAGGATTCGATATCTCTTAGGCCCAGCAGTTTTAGGAATTAAAGGAGAAAAACTGATCTTTCTTTTTTCTCCGCTGTTTAATGTAATAGAAACTTCTTCCACAATTTTTTTTTCTTGGAAAAGAGTTACTTTTGAACTGACTTCATTTGCAAATTTATTTTCTATCTCTGCAGTTAATAATAATTCTTCCTTGGCAACGGCTTTTGGTTTTCTATTAACAAAAAAAACAGCTACATCACCTACCGGTTGCTCCCGCCCTACCCCAACAACATTGACTGGGATTCCCTTTGATCGAAAATCTTTGGCAGTGTCCATTATCGACGATCCGAAATTATTACGACCATCAGAAAAAACAACCACAGATCCAAGTGGTTTTCCGTCCTCATTTCCCCTTAAACCTGTGGATAAAGCATTCCCAATTGCAGTTTTTTTACCAAGCTCAACTTGGTTGAAAGAGTCTCTCCCCATACGAAAAACCTCATCAGAAAAAGCAAAGTTTTCTACTTTACCATAATTCTTCTTCATCTCATTTATCCAAGAATCTTGATTATCAAGATCAAGGAAAGAGAGAACCTGCTCGATCCTGCGAAGAGATTGACCAGCATCACGGGTGTTCATACTCCCCGACAAGTCGGCAAGAGAAAGAAGTTTAAACTCCTTGGGATTTGGCTGATCTGTTGTAAGAAAAGGTCTTGCTAACAGGAGAAAGAAAAGGACACCTGCAAGAATTCTCAAAAAAATTAATTTCCAAGCCAACTGAGGAAGCGTAGCTCGCAAAAGACCCCGACTCTGCCAAAAAAGCAGAAATAAGAAGATTGCGACTAATAAAACAAACCAAACAGGAGAAAAAGGCCAATCCCAACCGATCATTATTCACCCTCCGCAATTCTGCGAAAATATTCCTCTACTTGTTTCTTGTAACGACTCGGAGCCGCTGTTGTTTCCTGATTTCTTTTCAATCGATTTTCAACTGTCTGCTTCCAAAAAAATTGTTGAACCAATTCTAAAGCATCGGCGACTGCGGCCGAGGCCATGGAACTTGATTGAGATGGATTTTCACTTACGGCAACCTGTTCAAAAAACTGAGTTAAGTTCTGCAATCTTTGATCAGACTCAGCATTGGGCAAAGAACCAATTGCCCGTGCCAATTCCTCAGACTTCTCTTTAAGTTCCTGTCCATTCATTCCTGGTATTTCTTCTTGGGTTTTTTGTAATTCCTCGACAAGTTCACGTAAGGCATTGTTTCCAATATTTCGGAGTTTATCGGCAACACTCTGCAGATCATCTCCCAAATTTTCTAAATTTTCAGCAACTTTGTCTTCTTCTTTTTTCGCTTGGGGAAAAGCTTCGTAAAGAAGTGAATTAGCTGCCCTTTTACCGGATCGTTCAATGCCTCCCTCCCTGGAATCTCTTGCACCACGAAGAAGGTCCTCAGTTGCGTTCTCATTAAAGTTTCCCATTGAGCGTGCAGTTTGATCAATCTTTTCCAACAATTCTTTGGCCGAATCATTTAAGCCCTCTTGTTGATCTTTTAAACCGTCACCGTCACCCTCCTTTGCTTTTTCAGTATTATCTGCTAGCTCTCTCTGCTTCGATGCTAATCCGGATGCTTGCTTTTGTAGAGAATCAACCATCCCCGCAGCCAATCCTGCCATTGCAGCTTCGACATCAGAAATTGCATTTCCAAGAGCCTCAGATGCAAGGTCACCATGTGGTTGAGCTTCCCTCGGAGAATCACGGCGAAGATCCCCTGCAGATTCTTTCATTTCTCGACCTGCCTGATCAAGTGAACTGACATCACTCAAACTTCCTGATTTGTCGTACCACTCATCTCGCAATCCTCCTACATCTCTCCGTAAATCTTCCTGCTCCTGTGCAATTTTTTGATTAGGCTCACCTTTTTTTCCAGACCCTGCAGACCTGCCAATTTCTCGATTTAATTCGTTTTGTCGGTCTTTAAACTCCTTAAGTTTCTCCAAGTCTTTTGCTAATTCCTTCAACTCTTGAGCTGGATCTTTGCCCTCATCATTCTCAGTTTCATCGCTTTTATCTGCACTTTCCTTACTTTCTTTAGGTTTACCTTTCCCCTTGGCTTTTTGCTTCTGCATCTTTTGCAAAAGTGCGTATAACTGAACAAGTTTTCTGAGAGTCTTTTCAGATGGTTCAAGCGATTCATCCAACATTTGGTCGCCAGCATAGATTTCAGTCTGCTCAATATGATAGGTTGCTTCATTAAGTAACTCTCCTAAATCAATTCCATCTACAACAGGAAACTGACCCTCGAACTCATCGAAAACTTTGGTCATTTCATTTTTTAAATCAAGTGCATCCTTGGCAATTTGAATGCCAAGCTTATCTCTCTTTAGTTCATCTTCGAGCAAAGCGTCATATGTAGAACGTATAATTTTTTTAGTACGATTAATAAAATCGCGGACAGGAATTTCTTTCTGCTCGCCACTCATTTCAGAATCAGATTCTGTCGAATTTCCCTCCGGCGGTAAGATCTCAATAAAGTATATTTCAGAACGTGCAATTTGCCCCTCTGGCAATTTATTATCCATAGCTAATGCCATGTAAGTTATGACATCCCCTGTAGCCATTGCTCGCTCGCTAAGATCTAATACGTATGAAATTGTTTTTTCTTTCTCTGTGGGTTCCACAAAAATTGTTTCCTCCTCTTTTTCACCAGCATGAGAGATGTTAATTCGAACATCAGCAACTCCATGATCATCGGCTGAATATACCTCCACAAGCAAGGTTGCATCTGAAGGGAGCTGTAAATCCTTTGCAGGAGAAGTAATTTCCACAATCGGTGGTTCATCTGGAATTGGCGCAAATGTAAAATCATCATATTCAACTGGCTTTCTATTTGGGAAATCTGAATCAAAAAGCTGTAGTACTCCTTCCCATTCGCTGTTCAGGATGGTTTCAAAATTAAATGTATTATCACTCACCATTCTCAGTGAATTTTTTTGCTCTTTAGACATTATAAATGCACCAACATTTTCAGGTAAGTCATCTACTACTAATTCGAAAAATACCTGACTACCTTCTGGAGCCTGAAAATATCCAAAATCCTTATAATTTAATTGTTTAAGTTTCGTGTAAGCCGGAGGAGTAACGACCCAGTTTGCACTTTTTACCTTAGGTGGATCATAAGCTCTTAGTTCATGCCATTCACTTTCCAAAGATGGTGTGGTTATCCTATACCTAAAGCGATCTTGTAAAGAAGAAACAACAAATTCAAAGCGCCCCATTACCTGAGTACCAAGCATTTCAAGGCGTTCGATCTTATTCACTTTCTCCTCAAATTCAATGAATGCAATCTTTTCTCTTCTATGACCCCGAGTCACATCTACAAAAATAGAAATGTCTGTTCCACGACTAAATTCATGAGAGGCAGGGTATTCGTCATTTTGAGATGATCCTGTTTTTTTAGTAAATACAAATAGACCAGGTTCTTCAGAAAAAGAGTCGATTGATTTTTGTAATGGACTTTGGTCAAAACTAAATGCTGTTAAGACAAGACCAAAGACAGATCCTAAAAGTAGAAAACCCCAAAATTTCGGTTTTGGTCTAGTGCCCTCGCTCCAAGCGATACTACGAACGCGTTGCTCGGTTATGTGAAGCACTCGTTCCTCCATAAAGGAAAGCTTTCGCTTTTTGGAAACATCGTCCAATTCAACCGCACAATTTAACAGATCAAGAAGATCTGGATTTCCAGATTCAATCTGCTTTGCGAGGCTTTTCAAGGAAGGTTTTTGATACCATGAGCGAATTAATAAAAACAAAAATATCACACATGAAAGCAGAACTGTCGACAAAACCCATGCAAAAGCTGTTTTCTCTTGGATGGGTGACAATGAATCATAAAGATCCAAAACATGGAGAAGAATTGGCCAAGTTAAAAATCCAGCAACCAAAGCCAAAAGAGAACGACTTAGAATAAAAATCCTTCCCTCTCTTTTAATGAATTGCAAAAAATTAGGCATGTACAGATTGGGTTGATGAAGGTTTAAATTTAGGACGGGACCAAAGCATTTCAATAATCAAGAGGCCAACGGATAAGATTGCAAACCATACCCATAAC
>CBFIBI010000092.1:0-9346 GCA_965660725.1 Opitutales bacterium
AGGGTACCCGTAGATGCGTTTAATTCGAAGAAATGTTGATCATCACCATACTGAATGGAGTATGAAAGCGAATCACCATCGGGATCGGTCGCGTTAAAATCGAACACGAATGTGGTGTTTTCTGAAACGGAAAGGTTTCCATCAGACTGGAAATGGGGTGGACTGTTTGGAGAACTTTCAAACACATCGGTAACCTCGATAAAAAGATTAAGGGGAACCGTTTGAGAACCATCTGAAACTGCGATAGATAATTCGTATATATTATCCGAATTATTGTCCTCAGGATATTCGAAATCTTTGGGAGTGCTAAGTGAAAGGGTACCCGTAGATGCGTTTAATTCGAAGAAATGTTGATCATCACCATACTGAATGGAGTATGAAAGCGAATCACCGTCGGGATCGGTCGCATTGAACTCATGCACGAAAAGCTGGTTTTCATAGACGCTGAGGTTGCCATCGCTCTGGAAGCTCGGGGCACCGTTCTCAAACATGTCGGTCACATGTACAAACAGATTGAGTAGATCAGTGGTATTACCGTCACTTACCTCGATGGTCGCTTCGTATATATTATCCGAGTTATTATCGTCTGGATTCTCGTAATCCCGTTGGGATATAAAACTTAAAACACCTGTGCTCCCGTTAAGATCGAACGCATTAGCATCGGGTCCATAGAGTATCGAATAGGTCAGGTAATCCCCGTTCGGATCGGTCGCATTGAACTCATATACGAATATGGTGTTTTCTGAAACGGATAGGTTTCCATCAGATTGGAAATGGGGTGGACTGTTTTCAGATATATCAGTTATGCGAATATTAAGTCTTTTTTCATCAAATCCAGAATTATTATCATCTACTCGAAACCAAATTGAATAAGTGTTGTTGTAATCAGAATCGCTTGGGTTTTCGAAATCAGGAATTCCGTTAAATGAGAGCAAACCGGTAGTTGCATTGAGTTCAAAAAGATTAGAATCGTCACCACCAGTTTTAGAAAAAATGAGCGAATCTCCGTCAGCATCACTTGCATTGACATCAAGAATAATTGAAGAATTCTCAGGAATAGAAATATCTAAATAAAGCGAACCACCTGCAATATGTGTCCCAATTGAAGATATAAGAGGTGAGTTGTTGGGGTTTTGTGAATTTCCACCTTGATCAGTTGTGTTTAAATCAAATAAATCGGAATCAGCGAAGCCGGTATTATGAGGGTCAATTCCACTATTTTGGGAATCAGTCGTGTCTAATGCGAATACATCAGAGTCGGCAAAGTCAAAATTATTAGGAAAGATTGAACCGTTTGTTGTATCAAGATGGAAACTAATTGAATCCGCAAAGTTGGAATTATTTAAATCGGCAAGAGTTGAGGAGCCATTAGAAGTATCCAAGTCAAAATTTACTGAATCCGCAAAATTTGTTTGGTTGAAGTCAATTTGATTAGGCAAATTTGCTTGGGTGTTCAGTGCAAATTCACCAGAATCAAAAAAACCAATATTATTCATGGGGTCAGGATCTTGGGTATTTAGAATAAATTCGAGCGAATCATTAAATCCGGTGTTGTTTTGGTCTCCAAAGGTAGGGGTGTATGAAAAGAGAAATAAGAAAGAAAATAATACAGAAAGCCTGTGAAATCTTTCTAAAAACGGGAAAGATGAATAACTTGCAACCAAGTACTCTTTTCTAAAGTACATCTCTAGAAACTACATTAATGGGTCAAAGTGCTTGTATTAATTAGAATTTACAAAACATCTAAATCCAACCGCAGGGGAACCAGTTGTTACCGGTGCATCATTCCATAGATCAGAATATCGATTAATAGTTAAGCTATTATCTGAATATCCGTTTGTCATGGAGTTAGGGGTTGGATGAATCTTTTTAAGACCTAAGTAAGAGCCACCAAAAACACGAGTTTTAATATCAGGAGTACCAGCTCCACCTGAAA
The DNA here is from genome assembly GCA_965660725.1 of Opitutales bacterium. Taxonomy (GTDB): domain Bacteria; phylum Verrucomicrobiota; class Verrucomicrobiia; order Opitutales; family Seribacteraceae; genus Seribacter. Next base: position 1,937 of record CBFIBI010000092.1, read on the forward strand.
AGTCGTGTGCCTCCTCGGTGAATTCGGCTACATTTCCGATTAAATCTTTAATATCATAGCCATTCGCTGGTCTGGTTGCTTCAGATGGTCCGGGTAAAGAACCAAAGGAGTTGTCTCCGTAAGCATTAACCTGGGGGACTGCATATTCAGTTGTGAATTGAGGATACAAATCGGGAGATGAGTCACCCCAAGGCCATTTCTTTTGACTATTTCCACCAGTTGCAAGCTTGAGAATTACTGGGTAATCAGGCAGTCGATATCCAGAAGCATTTCGATCCACATGAGGCCCAAAACCTTGTTGTTGGCTTATGTTAATACTTGTACCTTGGCGAAATGGATTATTAAGATTTTTGTCATATTGACCATTGTTATTCTGATCATTATATTCTTTGGGTTCAAATGTACCATTAAAATTGTTATCCGTAAAAGATTCACCAGGATCCCAAAGGCCGTTCATGTTAGAGTCTTGGCCCGAGTCGTATGGGATGAAAATATCGACCCCAGTATCTACGATTCCATTTCCGTTGACATCCTGTGTGGCTTCATCCCCGTCGATGTAGTATGCAGGTTTTAGACCGTCTTTTTCAGATCTGGCATTACACCATTTAATAACTTCCCAGAAGGTTACATTAGTACGTGGAGATGCATTCGAGTCTGGAGCAAGAGGTAAGCCAGTGTAATTATTTCCCAAAGCCCATTGTGCGACATTGTTCCATTTGTCATTAGTAACTTCTATGGGATCGACACGGATTTGAGAATTAATTTTTCCTTGCTGAAAGTAATTCGATTTATCCATCCAAAGTTCCATCGCTGAAGCATTGTCATATTCCCAGACCCATAATGAGTCCATAAAAACAGTTTTCATGGATGAGTCAGCATGACCGGATCCACCGCCTCCGGCATTTCCTCCGCTGCCCGAACCAGTGTAACCAGATGGTTGATTTCCATAAGTTGCAATTATACGAATCCTTCCTTTGTCTGTAATCTGATGGTTCCAGTCAGATTCTGCATTCCAAGTTGCCGTTTTGGAACCAGTTGTGACATTTGCGTCAATGTCACCGGTTACATCCATACATCTAACTGGAAAGTTGAGCCCCCCATCTGGACTGAACCACATTTCAACAAAAGCCGTTTGACCAACATCAAGGGTAATCGTGTAATTTATATCAACCAATTTAGTTCCAGGTCTTTGCACGGGTAGGCCGTTTAGAGACACGATAGGGGCTGCCGCATGAATACAAATTGCGGTAATGTTCGTAATTAATGACAAGAGGAGGATTCTTGTTTTCATAATAAGATAATTTGTGGTTATTAAATTTATAAACTGGTAGTATTCTTTTAGCTTAAGATCAAAAAAAAATACATAAAAAAATAATTTGCCTAAATTAAAATTTATTTTTACGTGCCTACAAGCTTGCGAACTATGAGAGCAAAGACATATAATGGGTCCATGATTTCTAAAATGATACATCCTTTCCTTGTTTGTTTCACTTTGTTTTTTTCCACTCCTTACTCTCAAGGCACAGAACTCGATATTTGGATAAGTTCCTACCAAGATCAAGTTTATTACGAGGAAATGGGACGTTTGTATAATGTTACCCGTGGTAAAGATGTAACCATTAATGTAAAAGCATACGGCTTTCGTGAAATGCCGGACAAATTAGGAGTGGCTTTAAGATCCGGTCAGGGTATTCCCGATCTGGTGCAACTGGATGAAACATTTTTTGGTGTTTTTTTAAACGAGGATTCTCCATTTATGGACTTAACCGATAAAGTAAAAAAGTCCGGACTTTCTAAGGACTTACATCCCAGGCGTCTAGAAGTGTTTACCTACAATGGGAGAATACTTGGGGTGCCCCAATCCTTGAGTGCAATGGTTTTATATTATCGGAAAGATTTGTTCGAAGAGTTTAACATCAAGTCAAGTGATCTGAAAACCTGGGAAGACTTGGCAGATGTGGGTAGGGAGTTGCAAGCAGATCATGGCCAGAGGTTTATGGCACTTGATGGCACCTTATTTGATGTACTTCTACGCCAAAAAGGAACAGATTTATTTGATAAAAGCGGAAAGTTTTTACCTGATGAAAAGAAAGCACTTGATATATTGGAGGAGTTTGCAGAAATGTCTGCATCTCAGGTTGCGGTTATGCCAGACAGGGGATCTATTTTTGACCCCGTGTTTTTTAGCGGTGATTTGGAGACAGGGGAAGTACTATGCGTTCCGGGTGCGGATTGGTATGGCTTGGATCTTTTTCAGCAATTTGCCCCAGGGATGAAGGGGTTATGGGGAATGATGCCACTCCCCACATGGCGTAATGAAAAGGGTGAATTAGGACCAAGAACTGCAACATTTGCCGGACAGGGGCTAATGATTTGTAAGAAGAGTAAAAAAAAGGAGCAGGCCTGGAATTTTATAGAATTTGTGATGAAAAATAAGGATGCTAATGCAGAGCGTTTCATCCAAGGAAATAGCTTTCCAGCTTACATGCCATCTTGGAAGGATAAAAGGTTGTTGGAAAAACATGACTATTTTGATCAATCAATTGGAAAGTTATTGATTGAACTTTCGGACGAGATACCACCCGTGGTTGTTGACCCTCGTCGACCTCAAGCAATCTTCCTAATGCAGGAAAATTACTTCGGCTCTGTTATGTTTGGTGCTCTGTCTGCCAAAGATGCGATTAAGCAGTATAAGGATGCGATGAACAACAGTGCCCGGGGGCGCTGAACTGACATTTCAACTTTCGAGGGTGGTCGGTATAAAAGCGGACAGAATTTCGTTGCTCATCTTACTGTTTCCGTTTTTCGGACTTTGGGCTTTGTTTTGGTTGGTACCGCTTATCCTCGGAGTCGATTTATCAATGCAGAACCCAGATCGAAATGTTTCTTATTGGGAAGATTTCAATTTCGAAGGTGGTGGCAAAGAAAAATCTCTTTATTCGTGGATGCCTAATCCTTCAGTTAAAGAGCAAGAAAAATCAAAATCCAGGTATGTCGGATTGGATAATTTTAAAAAGATACTAAGCGATCCGAAATTCTTCAAAGCTTTAAAGAACACTAGTATTTATGTTTTTGGTTCGATTATAGTTATTTTGCCAATTGCATTTTTATTATCAATCTCCCTGTATCAATTTAATCGGATTTCTCGTGGTGTAATGGTTTTTTGTCTCATGATTCCAGGGCTTGCTCTTCCCGGTGTACTTTCTACCCTATTTTATTTATTTTTTCATGGAAGAACAGGTGCGTTGAATCAGTACTTGGTGGTTCCACTTGGATTCGATCCGGTCAACTGGATGATGAATCCGATTTTTATCATGCCATCGCTTATTATGCAGGCTGTTTGGAGGTGGACCGGATTAATTACGCTCTTTTTTCTCTGTGGGCTTGAGGCTATTCCTCAGTGGCAGTTTGAGGTTGCAAAGTTAGAGGGTACAGGCTTTGCCCAAAAGCTCGGGCAGATATTTTTGCCCAACTTGTGGCATCTTGGATTATTTGCTACCGTTTTTCTTGTGGTGGACGGCTTTGCGTCATTTTCAGGTGCTTATAATTTGCTCGGTGGGTCAGGAGGTATCTTGGATGCTGGGCTTTTATTAGTGACTTACATTTACCAAGTTGCATTTCCAGGCGGGTCTGGACGGTTTGACTTTCCTGCAGCAGCAGCGATGAGCTTATTGGTTGTACCTGTTTGTGCCATGATTTTATTTTTTATCTTACAAAGCCGACGGGGGTGGTTTGGTCGATGAAGAAGTTAGCTCTCCTCATAATTCTAGCCTTTGCTCTTGTGGTCTGTCTATACCCCTTCGCTTGGATGTTTTTTTCAGCTTTTAAAACGAACCGAGAAATTTATCAACCAACGCTTTTTTTCCCATCCAGTTACAATTGGGATTCATTCCTGTTACTTTTTTCTGAATCTTATCTTCCCTTTACAGCTTATTTTTTTAATTCCATGCTGATTTCAGCTGGTCAGGCATTTTTTGCAATATTCGTGACTGCTGGTGTTGGGTTTGTATTTGCAAAGTATCCTTTTCCTGGAAGGAGTGTTCTTTTTGGAGTCGCCATTTTGATTATTCTCATTCCCAGGCAGGCAATGGCAGTTCCTCTTTTTGACTGGATGCTTTGGCTTGGATTGCAAGGAAGCACGTGGTCCATGCTATTGCCTGGTATTGCGAGTGGCTTGGGGGTTATTTTCTTTACCCAAATCTTTCGAAAAATTCCTGATGAATTACTCGATCTTGCAAAGGTCGAAGGTTATTCATCATTGCGTATTTTTTATATTCTTTTTCCTCTTATTGGACCTGGGTTAGTGACCTACGGATTACTTCATTTCATTCTTAGCTGGCAGGAGCATTTACTCCCTTTACTTCTGCTGGATGATCAAAACTTAACCCTTCCGATTGCCTTAGCTAAACTGCGTGATTCAAGTCATCGAATTCCTGAAGCAGTAGGAATGGCAGCCGGTGTGCTTTCGCTTTTTCCCATTGTCGTTTTATTTGGATTATGTTTTAGGAGAATGAAAACGGCTTTGGTGAGTCTTACCTTACACTGAATCCCGGTTACCAGTTTTAGGGTCGAACCAATGAACCTTTTCCCAGATTGGTTGAATGAAGTAGGATTGTCCAATGGTAAAAAGGTTTTGCTGAGATTTGAGTAAGATGGATTGTTCATTTATTTTGAAATGAAGAACGCGAGTATCGCCAAGATTTTCAATACGGGAAAGTTGGACTTCGATACAGCTTTGAGATGCTTCTTTCTGTATGACCCAGTCTTCAGGACGAATCCCAAGATCAATCCTTCCTTCGGAGAACTCTCTAGGAGAAGGTATTGAAATTTGATAAGGAGTTGCAATTTCGTAGCGTAATCCTTCACTTGAGTTCAGAATACTGCCTTTGAAAAAGTTAATTGTAGGAAATCCAAAGAAAGCTGCAACAAAGCGATTGCTAGGTTTTTGGTAAATTGAATCAGGGGAGCCAACTTGGATGATTTCACCTTGGTTCATGACGCATAGCCGATCACCCAAAGTCATCGCTTCAACTTGGTCGTGGGTTACAAAAAGGGTAGTTTTTTGGTATTCTTCGTGTAATTGGGCAAGTTGAGAACGCATTTCGATTCTGAGGCTAGCATCGAGGTTACTTAGCGGTTCATCAAAAAGGTGGATGGCAGGGTTTCTGACCAGTAGACGACCAAGGGCAACCCGTTGCTTTTGTCCACCGGATAGCTGATCAGGTTTTTTCTTTAGTTGTTGATCAAGACCAAGTTTATCTGCCACATGAAAAACTTTTTTTTCAATGCTCTGAGAACTGTATTTTTTTGCTTTTAAGCCAAAGGCGATATTTTCATAAACATTAAGATGTGGAAATAGGGCGTAATTTTGAAAAACCATTCCGAGATCGCGGTCTTTGGGCGGGCTCTTGGTTACTTCTTTATTGTTGATTTTAATGGATCCAGTGGACGGACTTTCTAAACCGGCAATTGTACGTAGCAGGGTTGTCTTTCCACAACCCGAGGGACCAACGAGCACAAAGAATTCACCTTCCTTCACTTCGAGGTCTATATGGTTTAAAGCTTTGGTTCCGTCAGGAAAAGTTTTAGATAGATTATGCAGCGAGATATCAGACATTTTATTTATATTGCAGAATGAATGGACATGGGTAAAGCAAAGAGCTAATCATTTTGTCGCTTGAGGAGTAGGCACTAAGTTGTACAATGGTAATCATGATGTGCTTGTTGGTTCTATTCTTGGCCGGGTTGGGTATATTTCCCCTTCTTATTTCTTGTTCGCCCGAGATTAAAAAAAATGAAGTATTGGTCTCCTTGCCTAATAAACAAAATACGGAAAGTTTAGTTGCAGAGTGTATGGTCTGCCACAGTAATAAAGAGGCTCAACGGGGGCCCATTATACACGGTATGGAGACTTGGTATCTATTAGACCAACTTGAAAAATTTCGTTCGGGCGTACGTGGGCAAAGAGCATCTAACAGATCAGAGTATTTAATGGGAGTAGGGGTAAAAAAAATAAAAAATGATTACGAACTTGCTTATTTAGCTAATTGGTTTTCTGAACAGGCTCCTCTTCCTGCGATTCGGACAGTGAAAGGGAATCCTGATTTGGGAAAAGAATTTTATCTCGAAAGATGTGCTTCATGCCATGGAAAAAACGCGGAGGGCAATCGATTGCTAAATGCTCCTTCTCTTCATAGGTTGGAAGGGTGGTATTTTTTAGAACAAATGAGAAAATTCCGATCCGGAGAACGGGGCTATCATCCAAGAGATATCGGCGGACAGACTATGGCGGCTGCATCCAAGGAAATTTCGGACAGAAATTTGAGAAATGTGGTGTCTTATGTGGTAGATAGTTTTGGTCCAGAAGAAGAAATCTCAAATCGAGAACGTTACGCACCCAAAAACTCTCCTAAGCCATTTTGATCCTATTTTCCAATCCTTTTTTGTATTGTACTTAATCGCTCTGGCGTTCCAACATCATCCCACACTCCGTTATGAATTATTCCAGCTACACGGTTATCAAAAACGGCTTTTTTAAGACGTGGCACAATGGAAAACTTTTCAACTTTTGCATCTTGTAAAATGGACGGATGGTAAAGTGCAATACCGGCATATAGCAAATCCGGTGACTTTGATTCAATGACTCTACCTTTATTAATGGAAAAATCTCCATGATCTCGCCAATATGGCTTGGGGACAAGATATAGTAATGCTAGATCATTAGATTCAAGTTTTGAGGGAATCGTTATGAAATCGAGATCGCACCAAACATCTCCATTAATAAGCAAGAAGGTTTCTGGGCCGAGAAGTGGCAGTGCTTTGGTCATTCCACCTCCAGTTTCTAGTGGATCTTGACCTTCGTCAGAGTACTCGATTGAGAGCCCCCATTCTGAACCATTTCCCAGAGCTTCTGGGATTTTGGGCCCCAAATGTCCAAGATTGATGACAACTTCGGTTATTCCAGCTTTGGCAATTTTTTCAAGGTGGTAGACAATGAGAGGTATTCCCCCAATGGGGATCAAAGGTTTGGGAGTATGATCGGTTAGCGGGCGAAGTCTTTTCCCATAACCGGCGGCTAAAATCATGGCTTTCATAGTGTCTACTTTAGAATGGTTGCTTGTTGAACTAATTCTTTTAAGGTTTTGAGCTCGGGTAGGCGATTTAGAGCATCAAGTGTATACTGTAGCTCCCTAGGTACATCCTTCATATATTCAGGCTTGTCATCTCTGATTTTAAGGCGATGAAAGATGCCAATGCATTTAAGATGTCTTTGTAAACCGGTCAGATCGAACCATCGGGTTAATTCTTCTACTTTCACATGAGCGTATTCCAAGCCAGTTAATTGTAGCTTTTGTTTAAATTGAATAACCTGTTCGTTGATCCATTGTGGATTGTTGTCTACATAGCAGT
>CBFIBI010000093.1:0-9242 GCA_965660725.1 Opitutales bacterium
ATGGTTGCCTCTTTGCAGAGTGGACTGACCAATGTGGCAACCTTTATGGTTGGACCTGAAAGATGGGATACACCCTATTTATTCGAGAGTTTGTTCGATAAGCCCAAAAGTCATCATATGATGTCCCACAATCAAGGGAAGTTCGTTGAAGACCTGATCAAAGTGGACTACTTTTATATGGAGCAATTTGCCTATCTTTGCGAAAAAATGAATCGGATAGAGGAGGCTAATGGCAAGAGCCTGCTTGATAATATTATGTTCACTTATGGTTCTGGATTGGGAGATGGATCGACTCACCAATACAGTGCGTTACCCATTCTCGTTGCCGGTTCCGGGGGTGGGAAATTTATTACCGGTAAGCACTTGAATGTCTCGGCTAAGTCCGGACTGGTCAAAAAAGTCGGGGGCACTTACAAAACACCTGAGGGCGGGGTTCCTTTGGCAAACCTTTGGCTTTCACAGGCGAATGCGATGGGTCTGAAGTTAGACCGTTTTGCAGATAGTACTGGAATGATTTCCAGATTATTTGCTTAATCGGTGGCTTTATTCCTTAGTTTACGATCGGTAACGAATGTACCAAATGGGATGAGAGTTGCGATAAAAAGGTAAGCTCCAAATTTAAAACTCCAGTTGAATTTCTTCATGCAAGCGGCGAGAAGTATACAGTAAGCTACAAACAGAACGCCGTGAGCCATTCCCGTAATTTTGACGGCCATCGGCGTTTCGAAATAATATTTCATCGGCATGGCCACCCCAAGAAGAAGCAGGTAGGAAATCCCTTCGATATTTCCAAGTATTCGTAAAGTTTTGATCATGTCAGAATAACAAAATTATTTTTTTCTAATAAAAAAAAGACGCGTCTGCAAAAGAATCGCAAATATACCGGCAATCAACAACCCAAACTGTATAGCCGAGTTAATATTTTGAGAAATTTTCTGGGGCAAATTAAACATTTCTGCATGTTCGAAGGCCCAATGCATGGGGATTATAGAAAGCGGATTTATAGCTAATAACTTTAAAATTAAACCCATATTCTCTTCTCCCCAACCAACCCCTAGTACGAGACTGGCGAGGAGCGGGGTGATCCATAGCAATCCGACAAATCCCCAAAAACCAAGGTTGAACCATATTTCACGACTTGCCTGCAGATAAATCACAGCAAGGAGCAGGCTAATAGTCGGGATTAGGCATAAAGAAAGAAAGGAAGAGCTCAGTACCCATGCATCAGAATGTAATGCCAATTTGATCAAGACCGAATAAGTAAAGAGGGTAATGATACCAAAGACCAGCATAAGGCCAAGTCCACTACTTTCATCTGCCATTCGAGGGATTCTGGGGAGATTAAATTTGGCGATTCGTTGGATTCCTTTGAGATAAAGGTGTCGGTTGGGGCAACAAATATTGATCAGGCAGAGAATGAATAGAAAGGAAAGGGAGAATAAGATTCCAACTACTAGAATGAGTCCAATGAGTTTTTCTTCGCTACCAGAAAATTTATTGGCTGACAATTCCTGCCCGATCAGTCCGCTTGCCTCGCCCTTATCAAAAAAAGTCCATAAACAACCTAAAAGGAGAAATTGAAAAATAGAGTATATGAAAAGAGCGGAGGATTTTGATAATGCTGGTAAAGCCTGATTCCTCCATTTTCGATAACCCGTGATCAACAGAATCAAAATGAGCAGGCCCTGCATCAGAAAAGTGAAAGTAGTGGGCGAGATCATAAAATCAAAAAAGGGAACATCCTGCCAAAAATCTGCCATTCGGGCTTCATAATCAAAGTGGGTCCTTCTCTGGTATCCTTCTTCCCGTATGACAGGAAGTATTTTTCCGAAGTAGGTTGGAAGAATTGTAAGGAAAGAAAGGAAAGAAATTCCTGCCTGACCTAGTCCTGGTAGCACCACATATAAACCAAGAACGACAATGCGGGAGACCCATGAGGCAGCACGGGGCTTGGAGACCACCAGACCCACTGCATGTGCGGTGAGGTGATAGAGAATGACCGAGCAAAAGAAAACGGAATACAATTGAATGATGTTTCCCCAGGGGAGTTTTCCCACAAGAATAGCATGAGCTAGGAAGGGGAGAGTGAATAAAAACATGTAGTATTCACGAGCGGGGATTCCGAATATATAGCCTATGATCTTAGATAGCGGATTCATAGGAGTCATCCGCTGGTAATCGAGTAGACCGGATTCTCTTTCCTCTGCGGTAATGGAAGCAACCCGGCCAGTACCCAAAAACATTAGGTAAAACCCCTGCAATGCGAGAAGGAAAGTAAATGCATTGCGGGCCCCGTTTACTGGTGAGCTTTCTGACTGCACCCATGTATTGGTTTCAGGATCCTTACTGTACTTTCCTTCGGATCCCTCTAAGTAAGAGGTCAGGTAAACTGTTGAACATACGATTAGGGAGAACAGTCCGGCCGCAATCAGATGTTTGGTGCGAAGGTTTTCACGGATGCCTTTTAGGATTAGTGGATTCATCAATTTTGATCAAATTCTGAGGATCCAGATTCAATTTCCAAAAACAAATCCTCCACTTTAGATTTACGGGTGGAAAAAGAAGTAACTTTCAGACCATGGGCAATTATTTTTGAAAGAATTTTGTGGATTTCTTCACGATCTCCCGAATGAGATATTTCGAACTGAAGTTTCGATTCGTGGGTTTGTTTGAGTTCAGAAAGAGTTGGCCACTGTTCTACAAATTCAGTAAGCTTTGGGGTGGGTTCCCAAAGTTCGACCTCCAGTATTCGGTAAGATTGCTTGCGTTGGGTTATTTCTTCGATTGATCCAGATACCACCATTTTTCCCTCTCGCATGATTCCGATTTCGTCGCAAAGATCCTGCAGTTCAGTAAGTACATGGGAGGAGATAAGAATGGTTTTCCCCTGATCTGCAAGTTTTCTTAGAAGCTTACGCATATCAATACGGGCCTTCGGATCAAGATTAGCTCCCGGTTCATCGAGAAGCATAACGGAGGGATCGTGAACCAATGTCTTCGCGAGAAGGGCACGCTGTTTCATTCCGCGGGACAAGGATTTGCAAAGTTCCTTTCGTTTGTTGATGAGATCCGTCTGCATCAATGCATTTTCCAGACTTTCTTTTCGTTCCTTCTTTGATTGCCCGTAGGCGTGAGCGAATAAATCGCAAAATTCTTCCACCTTCAAGTCGTCATAGACTGGAGGGAAATCTGGCATGTATCCAAGCATTCGCCTTGCTTGTTCGGGCTGGTGAAGCACGGAAGTCTCACTTAGCATGATTTCGCCATAAGTTGGCTCTATCAAAGTGGCAACGGCTTTGATTGTAGAAGTTTTTCCAGCACCATTGGGTCCAATGAGTCCGAAAACTGAGCCTTTCTTTACGGAAAAAGAAAGATTGTCTACGGCAACAAATTCACCGTAATGGATTTTAAGGTCTTGAACATTAATCATGTGAGGAAAAGATGATAGGAAAATAAAAAAAAGGACGGGTCAACTTTTCCTTGCCTAAAATAAAGAAAATTAGACATTAGATATAAGTAATTCAACTTATTATGAAAATATCTACAATCATCCTCTCTTCCTTCCTTATAATCTCTTCCCTTTTTGCGGAAAAAAAACTATTTGATGGCAAAAGCCTTAAGGGATGGAATGGGGATCCAAAATTTTGGAGCGTCCAGGATGGTGCAATTCTTGGGCAAACCACAAAGGGAAATCCGACCAAGGGAAATACCTTTCTTATATGGAAGGACGGAAAATTGGGCGACTTTGAACTTACGCTTGATTACAAAATTGAAGCGGGAAACAGCGGAATTCAGTACCGTAGCTTTGTTAAGCCGGGAAAGCATGACGGTTGGCGAATTGGTGGATATCAGGCTGATTTGGAAGCAGGCGATAAGTTTTCTGGCATATGTTATGGAGAAGGCTTTCGGGGAATACTCTCAATGCGTGGTATGAAAACTACTTTAACTTTAGATGATAAGGGTAAACTTAAAAAAGATGCAAAGCAATTTGGCGATTCCGCTGAGATCGGAAAAGCGGTCAACAAAGGTAAATGGAATAAGTACAAAATCACAGCCAAAGGCTTCAATTTTCAACACTTCATTAATGGGGTTAAGACTACTGAGTTAATCGACAATGATGAAAAAACGAGGCGCAAAGATGGTTTACTTGCACTTCAATTACATGCCGGACCTCCAATGAAGGTTTTATTTAAGAATATTGTTCTTAAATAACTCAACTCATTTATCAAATATGAACCGAGTCGATCTTCGCAGCGACACGGTTACTCAACCATCAGTCGGGATGCAGGAAGCCATGGCCAACGCTCGGTTGGGGGATGATGTTTTTGGCGAAGATCCAACTGTTTCTGAGTTAGAAAAAAAAATGGCATCCTTACTAGGTAAGGAAGCCGGTTTATTTGTTCCTAGTGGAACGATGTCCAATGCGATTGCAATTCGATCACATACTCAGCCAGGCGATGAAATTATTACTGAAGAAAGAAGTCATATTTACATTTATGAAGGTGGTGGGTTTGCTGCTCTCTCCGGTTGCTCGATCGCTCTGGTTCCGAGTCGTAATGGAATTATGTCAGCCGAAAATGTTGCTTCAAAAATTCGCAAATCCAAGGAATCTGGTGGTCACTATCCGAATAGTGCACTTATTTGTTTGGAGAATACATCAAATCGAGGAGGAGGAACTTGTTATGAACAAGAATGCATTGATGAAATAACCAAGGTTGCAAGGGATGAAGATTGTGCTGTGCACATGGATGGTGCTCGATTATTTAATGCAGCTATTTCTAGTGGAATAGAAGTTTCTTCAATGGTCAAAGATTGTGACAGTGTTTCAATCTGTATATCTAAAGGTCTTGGTGCTCCAGTTGGAGGGGTTTTGGTAGGATCGAAAGAACTTATTGAACGGGCACATAGATGGAGGAAAATGTTCGGTGGAGGAATGAGACAAGCAGGTGTCCTTGCAGCAGCGGGCATATATGCATTGGATAATAATTTGGATAGATTGGAAGAAGATCATAGTAGAGCTTATAAATTAGCATCTGCCTTGAATGATTTTAAAGAGTTTGAGTTGGATCTTCAATCTGTTCAGACTAACATAATAAACCTGAAGACTAAGAAATCTGCTCATCTTTTGGTTGAAGACTTAGCAAAGCTTGAAATTGATGCTTTAGCAATAGGCCCAAATTTAATCCGTTTGGTTACCCACTTGCATATTACTGAAGGAGATATAGAAAAATGCATTCATGCATTCACCCAATTATAAATTACTTGTATTGAAATGAGAAAAATTGTGCTGGCGGGTGGATCTGGATTTTTGGGACAAGCCCTTGCTAGTTCTTTCTCGGAGGAAGGGATAGAAGTTGTGATACTTAGCCGAAGATCCCAAAAAGATGGTATTGGTGATTTTGTATGTTGGGATGCCAAGTCTATTGGCGATTGGGTCAGTGCTCTTGAAAATTCAGATGTATTGATTAACCTTACCGGTCGTTCGGTTGATTGTCGTTACACAAAAAAGAATCGTGATCTTATCTTAAATTCACGAGTTGATTCTACCAAAGTACTGGGCGAGGCACTTAAAACGTTGAAAAACCCTCCAAGTCTATGGCTAAACGCAAGTACTGCCACGATTTATAATGATCGAAGAGGGGATATAGTTGCTCATGATGAGGAAAGCGAAGGTAATGCCGATGGTTTTTCAGAAGATGTGGGACGGGCATGGGAAAAATCTTTTTATGAATCTAAGTTAAATGGTGTAAGAAAGGTAGCGATGAGAATCAGCTTTGTGCTTGGCAAAAAAGATGGTGCTTTTCCCGTATTAAAAAAATTTACCAAGTTGGGTTTGGGAGGAAAGCAAGGTCCAGGTACACAGTGGATGAGTTGGTTACATATTGAAGATTGGATCAGAATCGTACGCTTTATTATTAAAACTGATTCAATCAATGAACCAGTTAATTTAACATCTCCAAATCCAGTTACAAATGCTGAATTTATGAAAGAAATGAGAAAGAATTTCGCCCCTTTAGGTTTAGGTCTTCCAACACCAAGTTTTGCAGTTCACATTGGTGCATTTTTTCTTGGTACTGCCCCCGAACTTATATTAAAAAGCCGAAAAGTAGTTTCCAAAGTTTTGGCACAACGAGGATATAAGTTTTGTTACAGTAATATCCGGAGTTCGATAAAAGATTTAGCTAGTTAGCAATTCTCTGGATTGTTATTCACAAATTCTGTTTGTGATTGAACATTTAAAAAATAACAACATCAGAATAAGTAGTTGAATCGACCACATGTTTATAAATAAATCACTATTTTTATTTCTTTTGTTATTTCCATTTTGTGCTTTCGCCCAGAAGACATTTTCACATGATGTGGTAATTTATGGAGGTACTTCCGCTGCAATAAGTGCTGCAGTGCAAGTTAAAAAAATGGGAAAATCAGTCGTGGTAGTTTCTCCGGATAAATATCTTGGCGGGTTATCTAGTAGTGGGTTAGGTTGGACAGATAGTGGGAAAAAAGAAGCGATTGGAGGATTAGCTCGAGAATTTTACCATCGTGTTTGGCGGCACTATCAGAGTCTTGAAGCTTGGAAATGGCAAAAAATGGAAGATTATGGCAATCGTGGTCAGGGATCACCCGCAATTGATGGAGAAAGAAGAACGATGTGGATATTTGAACCCCATGTTGCCCAATTAATTTTTGATTCATGGGTTAAAGAACACAATCTCGAAGTATACCGAGATGAATGGCTCGATCGAATAGACGGGGTTTTCAAGACTGATGGGCGAATTTCTTCAATCAAAACTTTGAGTGGCAATCGATACGAAGGGAAAGTTTTTTTAGATTGCACCTATGAAGGAGATTTAATGGCAGCATCCGGAATATCCTATTTTGTCGGACGAGAATCGAATTCAGTTTACGGTGAAAGTCTAAGCGGAGTTCAGACAAAGAATGCTAAGTCACATCAGTTTCAAAAGCTTATTGATCCGTTTGTCGTGGAGGGAGATCCATCGAGCGGACTTTTGGCTCGAATAAGTAGCGAATCACCTGGTTTAGAGGGTGTGGGTGATCGCAAAATGCAGGCTTATAATTTTCGTTTGTGTTTAACCCAGGTTGAAGAGAATCGATTACCTTTCCCTAAACCACAAGAATATGATCCCAGTCAGTATGAGTTATTGCTTAGAACCTTAAACAAAGGATCAAAGCATGTGTTTGGAAAGTTTGATCCAGTACCTAATGGAAAAACCGATACCAATAATCACGGACCATTCAGTACTGACAATATTGGTATGAATTATCTTTACCCTGAGGCATCATATGAAAAGAGAAAAGAAATTATTTTAGAACATGAAAATTACCAAAAGGGTTATTTTTATTTCCTTTGTAATGACCCGCGCGTTCCTCAAAATGTGCGAGATCGGATGAATACATGGGGCTTAGCCAAGGATGAGTTCGAATATAATAATAATTGGCCTCATCAAATCTATGTTCGTGAAGCCCGACGAATGGTAAGTGATTTTGTTATGACGGAATTGCACTTGAGAGGTAAACTTAAAACCCAGAAGTCCGTTGGTATGGGTTCTTACAATATGGATTCTCATCATGTTCAACGTTATGTTGCAAAAGATGAGAACGGAACATCTTTTGTCTTGAACGAGGGGGATATTCAGGTGAATCCTGGAGGTCCTTATCAAATCTCATATGATTGTATGGTGCCCAAGTTGAGTGAGTGTAAAAACCTTTTGGTGCCAGTTTGTGTTTCTTCATCTCATATTGCTTTTGGTTCGATCCGAATGGAACCCGTTTTTATGATCTTGGCTCAATCTGCTGCTACTGCTGCAGTTCTATCTATTGAAGATGAGCTTAATGTTCAAGATGTGGGATATAAAAAATTAAAAGAAAGGTTGTTGCAAGATAGCCAAGTCGTTGAGTTAAAAAAGACTGATTTGCTGACTTTTGGTCTAGGAATAAATCCAAGTAAATTTAGTGGGTTGGTTGTGGATGGTAAACAATTGGAGTTACAAGGAGATTGGGTCGAGAGCACATCTCTCCGTCCTTTTGTAGGGTCATCCTATTTTCACGACGGAAACGGTGGTAAAGGAATGCGTGCGGCTTGCTTTCCCTTCCATGCTCCTAAAGAAGGATTACATGAAATTATGGTATCATATGTTGCATCGAGTAATCGTGCTGGTAAAGTTTGCTATGAAATAGAAGATGAAAAAGGGTTGTCAAAATTAGTGGTCGATCAAAGGAAAGAGGCAGGTACAGATCGCCTTTGGCATTCATTGGGTTCATTTGTTTTTATTAAGGGGAAAAAATACGAGCTGAAGGTTGATAACGAGCATTCAGAAGGTTATGTCATAGTTGATGCGGCTCATATAATTCCACTTGATTAAAGACGCTTTTGATATTTATCGAAACTTTTCACTTTTTTGAGCGTTTCATCATTATTGAAACATGGCTTCATCAAATCATTTTTTCTTCGACTATTCGTCTCACTATTTGATGGAAATACCTGACAAAAGAAAGGATTTCCCATCGTGCGATGAACACGATTTAATGGTAAAGATTGCCAATGGTTCTCATCAAGCGATGGAGCAGTTGATCGATAACTGGAAAGTTGGATTATTTCGATTTTTTGACCGTTCTTTAAATAATAAGGCAGATGCAGAGGATTTAACTCAAAAAGTTTTTATTCGTGTTTATAAATCTGCTTCAAAATATAAACCTAAAGCAAAATTTTCTAGTTACCTATTCACGATTGCTCGAAATTTACTTATTGATGAGATTAAAAAGAGGAGTCGTATTCAGGTTTCCTCATTTGATGAGAAATGTATTCAAAATAAATATGAGAACAGGCATTATGAGTCTAGAGAATGGAATGAGCTGTTAGATCATGCGATGAAGGAAATGCCAGAGTATTACTGCACTGCTCTTTTATTACGAGTTCAGCGAGAACTAAGTTATGCAGAAATTAGCGATATAATGAAAGTTTCTGAATCTAGAGTTAAAACTTGGATTTTTCGTGCAAGAAAACATTTAAAGAAATCTCTCATACAATGGAGGTCATAATATGAAAAACGATAATGAACATGAAAAAAAGGTTTCCCAATATTTGTTAAACAAGGACACTAATCTTGAACCTTGTTTTACAGATGAAGTAATGCGAGAAATAAAATTACTTAAAGAAACTAATTCTGGAGGATTATTTCAAAAAACAATCTTTCCTATCTTTACAATTGGAATCGTGGCAT
>CBFIBI010000094.1:0-9090 GCA_965660725.1 Opitutales bacterium
GTGTTGGGGTATTTGAATGATTATCCAGATCATTGGACGCAGGGAGAAAATTTTGATGACCTGAAAGAACATCTACTCGATTTGCACAAGGAATTCTCTGATGATTTATTGCCCGGTATTCGTAAGGTCGGGCAGCTTGAAGTTGCGTGAAAAGGGTTGATCTTGTAAAGCGTCTCGAAAAGGGAGGCTGCAAGTTGTTAAGGCATGGGGCAAAGCACGATATTTATTTTAATCCGGATAAGGGGTTATCCCAGCCTTTCATTGATCTCACGATGGCGAGGCACTGGCTGGCCAAAAAGATTATTCGCGATTTGCTGGAGCGTTAATTTGTATAACCAGTGTGTTTGTAGTGTCCCATAAATCAGTGTGATCTAGTACGCGAGCTCCATCACCGCTCGCCACCTCTCAAGACACGATGGATTGCCACATCGCTCCCTTCACTCCCTCCTCACAATGACAAAGTTCTACTCACTACCTGTCCTTTCCAGTCTTGTCATCGCGAGGGCGTAGCCCGTGGCGATCCACTGTGAACCAGTAAGCGAAGAGACAAATCCGTTCGCGTCCCGCGAGACAAGATGGCTTGCCGCGTCGGTCACTTGCGTTCCTCCCTGGCAATAAAAAGAATCCCGTTTTACCAACTGTAGCAGGCGAGTGCTTCGAGTTCGCGGACAAACAATTGATTACCGGAAACCGCGAGGTGTGCCCAAGTCGGAGAATCAGAAATCTTTCGGCTTTCTTTAACTACAAATTTTTCGGGGTTCGGTTCGATCAAATAAAGCGTTCCATCTTCATCGAGTGCAAGAATGTCTTTTCCATTTGAAATCATAGACATGTACTTACCAAAGGATTTACTGCTTATCCACTTGGTTTCTCCGGATTTCATGTCGAGGCAGGTAATTCGTTGTTTGCGAAGATGAATGTAGCAGAAACCATCCAAAATAATGGGACCGGACATATATCCTTCTTGTTTGTTTTCCCATACCTTTTTAATTATTTGTAAACCATCGGCCTTCGGCAGGTCAAAGAGGAGAGATTTCCCCCCATAGCTACTGGTGAAAATTCTATTCTTAAGAACGCTTGGGGTTAAAATGTTCATTCCACGAAATGCTTTAATAGGTTGTTTCCAGATGACATTTCCATTTTTTGGATTAACACCGGCAAGATCAGTTCTGGTTTGTACGATAATTTGTTTCTTACCATGAATCTCTTTTATTACCGGGGATGAAAATGCACTTCCAAACATTCCACCTTTATCAGACAGGCTTCTCCAGATAGATTCCCCGGAATTTTTATTAAGTTTTACAAATCCGGCACCCGCTTGGACATATAGGGAATCACCGTCAATTATTGGTGAGCATACCATGCCGAATGCGGGTAGGGGAGTTTTATATCTTTCCACAAAGTCGACTTTCCAATTTGTTTTTCCAGTCTGAGCATCAAGCGAGTGAAGAACATCTCTCATTCCACAGACATAAATATTTTCACCATCATAAACAGGAGTCGATCGAATCCAGCTTCCATTTTTTGCGGCAAAAAAAGGGACCTTCATTTTTCCTTCCCACTGGGTTTGCCATACAAGTTTTCCATCTTCGCGATTGTAAGCACGGATCAATTCGTATTCGTCTATCGATTCTGTGCTGAAAACCAACTTATCAGAAACTATGGGGCCTGAGTATCCTTTGCCCAT
Organism: Opitutales bacterium; assembly: GCA_965660725.1. Classification (GTDB taxonomy): domain Bacteria; phylum Verrucomicrobiota; class Verrucomicrobiia; order Opitutales; family Seribacteraceae; genus Seribacter. The sequence goes on from CBFIBI010000094.1 coordinate 1,688, forward strand.
CTCGATCCGCCAATTTTGTATTAAAGAGATAGAATCAATTTTTTTGGGCCAGGATGCATCCTTTGAGATTAAACCATCCCGATTTGGGCCACGCCATTGTGGCCAACTATAAGCTTCACTTGACTGTTTATCTGCCCAAAGAGTATTGAGAAAAAAGGGTAGAAGAATAAGAAGGCTGACCAGAGCTTTCATGCTTTTTTGAACAGATAATGACTAACCCACCATTCCTGTCCATTTCGAAAACCAAAAGTTTCCGCACAAGCTAGGAAGAATATACGCCAACGATGATAAGTGCGATGTGCCTCTGCCATAGATATATCCTGATGAAAAAGTTTTAATATTTCTGCACGTGCCTGGTCGATATTGATAAGCCAGTCCTCAGATGTTTTTGCATAATGAGAACCGGACCACCGCCAGCGGTTTTCGAGTTCAAGTCTACCGGAAATGCGCAGAAATAGTTCATCCGCGGGCATGGTTCCTCCGCTAAAAAAGTGTTTGGACATCCAGTCATCCTCTCCTTCCACTTCAAAAGGATAGGATGTTGAACGGTGACAAAATACATGAGTAAAAAGTTTTCCACCCGGATTTAGCCAACCGTGAATACGGCTGAATAATTCCCGGTGATTTCTTACATGTTCGAACATTTCCACTGAGACTACGCGATCAAATGTATTTTCTGTTTCAAATCCGTTAATATCAGCAGTGATGACTTCGAGGTTTTGAAAGCCACGCTCTCGTGCCTGACCCATAATGTATTCTCGTTGAGAATTAGAATTGGATACCGAGGTGATATTTGAATCCGGGAAATGCTTTGCCATCCAAAGGGAAAGGGATCCCCAGCCACAACCCAGTTCAAGAATACTTTGGTTATTTTCCAACTTGGCATGTTCACAGGTCAGACGAAGAGCAAGATCTTCTGCATCACTCAGAGAGTGGGTTTGTTTATTATAGTAGCAACAGCTGTACTTAAAGTTTTTGCCAAGAGCATGGCGATAAAACTCGGCGGGTACTTCATAGTGTTGTTGGTTTGCTTTTTCGGTGAGCACGGCCATGGGGGAGTCATTCGATTCCTTAATGTATTTCTCCGCCAGTTCGGCATTGGCCTCGCAGTCATCGCTATGGCATTGCTTTAGTCTTTTTTTACAAAGATTTCGGATACCTGCCCGGATTAGGAAATCGGGTATCAAACCACGTTCTGCAAGGTCGATAAAAAAATTAGTCAGACTCATTTATTAATTTTTATTTTTTGGAAAACCAGGAAAGAAGGAATTAGTTTGTTTAATGTAGTTTTTGTATTCTTCACCACTTGCTTCTAATTTTCTCGCTTCCACAAAAGGAACACCAGTAATTTTACTAAGAAAAACATAGAGAATTAATGGGATGAGGAGTAACCATTCTCCAAAAGGAGCCTGCCAACCAATGAAGATATATCCGATCCAAAGAATCCACTCGAAGAAATAATTGGGATGACGGGAGTATTTCCAAAGTCCCGTGTTGCATACATCTGCACGAGTACGCATGGGTTGGGATTTAAATACCTTGAGTTGTTTGTCCGCGAGATGGACTCCACTGAATCCAATTAACCAAATGATTAAACCGATATGATCAAGGGTGTTAATCGGATTTGGGTTCTGTACAAGAATTAGGAAGGGACTGGCAAATAGAACTACCCAAAATGCCTGCACCTGAAAGAATATGAAAAATCCGAGATTCGCTTTTTTCCCCATGTATTTCCGAAGATAAGCATAGCGTGCATCCTCAGGTTTACCCTTACACCTTTTTAACAAATAAGTGCCCAGACGAACGGACCAAGTGACAATAAGAGCCTTGAGTAGAGCGAGTCTAGTTGGGTCACAGTCATGGGTTGCCTGTGTTAGGAAAATAAAACCAAGAATACCCACACCGTAGCCCCATAGTACATCGACATAGGATGTATTTTTGATCATGAGTGCGTGCAGCCAGGCAATAATCATCATAACTGATGCACCTATCTGTCCATAAATTAGAAGTTCACCAATACTCATTATCAAAGTTTATGGGAAGGGATTTTTAAATGGAGAGATCGAAGTAAAAAGCCTGCAATAGCCCACTCAAGTGCTACACCAAAAGAAGACTTAAGATCTGTGGTGAGAGTAAGAACCTCTAACTTTTGACCAGAGTAGTAGGCTATTAATCCCCCCAAAGAAAACCCGATGATCGAACGCCAGTAATTCTCGAGAAACCAAGTGAATAGCGGATGTAGCATAAGGCCAAAATTTACCCACAGGGCAATCATCCAAAGGGGGGCACTAAAAATAGAAGGATATGACTCAAAGCTAAGCAAATCCATTCTGACCAAAATACCATCACCCAAGATTCCAATTAGAAAACATACAAGAGCGAACGGGAAAACCTTTCGAAAGCCTCTGGTATAAATCGATCGAATTATGACTAGAAGGGTACCAATAAGTGGTAAAAGATATGGAAATGGACTTATCGTTGCGAGTACGCATGCAAACCAGGCTAATTGAAAGATAACAAAATCAATAAAAAATGAAAGGCGTGGATTCATCTTGGGAAACCACGGCCAAGTTTGCATTCAGGCTTGTTCAAAAGCAGATGAATATCCCCAGTATACCCTTCTTCAAAGCCCGCTTCACAATAACATAGATAATAAATCCATGCTCTTCGGAAGTGTTCGTCGTATCCAAGTTTTATGATCTTTTCTTCGTTTGCCAGAAAATTAATCCGCCATTCTCTAAGAGTACGGGAATAATGGTATCCAATATCATTGAGTCCTGCCGGTCGAAGGTTTGAATTTTTGACGGCAGCCTGAATCATAGCTGAGGCAGAGGGTACACAACTACCTGGAAATACCCTTGTTCGTATGTAATCCACTTCTTTAAGGTATTGACGATATCGGTGGTCCGGCATGGTGATACCTTGAATTAGAGCCGCTCCATCAGGCATCAGGAGTTCTGATATTTTTGCAAAATATTCGGGCAGAAATTCATCTCCAACTGCTTCGATCATTTCGATTGAGACTACTCGGTCAAATGAACCGACAAGATCACGGTAGTCCTTTTTGATTATCGAAATTCGGTCCTCAAATCCATTGGTTTTAATTCGATCCTGAGCATATTCAAACTGACGGTCAGAGATCGTGGTAGCGGTAAGTTTTGCATTGGTGCGTTCCGCAAGTCGATGGGCAAACCCTCCCCACCCACACCCGATTTCCAAAACGTGATGGTTGTCTTGGATATCAAGTTGATCAATAATAAGATCATACTTTGCGATCGATGCCTCTTCGAGAGTGCTTTTTCCAGTTTCAAAATATCCACACGAATAGGTCATGGTGGAATCGAGCATAAGTTCATAAAAATCGTTTCCAAGATCATAGTGAAGTGCAATATTTTTTCGACTTCCTTTGCGGGTGTTCTTTTGTCCGAGCACATAAGCCCAGCGGGCAATTTTGTTTAAAAATGAAGCCCAACCGCTTTCCATTCCGTCCATTACACTCTGGTTCTGTAAAAATAGACGGAATACAGAAACCAAATCATCTGTATCCCAATCACCATCTGCGTAACTATCTGCCACTCCCAGGGAACCACCCAAGCATGCTTTTCGGTAAAAAACCGGTTTTTTTATTTTTATTTCTGCATGGATTCCATCCGAATCTGAATTTCCTACCCGTTCGTTTTCCTGAACACCAATAATGCGTAGTGTGCCCCGATCAATCATTCTTATCTGTTTTAAAAACAACCTTTCCCAAAACCCGGGAGAGTTGACTTTTTCAACAGAAATATCTGATTCGTCACTGATAGTATGGTTACTCATTTAAGTTGAGATTGAATTTTTAGGATGGGAATAAAATTTGCATCCTTTTAAACGAAGAAGGAGGGCATGCCAATAAATTCCGAGGGTTATCCGAAAAGTAAGTAATGGGAAGCGAAGCAATGCCCATGTCATTATAATAGGACTAAAAGGTTTCTTGGTTAGATTAAGGTGAGCTGTGAAAAAAAGCTTAGCATTTTCCCGCAGACTCATATCAACCTTAAATTTTTCATTCGGTCCCCAAAATCGCCAATCGTAATCGATATCCATGCCGATGAAAGGAGAAACATGAAATTCTTTCTGAAAGGCATGAATCGATTTTTCTCCAACATTATTCTTTAATTGGAAACATTTTGAATAACGTTCATGCCAGGGGGTATTGGTAATTTCCGCCATTAGTGCGTGGGGTGTTTTTTTATCTTCATCCCAACAGTAGTAAAAAGTAACTGGATTAAAACAGTATCCGAATGTACGAAGATGAGTAATAATAGAAATTGGACCCTCCACAGGATAATCCAACTGCTCGCTCATGGTCTTTCTTACTGCAGATGAGAGGCTTTTTTCTGCGGGTTTGTGGTAATCCTTTCTAAAAAAAGAAGAAAAATTAAAACGATCCACTGACCAAAACCAGTTTTTTTTAAAGACTTCGTTTATCTCATCCAGAAAAAGATGAGCCATGAAAACTTGATACCTGAAGGCATGTCTTTTCGGACTTTTCCTTTGGTGCCGCACTTCGCCAACATAGAGCGAACTTTTCATTTTAGAAATTCTCCGAACGCCTCGCATACACGAAGTCCGCTGTTTAAGCCATCTTCATGAAAACCATAACCCCAGTATGCCCCGCAAAGCGAAATACCCTGATTTCTGATAAAAGATGGATGTTTGGCCTGTGCTTTCTTTCTTCCAGAATGATATGTGGGATGAGCGAAATCGAAATTTCCATGAATCTTAGTGTTATCCAAAGTGTCTTGTTGGTTAAGTGATACGCAGAACGGCTCTGTGGTTGGCAGGCTTTGTAAAATATTCATGTCGTATGTGACAAGAGCTTCTTTGCTTTTTTCCTCAGGTATGTATGCGTTCCAACTGGCCCGAGCCGACTTTCTTTTAGGAATCACTGAATCGTCACTGTGCAATGTCACACGGTTTGATTGATAAGGAAATGCGTTCAAAAGCTTTTCTTCCTCAACAGTTGGGGATGATAATAATTTGAGTGACTGATCGGCGTGACATGCCAAAATTACTTCATCATAAGCATGATCGCTGCCGTCAGGCATGGTCAATACCACCTGATTATTTACTCTTCGAACATTCCGAACGGGAGTGTTTAGCTTTATCCGGTCACCAAGGATATCCGTTAATCTATCGACATATGTTTTGGAACCACCTTTTAAAACCCTCCATACTGGTCGATTGTTGGCCTGTAACATTTGATGGTTTGAAAGGAAGTCAGAAACAAATTCCATGGGGAATTTTCCAAACTTGTCAATCGAGCAGGACCAAAGAGCGGAACCAAGTGGAAGGAGGAAGAACTCTGAAAATCTCTTTCCAAATCGGTGTCTTTTCAGAAATGAATCGACGGTTTCATCCGATGATAACTCCTCTTTGGCAAAGTTATGAAATCTTAGAATATCCCGAACCATGTTCCAATGTTTTGGATCGATTAGATTTCTGAAATGCCCAAATAAACCTTTCGCATTTTCCCCACTGTATTCGAGTTTTAGTTTTTCAGATTGAACTGAAAAGCCCATTCTGGTTTTTTGGGAATCAACTTCCAATTGTTCAAGGAGGCGACAAAAATTCGGATAGTTTTCACGGTTGAATACGATAAAACCGGTGTCTACCTGAAAAATTCCCGATGTTCCCTTAGTTTGTACCGTGTTAACATGTCCACCTGCTTTGGATTGGCTTTCGAAAAGAGTAAGATCGTGCTTTTTATGCAGAAGGTAGGCACAGGATAAGCCAGAGATTCCTGAACCAATAACTGCAATTTTCAAAGATTTTACCTTAAGGGGATGGTTCCTCAGCTTTTTCTTTTACCCATGCAGGGACAGGTCTGAGTTCACGGACGATGCCGAAAAGGGAGAGTAGTTTAAGGCCATAGTATGTAATATCGAATTCACCTTTGAAGAAACCTTGCCGGGCAGAACCGGGAAAAAAATGGTGATTGTTGTGCCATCCTTCACCGAAAGCAAAAATAGCAACGATCCAATTATTTCGGCTTTCGTCTTTTGTTTTGAAGCGTCTAGAGCCAAACATGTGGGTTATAGAGTTAACTGCAAATGTCGCGTGGTACAAAACAATAGTGGGTACAAAAAACCCCCATATGAGCATTTGCATAGAAGACATGCCGGTTAAATCTGCTACGAAGGGGATCATTGGTGCATAGTAACATCCAAAACCAAGCAAAATAAGAGGAATCCAATCAAACCGATTTAAAAAGACGAGCTCTTTAAACTTAAGCAGATCAGGTATTTCTTTAAGAAATGTTGGAACCGCATAGTCAGTCATGAACCAAAGTGTGTGACTCCAAAAAAAACTTTTAGAATGAGGTGAGTGAACATCATCCTCGGTGTCCGAATGACGATGGTGCCGACGATGGTGAGCGGCCCACCACAAAGGTCCTCTCTGACCGGAACTGCATGCTACAAACGCTCCAAGGAATTGTACGAATCGAGAAGTTTTAAACGACCTGTGCGAAAAATATCTGTGATAAAAAGCAGTGATCGAAAACATTCGCAAGCTGTAAGATATCACAGCGACAAGCAAACATGGAATTGTGACAGGATAAAAAAATGCGAGAGTGGCAAGAACATGGAGGATAATGTAAGGTAAACATCTGAACCATTCCACACGCCCGTCTGAACCTTTGGGATCATCAAAAGTTTCCGGGGGTGGACACACCCATTTTGATAAAGAAAATGACATGTTACGAAGCAGAATCCAAAACGAGAGAGAGTTCTAAAGGACTCATCTTGGATTTGCCACGTAAATCGGTACTAACTAGTTGATCTAATTTTCTAAAGTCTAATTTACCGTTTTGCATGAGGACAGCCCTGAGTTTGCGCAAACCCAACGACTCAAGCTGTCTGACGCGTTCTCCAGATACATTCATTGAGTCGGCAATATCATCAAGTTTCATGGATTCGCCCTTTTCCATTCCAAACCTCATGCTGAGTACTTTTCTTTCGCGCTGGTCAAGAAAGGATAATGCCACTCCAATATCGTCTGATAATGATCCTTCTTCTCTGTAGGATTGTGCGAGTTCTTCTTCGGCAGTCATAATGTCTGCTAAAGTGTTGTTCGAATCCTCATTCAAAGGTTCGTCTAATGAAAGTGAACTGGTGGGTGCAAATTTCACCCTTTTTGTGAGGTTGCTGTCTTGACCAAGTGCATGGCTGATTTCATCATCGGTTGGGTTCCTTCCAAACTCGACTTGCAATTCAGCACGGACTTGTCCTTCTTTCCTCTTTCCTTGGGAAACATCATGTGGAACGGCAACTGCACCGGACATTTTACCAATGAGTCTTTGGATTCTTTGCCTGATCCACCATGCTGCATAAGTGCTCAATTTTATTCCCCGTGTGTGGTCG
>CBFIBI010000095.1:0-9077 GCA_965660725.1 Opitutales bacterium
CGAGTGCTACTACTAGGCCTTGTATACCTTCGGCCATGATATCTTCCATTTGAACATTCGTTTGGCGGAATTTCAGGGCAATAGAAGCGACCAGGCGTATATGTCTTTCAATTAATTCTTTTCTGGCTTCGTCTGAACCCTTGGACATTTCCTCGAATAATTTATCACACTCTTCCTTGGTAGGAGGGGCCATGCGTGAACGATCGGAAATGAAGCGACCCACTGGATCGAGATCCTCTTTTCCTTGAGATATTTGTACATGCGGAGTTACCATAACATCAGTAATAACGAGAAGCATGTAAGTTTAGATCATAGAAAATGTAATTTAATTTCAATTTTCAAAAAAGATCTAAAAAGTTTGTCCTTTTAAACAATCACCAATCTGATGAATTTATCTTGAATGGCTTTTCTAAAAATGAAGTATTAACCGTAAGGAATGAAGGTCTCTACTGTAAAGCAGGGGACTTTTATATTGATCCAAAGGGCAGGGTGGATCGTGCGGTTATTACCCATGCACATAGCGATCATGCTCGGGCGGGACATCAGAACTATTTGTGTTCGGACACATGCAAATCACTCCTGAGGATTAGAATTGGGAAAAGCGGAGTGGTTGAATCAATTCCATTTGGGGAAAAGCAAAAGATTGGGAGTGCTTTAGTTTCGTTTCATCCTGCGGGACATATATTGGGTTCTGCGCAGATTAGGGTGGAGGTGAGCGGAGAAGTTTGGGTAGTAAGCGGCGACTATAAACCACAGCCTGATCGAACTTGCGAAACTTTTGAGTTAGTCCCTTGCCACGGTTTTATTTCAGAGTGTACATTTGGATTACCAGTTTATAAGTGGCAACCCGAAGAGTTGATTTATCAACAGATCAACGATTGGTGGAGAATAAACCAAGAAAATGGGCAGATTTCTCTTCTCTTTGCCTACTCTTTGGGGAAAGCTCAGCGGGTCTTAGCAGGATTGGATTCTTCGATCGGATCAATATATTCACATTCTGCTGTACATTCTTTTTTGGAAACTTACAAAGATGCTGGAATCCAATTACCCAAGGTTGGAAAGGTGGAAAAAGGAGGGGAGTATTCTGGAGGGATCATTGTGGCTCCACCTGCAGTAGAAGATAGTAGTTGGGTGAAAAATTTTCGCGGAGCAAAACGCGGATTTGCTTCAGGATGGATGGCAATACGAGGGCCAAGACGCAGAAAGAATGTTGATCGAGGTTTTGTTCTGTCTGATCACGCAGACTGGAAAGGATTAGTTGATGTAATCAGCGGGACGGGTGCCGAAATTGTAAAAGTAACCCATGGTAACGGAGATGCGATAAGTCGATTTTTTACTGAAAAAGGAATAGATGTTTCAGTCTTGAGCGACTCTGTTTTTCAAAGAGATGAGGCTGAATGAAAAGATTTTCCAAACTTTTTCATGATTTAGATGAATCAACCAAGACGAATGATCGAATTCAATACCTGGTTGATTATTTTAAAGAAGCTCCTGAAACAGATTCAATTTGGGTTTGCTGGTTTTTAGGCGGAAATCGAGTCAAAGGTGCATTAAAAGTTTCTGAATTGAGAAAATTTGCTTCCGAGAGAAGTGGGTTTCCAGAGTGGTTAATAGAAGAATGCCACGACCGGGTTGGAGATCTTGCAGAGACCATTTCCTTACTGATTGGCAAAGGAGAAAAGGAATATGATGGAAGATTAGAGGATGTGGTGAGGTATTTTATTCAACCTATGGTTTCGATGAACACAGCTGAAAGGAAGGAACGCATTTTGGAAGCTTGGAGTCTTTTGGGTAAAAAAGATTTGTTACCTTTTCACAAGTTATTGACTGGTGGATTCCGTATGGGAGTTTCCAAGGGGAATTTATGTAAAGCCCTGGCCAAAGTGGGAAATGTTGAGCCTGCATTAATTACCCAGAGACTGGCTGGTGACTGGACTCCGGAGCATTTAAGCCTAAGGGAGATACTTGATCCCAGTGACGATGAGGGCCGACTTTGCAAGCCTTTTCCATTTTGTTTAGCCCATCCTTTACAGGAGGAAATCGAATGTCTTGGGCAAGTTCAGGACTGGCAGATCGAATGGAAATGGGATGGTATTCGTGCTCAATTAATTAACCGAGGCGGTGCAAATATGGTTTGGTCCAGAGGGGATGAATCTGTTGGGCATTCATTTCCTGAGATTGTGGAAGCCGGCAAATGGTTGCCTGGAGATCTGTGCTTGGACGGTGAAATTCTCGCTTGGGGCAAAGAAGGGTTACGATCTTTTTCCAGTCTTCAAAAAAGGCTGGGTAGAAAAGATCCCGGACCTACAATTCTGAAACGCGAACCCGTTCGTTTTCAGGCTTACGACTTGCTTCGACTCGATGGCGAAGATCTTCGATCATTTACTTTGCGGGAAAGAAGGAAAAAGCTGGAGACTCTATTTTCAAAACTGCCAGATCATTTCCCTCTTGGCCTTTCTCCACTTCTTTCCCGGGGCGAATGGAAGTCGCTTTCTCTTTTACGGGAAGAGTCCAGGAGTCGTGGTGTCGAAGGTTTCATGCTTAAGAAAAAAGATTCAACTTATCAGTCTGGACGCGTAAAAGGGTCATGGTACAAGTGGAAAATTGATCCTTATGTTGCGGACATGGTTGTGGTCAGTGCTCAGTTAGGGCATGGTAAGCGTTCAAATTTATATTCGGATTACACTCTTGCTGTTTTGGATGATCAGGGTGATCTGGTATCGGTTGCCAAGGCATATTCTGGACTTTCTGATGATGAAATTGAGCAAGTCGACCGATATGTAAGAAAAAATATTACCGGGAAATTTGGACCAGTCCGTTCGGTTCGACCGGGCTTGGTTTTTGAGATCGCATTTGAGGGTGTTCGAATATCGGGTCGGCATAAATCCGGTGTAGCTTTGCGATTTCCGAGAATAAACCGTTGGCGAAAAGATAAGGATATCGATGAGGCAGATACACTGGAAAGCATACGGGGATATGCAGGATTAAACGAGGGTAGTGAAATGATCGATGGAAAAAAGGTCGACCGAGATGGAAATCTGTTGCTCTTTTAAATGACTTAGGAGAATCAATAAAATGAGGAGCACGGAAAAATTTCTAGTTATTTTGGGAAAGGCTGTGTTTAAATTTTGCCAAGTTCTGCTTTGCACTTTCTTTTCGGTCAACGATTGGATTCGGGTAGTCCTGTCCGATTAAGCAGTTTGCTTCCAACTGAATGGATTGAGGAGCAAGGTGAGGTTCAAAAATGTACTTGGGGGGGTAATCTTTTAGTTCTGGGACCCAATGTTTAATGAATTCTGCCGTCTTAGTTTCAACATTAAGACTCGACTTCGAATCGGGACATGGATTATAGAGCCTGAAATATGGCATCGAAAACGGAGCAACTCCAGCTAGCCATAACCAGTTACCGTTATTTAATGCCCAGTCACTATCGAGAAGTTTTTTATCAAAAATATCTCTGCCATATTTCCAGTTTTGCCAAAGTTGGCCACGGGTTAGAAAACAGGATACTGCATGCCGTCCTAAGTGATGCATCCATCCCGTATGATCTAACTGCCTCATCATTGCATCGATTAGAGGGAAGCCAGTCTGCCCGTTCTCCCATAATTCCATTTTTCCCTGATCGTAGTTGTCCCAATCAATAAACTTACACATTTCATTGGATCTATCATCTTCCCAGTGCTGAACTGTTCTAGAAAGAACATAGAACATCTCTCTAAACATCATTTGCCCGTGTAAAGATTCTGGCGGTTTTGAATGAGAACCCTGAAGCTGACATTTTTCGCACTCATTCCATAGGGCACGGGGTGAAAGGCAGCCAAAGCTGAGGTAGGGAGAAAGTCCAGTTGTACTTGGTTCCATTGGTTCACCAGTCGTATTGGTCGACATGGTTTTGGGTTTTCTGAATGAATTAACATAGGAAACCTGTCCGGAAACCTTCTTTCTAAGCCTACTTAAAGCCTCGGTTTCACCACCCTTAAAATAAGACTTAAAAGACATGATGTCAGAGTTCAGTTCTTGGGAGATTTTATCGGTTAGGCTGTCGATTGATAATGGTTGAAGGCGGGAATTATTTCTATCAAAGCCAAAATTTGAAAGGGTGGGTAGAGGTTGTATTTTGTCCGGAGCAGGATCTGGGTTGTTAATTCTGTAAAATCCTTCTTCAGTTTTATCAAAATTTTGTGCAAATATCCTATCCATGTCCTTCATCGATTTAGGTTTGCGGAAATCTGAGCGGGAAATGGTTTTCTCAATATCGAGAATGGTTTGAAACGCACCAAAAGTTTGAATTTGAATCGGGCTGTTTTTATGTTCGAACCATTCAGATATGCGGGATAGATTTTCTAATTCCCAAGGCTCAGATGAATATTCACAGTATAAGGATGCAGAAGACGATTTTAGATTTTGTTCAATTTGTTTGAAAATTTCAACAGGCTTACCAAGCAGGATAATCAATCGACTCTGGTACTTGGATAAAAGTTGATTATCTAAATCGGATAAACTTTCGATTAAAAAACGGAGACGGGCGGGTCCGAAATTTTCAAAACTTTCCCCAACTATATCGGGATCCACTATGTATAGTGGTAAAATAGAATTAAATTTATTACTCTGACTGGCGGCTAAAAGGGCTTTGTTGTCATGCAAGCGAAGAGATTTACGAAACCAAACAATACAGGTTTTCATTTATGAAAATATACTAGAATGTTTTTCTAACAGGAATGATGTAGAAACAAATCCGAAAATAAATTAAATGAAACATCATGAGGTCATATTTGTTTGAGGGTTGCCAGTGCTTCTAATGCTCTTGTCCTGCCTTCTTTATGATCCACGCAAGGATGAGGATAGTTGTTTCCAAGAAAAACATCACTGATAAGAAGTAGATCGGGTGGGGCTTCCCACGGTTTGAAGATCCATTTACCAGGGAGTTGCTTTAAGGAAGGAATCCATTTCCGGGTATATTCTCCTTTAGCGTCAAATTTCTCACCTTGTGTGATTGGGTTAAATATTCGGAAATAGGGAGCTGCGTCTGCACCGCATCCAGCTGCCCATTGCCAGCCTTGAGTGTTACTGGCAAGGTCAGCATCGACCAAGGTGTCCCAAAACCAACGGGCGCCATCCTGCCAGGATAAAAGCAGGTGTTTAACCAGGAATGAGGCAACCACCATGCGCACCCGGTTGTGCATCCATCCAGTTTCATACAACTGCCTCATTCCGGCATCCACCATTGGATATCCGGTGTTCCCAAACTGCCAGGCGCTTAACTGAGATGGGTCATTACGCCAAGGGAAAGCGGCATACTTTTCTCTTAGTGGTTGATCAGGAATTTGAGGGAAATGATAAAGCAAATGATAGGAGAATTCACGCCAGCCAATTTCAACAAGATATTTATTTTCTCCTCGAACCCCGCCGTCGTTGTCAGAAGCAAGTACAGCCTCACAGATTTGTTTTGGACTAACCAAGCCCCAGGCAAGATAAGGGGAAAGTCGAGATGTCCCGTCCCTGGAAGGAATGTTCCGTGCAGTGGCGTAGGATCTGGTAACTTCCTCGGTTGTTCGCCGGATTAATTTGTGGCCAGCATTTTCAGAAACCTCCCAATGATTTGAAAGTTTTTCAGACCAACCATGATCGGGTAATAATCCGAGTTTTTCTATCGGTAAAGATTCAGCGGACGATTTAATGAAGCATAGATCTTTCGTTGAATAATTGGAGGTCTCTTTGTAAATCCCAGATCGGCATTTTCTCCAGTAGGGTGTGAAAACTTGAAAAGGCTTGCCCGATCCGTTCTTGATCTCCCAAGGTTCTTGAAGCAGTGATGCATTGAAGGATTCAATCTTAATGGCTTCCTTACAAAAAGCATTTTCCACAGCATGCTGAGTTGCCCTGCTGAATGGATCATAGGTTCTGCCAAAATAAAGGGTGTCAATCTTGAGACGGTTGGCTAAAGCGGGTAAGATTTCTTCAGCTTTTCCTGTTTGTAGGATTAAGGAGCCTCCGAATTGTTTGATATTTTTTCCAAGGCTTTCCAAAGCATGATGGAGCCACCAACGCGAAGCGGCTCCCGGACTCCACTCGCCACCCTCTTCTCTATCCCAGATAAACACTGGAATAATTTCTTTTTTTGCCTTTAACGCCTCTTCCAGACAGGGATTGTCGGCTAATCTCAGATCTTTCCTGAACCAAACCAGAGCCCGTCCACCAGTTGGAGTAAAGGATGGATCAGCGATCATTAAGACGAATATTGGACAGCCCGGAATCCACTTTGAGAATTTGTCCGGTAATTGACTTGGCGGCGGGGGAATGAAGGAAAGAAATCGTTCCGGCAATTTCCTCCACTGCGGGAATTGCTTTTAATGGATGTTTATTTTCAATTAAGGGAATCATTTTATCTCCACCGACCATACCTAATCCCATTTCGGTGGGTGTCAAGGTTGGTGCCACTACATTGACCCGCACTTTTGGAGCAAGGTCGGCGGCCAAAGCAATGGCAAATCCTTCCAGCCCTGATTTTGCCGCTGATATCGCACAATGACTGGGCAGACCAGTGGTTGCAGCCACCGAAGAAATAAATACCACCGAACCTTCGAGGCGTGGTAGTAGTGCCTGAATTAAAGTAAAAGCATCCAATACACTTGTCTGGTAAGCCTCGAGCATCTGTTCAGTTTTTAACCGCTTGATCGGACCGAGAATTACTTTTCCCGGACAGAAAGTGAGGGCATTTATTGTTTCAGGTAGCTGATCAAGAAATGTTTCCGGTTCCGTTGCATTTCCGGTTATCCAGTTACATCCTGTAACTAATTCAACTGGAGGTGTCCTAGCCAGTGCGGTCACACTGTGTCCATTTTGCATGGATTGATCAACTAATGACCGGCCAATTCCCCGGGATGCCCCGACAATGAGATGAGTAAGTGAGTTTTGTTTGTTTAATGAATCCACATTTATATATCGTTAATTTGAGTTTTTTAGATCACATTTTGATCTCCTTTCTTGCTTTTTTTGAAATCTGTAACATATTTCAAATTTATGACAAGAGGTGGAAAACGAAAAGGAGCAGGACGGCCAAGGGGAAGTAATTTTTATGGAGAGGCAACTCGTCCTGTACGGATACCAGTTAGTCAGGTTGACCGAGTTTTACGCTTTGTTCGTGGGCGCGAGAGTCAACTTCCTCTCTATGCCTGCGGTGTATCCGCAGGGTTTCCTTCCCCGGCAGATGATTATCTTGAGGGAGCTCTGGATTTAAATGCTCATTTAGTCCGCGAACCCAATGCAACTTTTTTTGTGAGGGCTAATGGAGAGTCCATGATTGGTGCAGGTATTCATGATGGGGATTTACTGGTGGTTGACCGGAGTGCTCGGGTAACCGATGGGAAAGTTGTAATTGTGGCCTTGAATGGTGAATTAACTGTGAAGCGTTTCCGAAAGGAGAAAGGAAAGTCCTGGCTGTTACCTGAAAATTCTAAATTCAAGCCGATTTTATTAAGGGAGGAAGATGACACCCATTTATGGGGCGTTGTAACAAGTGTGATTCATTCCTTGTGATCGCACTGGCTGATTGTAATAATTTTTATGTATCCTGTGAGCGGGTATTTCGCCCATCTTTGGAAAAGCGTCCGGTTATTGTTCTTTCCAATAACGATGGTTGTGCCGTTGCCCGTTCAAACGAGGCGAAGGCATTGGGAATTCCCATGGGAGCACCTTACCATCAGATCAAGAGATGCTGTGAGCGAAACGGGGTGAAAGTATTTTCTTCGAATTATGAACTTTACGGCGATATGTCCCGACGAGTCACCTCGGTGCTTGCCCGGTTTGCCCCTGAACTGGAAATTTATTCAATTGACGAATCCTTTTTAAATTTGAACGGTGTGGATGCCCCCCTTTTATTCAGTCAGCGAATTCGCAAAACAGTAGGTCGCTGGACAGGCATTCCTATATCAATTGGTCTTGGAGAAACAAAGACTCTTGCGAAACTTGCTAATCGTCTGGCCAAGAAGAAAAAAACCGGCTGTTTTGAGATTCGTGCTGAACAGGATGATATCTTAAGTCAGGTTCCAGTTGCGGATATCTGGGGCGTAGGTCGCCGGTTAAGCGTTCGATTACAGCGTGTGGGATTGAATAATGCACTTAGTTTTACAAAAGCTCCTTCTTCTTTGATTCGCTCGATTGGTGGAGTGACATTGGAACGTACAAAATGCGAGCTTCGAGGTATCCCCTGCCTGGAAATGGAGCAAGTTCCTCAAACCCGTAAAAACACCTGTTCCTCCCGGTCTTTTGGTCGTATGGTTGAAAATCTTTCAGAGTTGGAAGAAGCAGTGGCGAATTACGCGGTCAAGGCGACCCGTAAAATTCGCACCGAGTGTTCTCTTGCCTCCGCCATACAGGTTTTTATCAATACCAATCGGTTTCGGGAGGACCATGAACAGTATGCGAATTCTCGAACCCTTTCCTTCGATGAGCCAACGGATGACATAATTCGCGTGGTTCAAAACGCCAAGGCTTTACTTCGTTCTATTTATCGAAAAGGATATGCTTACAAGAAAGCCGGCGTATTACTAATTGATTTGATTCCTAAGCGTTCGCAGCAGGCTCTGCTTTTTGAGGAACACGGAAATCCCAGACGTCATGACTTTGTGGATGCAGTTGAGGAAGTGGCTGCCCGTTACGGGCAGTCGGGTGCTTTTCTTGCGGCTCAGGGAATCAATAAAAAATGGAGCATGCGCCGCGAAATGAGAACGCCCCGATATACCACCAGTTGGGACGAAATCCCAGTCCTGAAGGGGTGATTTTTTTATTATTTCTAGTAAATCTTTATAATTACCGCGAGCAAAACGAGTTGGCTAAAGATGATAAGCAAGGGTGAAAATTTTTTAGCCTTTTCGTCCGTCGGACCAAAAGTAAGAAATTGTTTAAAAATTTGGTCTTTGGCTTTTTCAGACTGTGCCTTGCACATGTGTTGAATTAAATCAAATGTCTTTATCGGAGTGACAAATTTTTGAGATTTTACTACATGCCAAGCAAAACTATTGAAAGGGATTCGAAAAATATTTTCTTCTGAATTCGAAAGTTTATTTATTAGAACCATA
>CBFIBI010000096.1:0-9026 GCA_965660725.1 Opitutales bacterium
TTGTTGAAGCACAGAGTCAAATACCTCTAGCTATGGCTGAGGCTTTCAGAAGCGGTAATCTAGGGGTGATGGATTATTACAAATTAAAAAATGTCGAAGCCGATACAGATATGCGTGAAAGTATTTCCAAAAGTTCTGAATAGTAATAGGTTATATGCCTGATATAAATTTAGACACGCTTTTTATTATTGGGCTAATATTAGCCTCAGTTGTAGGTAAATTCTTTAAAAAAGATGAACCCGAAGCTGGAAAAGCAACCGAAGCTGGAAAAGCAAAGTCCAAGAATGGTGAAAGTGAAGGCTCTCTTGAAGATGTGATTAAAGAAGTATGGAAGAAAGCAACCGAAACCAGGAAAGTCCAACCATCAACTCCCTTCGAATTATCTAATCAAGAAACTTTAGTTGAAAACGAAAATATTGAAATTTGTTCCGAAGAGTCTACAAATATTGAATCCTCGGTTGATATTTTAAATACTGCCAAAACTCCTGAGTATGGACTAAAGAATATAGAAATAGACGAAGATATAAAAAATAAAACTATGTATCTAAATTTGCTTTCATCTAAAAATAATCTTAGGTCGGCTTTCGTCATAAAAGAGATTTTAGATAGGCCAGTTTCTCTCAAAAATTAGTTTCGTTAAATTAGTTAACGGGTATTTTTATTTTGAATATCCAATGCCTTTTGCGATTTTTTAGCAGAGATAGATAATTTCAAGCCTTTAAGCATACATTTATTGTTCCAGTTACATGTCTGGGTAAACTCGCATTTTTTATTAATACAAATTATTTTAGGCGTGTTTTTTGGATTTGTTTTCAATTATCAATAAATAATATATTTGAAGTATATTATACAACCATTAAGGCTCGGGTATGCTTAAAAAGCTTACTAATAATACGCTGGTTAGTGAGACCGATAGATTAAGATATTTGTCTGAATCAATGCTTTTAACAATTTGGTTCAACGAGGATGAAACAATATTTGGCTTTGAGTTAATTTATGATTTAATGCAGGATGAAAAATCTTTATTTTATACTGAACAAATTGGACCAAAATTCTCCAATATTATTAAAGTTAATCCAAGAATCGGAAGAAATGTTCAAGGGACATTGGATTCGGCTAAAATGGTATTTGATCAATCGTACTTAACAAAATTTGAATTTAATTCTAAGAATCTTCCGGGTGAAATTAAAGATTATATTTGTGAAGTTATGCACACAATGATTAATAAATGAATTCTATTGTCGATAAACTAAAGGGTAGACTTCCTCTGTAATTAGTTTGCAAATAAATAAATAATTTAAAGTGTATGGATTTATCTAGAAGGCAGTTTATTAAGAATACGGCAATTTTTTCTGTCGGTTTTACAGGATTAAAGTCATTAATTGCATCATCTAACAAATCTAAATCAGTTTTCGGGTATGGACCATTAATCGATGACCCAAATAAGGTCTTGGATTTACCCCAAAATTTTAATTATAAAATTATCGGCAAAACCGGTGATTTAATGACAGACGGTTTTTTTCTTCCCGGAAAACCTGATGGTATGGCAGCATTCAGCTATAAACCTGATGAGGTTATAGTTATTCGTAATCATGAAATCAACCCCCTTGCTTTTGGAGCAACCGGACCATTTGGCCGGGGTAATAAAAAAATTAACAATGTACCGGATGAATTGATTTACGATAAAGGTAGAATTTTACCATGCTTAGGAGGAACAACTACTTTTGTTTATAATACAAAGACGCAAAAGCTTCAAAATCAGTTCTTAAGTTTGGTTGGGACTTTAAGGAATTGTTCAGGTGGTCCTACTCCTTGGAACACATGGATAACATGTGAAGAAGTCGTAATGGGGACTAAAGGTCCTTGCAAAAAAACTCATGGTTGGTGCTTTGAGGTACCAGTCCATGACCAACCGACTTTGGCAATGCCTATTCCATTAAAAGCGATGGGAAGGTTTAATCATGAAGCTGTTGCAGTAGAGCCGAAGTCTGGGAAAGTTTATTTAACTGAAGATAGAAATGATGGATTAATTTACAGATTTGATCCAAAAATTGAAGGACATCTTGCAAAAGGCGGAAAATTATTCGCTTTAAAAATCAAAGATAATCCAAGCTTCGACACGAGGAATTGGCAAACGAATCAGTTCAATGTGGGGCAAAAAAAAGAGGTCGAATGGGTGGAGATGGACAATGTAGAATCAGCTCGGGATGATCTTCGATTTCGTGGTTTTAAAAAAGGAGCTGCTTGTTTTGCTAGAGGGGAAGGAATGTGGTATTCCGAAAACGCTATTTATTTTGCATGTACAAACGGAGGCATTAAAAAATACGGTCAAATTTGGAAATTAAGCGATGATAAAATAGAGCTTTTTGCGGAACCAAATGACGCTGATTTAGTCGAAAATTGTGACAATATAACTGTTTCACCTTGGGGAGATTTGTTTCTTTGTGAGGATGGAAAGGGCGAACAATATATTGATGTTATTACACCTCAGGGTGATTTTTTCAAAGTAGCCAAAAATTCCAAAAGTAAAAGCGAACTTGCTGGTCCAACATTTTCGCCTGATGGTTCAACTTTGTTTGTAAATATTCAGCATGATGGACTAACTGTTGCTATAACAGGACCGTGGCATGAGAAGAAGAGTTAATTTTTAAGCTGCCAAGTGGTGTCTTTCCGAAACGAAATTTGTTTTATATGATCCTTAGTTGGCAATAAGGCTTTTGAGGATAACCTTTCTTTACCTTTTGCAATGTCATACCATTCTTTTGTCATATTTGCCACTTTCCTAGGAAATTTTTCTGCAAGATCTTCCAACTCAGTTCGGTCATTTTCTAAATTGTAAAGCTCCCATTTCCCCCCTTTTGCAGAAACTAATTTCCAAATTCCCTTCCGAATGGCACGATCGCTACCAAAGTGAAAATAAATGGTTTCGTGCCCTATTCTTTTTTTACCTTCAAAAATAGCTAATAATGATTTGCCTTCAAGAGGTTCAATTAATCGCGCCCCTATTTTTTTTGGGTAATTTGCGTCGCTAATCTCAATGCAGGTAGCCATAATATCAATTAAGTGACTAGGTTGGTGAGTTATGCTACCTGATTTTACTTTTAAGCCATCTGGCCAATGAACAATTAAAGGCGATGAAATTCCTCCTTCATGTTGATTTTGTTTATAAAGTCGGAATGGGGTATTACTTACTTGCGCCCAAGATGCATCGTAAGTCCAATAAGAGTTTGGATCCCAAGGCTTCAGGTTTCTTCCACGCGTTCTTTCAAAAGGACATCCACCGTTGTCGGCACAGAAAAGGAACAAAGTATTTTCAAAAACTTCTCGTCTTTTGAGATCTGTTATTAGTCGACCGATATTTTGGTCCACAAGATCGATCATCGCTGCAAATACTTCCATTCGATCTGCTTCCCATTCTTTTTCAGATTGTTTTATTGATTTCCATGATGGAACATGGGGTGCTCTAGGAGAAAGTTTGAATCTTTTTGGAATTAAACCGTTTTCTACCTGTTTATTATATCTTAATTTTCGCAAATTGTCCCACCCGCTATCATATTTCCCATTATATTTGAGAACAGCTTGCTTGGGTGCCTGGAGCGGGTAATGAGGGGCATTATATGCAACATAAAGGAAAAATGGATCAGATTCCTTACCTATTTTACCCTCTTTTATAAAGTCCAATGCAAATTCAGTAATTGCATGTGTAGTATAAAAAGGTTTACCTTTTAAACTTCTGGGAACTGTCCATTCTTTTCCATTTAATCGAAATGAATTATCGCCGGTGAAGAAGTTGCAGGCTCCTGATAGGTGCCCCCAATATTTTTGAAAGCCAAAATCGGTGGGCTGTTTATCAAGATGCCATTTTCCGGACATCCAGGTCGAGTAGCCGGTGGTTTTTAATATTTCAGCAATTGTAGCTCCACGACTGAGTTTTGAGCTGCCAGCTTGATCACAGTAGAGCCCTGTAAGTAATGAGACACGGGAAGAATGACATTTTGCGGTATTGTAAAATTGAGAAAAGCGAAGGCCATTTTTGGCTAGTTGATCAAGATTGGGTGTGTTGATTTCAGAACCATAACAACCGAGATCAGAAAAGCCTAAATCATCGGCCATAATGAGTACAATATTCGGCTTTTTACCGTAAACGGAAACAAAGCTCACAAGAATGAGAGCCATTGATAAAAAGGATTTCATATTTTATTTATATTTAATTAAAGTTTACTCAGTCTTGATTTGTATTCAGGTCTATTTTTCCATTTTGGGATAAAATTTTGATATTCTTTTAGTTCTGTCCAAAATATTCTTGGTGGTTGCGGATGAACACTTTCTTCAGGATAATCTCTTCCGAGAATACTTTTCTCAATGGATTTACGTGCTTTTACAATGATATTTCTTAACCTAGTTACTTGTGGATGTTTGGGTCGGAACTCGTTCTTAGATTCAGTTGGATCTGTCAAAAGGTTATAGAGTTCAATATTTCTGCCTGTTTCTTTTCGTTGTGAAATCATTTTCCATTGATTATCAATTATTGCCATTCTTCCTCTACTACTAAAAATCAGAGGTTTTTCTCTTTCCTTTTTTTCTGAATTAAAAAGGGAAATAAGGCTTATTCCATCAACTGGTTTCAACATTGATGATTCAGGTAGACCAGCAATTTCTGCAATTGTTGGAAAGATGTCCACTGAACCGGCAGGATAATTACAAATTCGGCCCTTCTTTATTCTTTTTGGCCATTCTATTATTGCTGGTACTCGAATACCTCCCTCATATAAACTTCCTTTGTAATCTCTTAGCCCACTAGTTGACGATGGAGTAATTTTGGGGAGACCTCCATTATCACTTGTGAACCATACAAGGGTATTTTCTGAGATTTTCATGTCTCTAATACCTTTACGAAGTGATCCTATGCTTCTGTCCATTGCTTTGAGTTCTGCATAGTGAGCTTGTGAATCCTTATCTAAATTTTTAAATTCCTTCAAATCTTTTTCAAGTGCCATCCACGGACTGTGGGGAGTACCATACCAAATTACGCAGAAAAAAGGTTTTGCTTTTTTGGTTTCTTGTTTCATGAAAGAAAGGGCTTCACGAACAATGATTTCTGATGAATCTCCTTGAAACTCTTCTGGCTTTCCCTGTCTGCTCATAATTGGATTGAGATCAAAGAAATTTGTTACTGAGAGCCATTTGCCAAAACCGAAGGCATTGGGTCCATGTTTATCCGATTTTAAAATTGGAACTCCTGGCCCACGAAGACCGCCTAAGTGCCATTTTCCGAAGTGACCAGTAGAGTAACCAAATTTCTGAAGTGCTTGTGGAAGCGTTTTTTCTTGTTTCCTTAACGCATAACCATGATCAAAAACTCCTGTTCTGTCATGGGTTCTGCCTGTTAAAACAGTGGCACGGGTTGGGGAACAAACTGGACCACCTGCATAGAATTTATCAAACCGCAATCCCTGAGCAGCCATTTTATCTAGATTTGGAGTTTTAAGAACAGGATGTTTATAATAACCAGTCTGTCCCCACCCTTGATCATCTGTCATGACCAGTACAAAGTTAGTTTTTTTACAAAACACTTTAATTATTGAAATAGTAAAAATAATTGAAAGAAAAAGATGTTTCATAATAAAAGGGATCTTGTTTTAATTTTATTTCACGATCAGTTTTCCTTTCATAATGGTCCAATGCCCAGGAAAACTGCAGAGGTATGGATAAACTCCTGGTTTTCTAGGAGCTTTTATTCGCAGGAGTTCTTTTTCACCCTGTTTAAGCATTTTTGTATGTGCAATTATATTCTTGGAATCAGGAATAAACTGTCCATTTTTGGCTGCAATTGGGTCTTTCGCCATATTGTTTGCAGAAAGACCAACTTCTTCAAGTGAGTTTGGTTGAACTAGCACGAAGTTATGTGGTGTGGCATCTGGATTATTGAACTCAATGAGCAAAGGCTGATTTCTTTTTGCGATGATATCACCGTTCGGGGATTTTTTAAATTCTCCTAGATTAGATTTCTCCATGATTTCAACAGAATAAAGCATTCTTTCTTTTATGCACGAAACTTTAATTTTAAGAAGATTTTTTTGGCGATCGAATTTAGTATTTGCTTTTGATTTTTCTGCAATTTGATCTTCGATTTTTTGTTTATTTAAAAATGCAAAAAGTAGAGGTTGTGTTTTCTCTAAATCCTTTGGATCCCAGAATTTTCTCATAGTAGACGACCCAAAAGAGGTCTTAATTGCATAGCTTAGATGCTTTTCATTCGGTTGAGTACTTATATCTATAAGGGTTCTAAAGGCATTTTTAGTACCAATATAACTACACGCAATGGCTGTTTCCAATCTTACTAGTCCGTTCTCATCTTCTGCTGCTTTTGTTAGCAATTCATCTCCACGATCAGACAGTTGATACCAGTATCTGAGCTGACGAGCTGCAGCAGCTCGGGCATTATGGTTTTCACACTGGAGCAATTCCTCAAGCAACTGAAGGTTAGTCTGTTCAACATTTCGGTAGGCCCACATTGCCTCCACTTGGTGGTGTCTATACCGTGGGTCATTCGGATTAAGTGCTTTTATCCACTGATCGAGTGCTTTTTTAACTTTAATCGGTTCAATCTCTCGTATTTCTCTTTTTGCCCAGTATCGATAACGATATTCAGGTCGTTTTAGCACATTAAGAAGTTGTGGAAGAGTTGCACCCGTAATTTTAGGAGGAGTAATCTTTTTCGCACCTTTCGGCATAATGCGCCATATGCGGCCTGATTTTCGGTCTCTTCTTTCATCTCGAAGAGAATACTGTGCATGTCCTTTTACTGGATTGTACCAGTCACACACATACATTGCACCTCTGGGGCCGTACCTTAAGTCAACTGGAATAAAACTAAGATTTGAGGAAAATACGATGTCTGAAACATATTCTTCTTCATATCCATAATCGTACTCTTTCCACCTTAATAATTCCACGCGGTTTGTAGATTTGTAGCGAACTTTGACCATCATTCCTTGGAGTTCTTTAGGCCAGTTGGGAAAGTCAATAAACTCTTGACCGCAAACACCAGAATAAGCTTGTAATCCATTAGGTCTAGCATGTTGTTCAGGATACGGAGGGTCGAGGGCATGATGTGCAGATGCAAAAATGGGATAACTTGCAACATGTTGGCCCCAATCATCAAATGTAACGCCCCATGGATTTGTACTTGGATGAGATCCAAAAGATGTAAGTCTATGAAGTTTGGGTTCCCAGGCGAACCACCCACTATTTTGCTGTCTTACAGGGCCGTATGGAGTCTCTACCTGGGTATGATGAAAAATAGATTCTCGAAAAATGAGATCTCCGTCAGGTGACCACACAAAATCATGCAGAGCATGGTGGGAATCCTCACACCCGAAACCAGTTAGAGGAATTTCACGGTGGTCTGCCTTGCCATCCCCGTCGGTATCCTTAAGGAAAGTCATATGCGGCTCCTCTGATACATATAATCCTCCGTTTCCAAATTCAAATGAAAGCGGAACATTTAAACCTTCTGCCCAGACAGAACATTTATCTGCTTTTCCATCTTTATCCAAGTCCTCAAGAATAACGATCTTATCATTTGGAGATTGTCCTGGATAAACATGAGGATAAGTGGTTGAACAGGATACCCACATTCTACCTAAACCGTCCCAACGCATTTGAATGGGGCAGGCAATATCTGGAAATTCTTCTTCGCTCGCAAAAAGCGTAACCTCGAATTTAGGATCAATCTTAAATGCTGCTTTCTCCTCCTTGGGTGACATCCATTTATTTGCTCCCCTACTTGACTTAGTAATCGGGAGAGGAGGAATATTCGAATCGTCAATTATAGCTGTAAGCTTTTTGCCTTGTGCAAGTCTGTGGATCCGACGATCTCGGTTTTCAGTCATAAGATCAAAATTCCTCATAGCGGGTAGAAAATCGAGATAGCCATAACTGCCTTTTCTACCACCGGTATAATAAAATGTATTAAGTGGTCGGTATCGATAAAAGTGTTGTCTATTTTTCTCAATTACGGCGTATCTAATGTCTTCATTGATCGTTGATTTAGTTTTTTGAAATATTTTTTCAAAAAGGATATCACTAAAGATTTCATAGCCTTTTAGATTTAAATGAGATCCATTAATTGTATAATCAAAATCATTTTTCTTCATTATAGTCTCAGTTTCAGTAAAAACATCGATGAATCCAACATTTTTAGTGCGAGCAATTTTCTTCATCGAATTTGAATAAATTTGGAGCGATTTATTATTAAGATCTGCTGCAGGTACTGATTTTATATTTTCATTCGCAATTGGAGATATCAAAATTACTGAGGGTGCACTTTTTCCATTGTAAGCTTTCGAAGTAAGATTATTTAGAAAGTCATTTAACCTTTCTTCGAAATTTGGAATTTTATCAGGTCCCGCAAATGATTCGTTAAAGCCGAATGCAGCTATTATAATATCAGCATTCATTGCTGTCAGATGTTGTTCTGTATCAGCAAAATTATCAGGTCTGGGTTGCAAATCTATTTCATCTGCTGACCAAGCTAAATTTCTTACAACAATTTCATGATGAGGATATCCCTGATGAATTAGTGTTTCGAAATGACCGTAATCACGCATACGATCGAAAAGTGTATTTCCAATTAAGGCAATCCGTGCTTTTTTTTCTAGAATTAGAGGAATTTTAGTAATGACAGGAGACGCTAGTTCTGGTCTTTCTGCATTAGATTTAAACATAGCATATTTTCTAAAATCATCATCTCCATGGACAACAACAATCATAATAAAGCCGTGCATTAAAAGGAAAAAAAAGTGTATTAAATTTTTCATTTTTCTATATTTTTCATTTTTGTGTAATAATTGATAATCAAATCATACTTTACATAAATTTTATCATTCATTAATTTTTTTCGTTTAAAGAAATGCTTTAGGAAGATTTGAGTTGATACACTGTATGAGTGTTAGTATCGATTTCATACTTGTAAATATGGGATCAAAACTAAAAATTCCATTTAACTTATGCATTGATGAACA
>CBFIBI010000097.1:0-9011 GCA_965660725.1 Opitutales bacterium
CGGATGGCGGAGGCGATCCCGAAATCATCTCCACTGTGGGGAACGAAGTCGAGTCCGAGGTCACGGCACATCGACGCCCAATATAGAAAATGCGGTTCATCCAAAGTGGAAATTTTCCCACCGACAAATTTCTTATGACCGGCCAATTGGTGCAAAAGCCAGGGCTCGAAGGGAGTGGCCCAGGGAACAAAAGCGGGTTCCAGTGCATGTACCAAAGCAGGAACTTCGATTTTTTCGGCAATTTTAAAATAGGCATCCCTTCGCCGCTCTGGGTCCAAAGCATTGAGGGCCTGTGAGGTCATAACCATTACTTCACAAGGGCCATGGGCCTGTGCAATTTCGAGATGTGAATGATAACAGGATGCCTGGAATTCTGTGGGTGATGCCCCCACTGCGGTGACTCCACTGATAAAAGACGCATCCGGGTACAGAGCTCGGAAGCGGATAATCACTTCCTCATACAATTCATTCGATAGATTGAAAACATAACCCGTATCCGCATTGAGGACAAAATTGAGCTCTATTCCAAAGTGTTTGGCACATTTCATCATCCAGTGCAGCATCCTTTCAAAACTACCCCAATCCGGTTGACCGGCTTTAAATGGAAGTAAAGCAGCGACACAAAGGCGAGAGTTGGATTTGTCATTCATTAGACCCTCTTCACGGGAGTGTGCCCACACCGTTTCGCTCCACTGAGTGTCGGGTTGAAGTTCATCAGCTTTTTGTATCATACAACCCTATTATATCAGCTATTAGGTTGAAATGTTAGGACAGAACTTGCTTAATTAGCATTTTTCAGACATTTTATTTGTCTTTATAGAATGAATGAATTTCAGCCCATTTTTTTGGAAAATCTACGGATTTCAATTCCCGGATATTCCATCCTGCGAGTCGCTCATCATCGTCATACCCCAAAAAGCGACTTAATCGAAGAGCATGAACATTCTCACTCTCAATTCCTTTTATATTTAAGGGGTCAGGGAGTTCAAACTTTTAACGGTGATCCCATTGCGGTAAGACGGGGTGCTTTACTTTATTTCCCTCCCAACACACCACACGGATTTATCAAGTCCATGAAAAGCTCTCCGTTATCACTGGTAATTAACTTTAAAGAAAAAGGACCTAAAAAATGGCAGGTTAAAAATAAAGTTTTATCACCGGTGAAGCTTTCGGAAATAGAGAGTATTCTTAATCAGATGGTCCAATCCGTCGATATTGATGAAGCTCATAGTATTTTAGTAGCATCCAAAATCCTGCAAATTTTCTCAGTTTTGTTTCATGAACTCGATGAGAGAGACATAAATAATAGAACGGTATATCCAGTAACTGAAAAAGTAAGAAGATTGCTAAACGAATTACCGATTATTCCCAAAGCACCTAATGAAATTGCCGATATCTTGGAGGAGGATTTAAGTTCACTTAATCGAAAAATCCGTCGAGAATCAGCTTTCAATCTTGGGATACTCCTTGATGAAGCTCGACAGAAAAGATCGTATGAAGGATTAAAAAAAGAAAGCCTTCGCATCTCAAAAATAGCCTGGGATTGTGGATTTGCTGATCCAAATTATTTTGCCCGGTGGTTTCGAAAAAAAATGGGGCAGTCTCCCCGTCAGTGGAGAGATGGAAACTCATAAAGTATAAAAAATACCAACTGAATCTTACAATAATCACTAAGCAGCAACTATTTTAATCTTGAAAGGAAACTTTTATTAGATTCTTTTTTTGCGATGAAGTTACTCGTATTATCCCTTTTTTGCTTTTCCACTTTGCTCCCCTTGGTGTGGGCCGAACCAGAATCAAAGGAATTATTTGGAGACAAATTCCCAAATCTTGACCATCTGTCCACTGGAGAATGGTGGAAACGGGCAAGACCCCCCGAAGTCCCATCCAAAAAGGGAAAACCGCCCAAGAGAATAATCGAATTAAAAGTTCCCCGTGATCAGGTGGTTGCGTTTGCCTTATACACACAGGATGCAGGAACCCTCAAATTAACCGGGCAATTGTATCCTTTGATGCCCAAAGAATCAAGGGAAGTACGGTTGGAAACCAAAGAGGGAAATGAGTGGAAAGAGATCTCCAAGGTCAAGATAACCTATCCGGGATGGAGTGCTCATTTTCGCATAATGAACTGGGACTCCACAAAAGACATTCCTTACCGTGTAAGACATGGTGAAAAAGCGTTTTTTGAAGGTTTGATTCGAAAGGATCCTGTCAACCAGGACACCATTGTGGTCGGAAATCTATCCTGCAACTCAAGCCGTACGAAAGGACCACGACCTCAAATTATTGAAAACCTAAAAGCAATTAACCCCGACATGCTTTTCTTTGCCGGAGATCAAACTTATCACCATACCGAACACACAGCAGGATGGATTGAATTTGGTCTGCAGTTCAGGGATATTATAAAAGACCGCCCCACCGTGACCATCCCGGATGATCATGATGTGGGTCAGGCAAACCTTTGGGGAGAAAGTGGAATTGTCGCCACCTCGCCCGCAGGAAACAGTGGTGGATATTTTTATCCGATTCCCTATGTCAATATGGTTCAGCGCCAGCAAACATGGCACTTGCCCGACCCGGTGGATCCTAAAAAATTAAAAAGAGGACTTGAGGTTTACTTTACCCGATTACGGGTGGGTGGGATTGATTTTGCGATATTGGAAGACCGGAAGTTTAAAACCGGCCCCGCAGGTAAGATTCCCAAAATGGGACCCCGCCCCGATCATATAAATGATCCAGCCTACAATCGAGATGCGGTTGACCTAGACGGACTTGTGTTATTAGGAGAACGCCAGCTCAATTTCCTCTCTGACTGGAGTCAAGATTGGAAGGGTGCTCAAATGAAGGCCGCTCTTTCTGCAACCGCATTTTGTGGTGCCGTTCATATTCATGGGAATCCGAACAGCCGTCTCCTTGCTGACCTCGACAGTAACGCCTGGCCTCAAAAAGGTCGGAACAAAGCATTGCATGAACTACGAAAAGGACTTGCCACTCATCTATGTGGAGATCAGCATTTGGGCGTGGTTGTACAGCATGGAATTGAGTCTCACCGGGATGGCCCCTTTGCCTTTACCAGTCCGGCTATCGTTAATACAATCTACGGAAGATGGTGGAAACCAGAGAACGAAAAACCTGGCCCCGGCCCTATTCCGAATTCTCCACTTCCATGGACAGGGGATTTTGAAGACGGATTGGGAAATAAGATTACCATGCACGCATACGCCAACCCTGAAGACAGAAAAGACGAGCTCAAACGAGCAGACGGATTTGGTGTAGCACGATTCAACAAAATAGATCGAAGTGTTATCTTTGAGTGCTGGCCAAGATTCTCCAAAGTCTCCGAAGGAGATAAAGCCCAGTTCCCAGGATGGCCGGTTACATTTAAAATGGCCCAGAATGATGGAAGAAAAATTAAAGGTTGGCTTCCCAAATTAAACTTCTCTAAACCAAGCCCAGTGGTTCAGGTCATAAACGATAAAACCCAAGAAGTCCTCTACACATTGAGAGTAAAAGGTAAAAGCTTTCAACCTAAAGTTTACACAACCGACCCTCACAGTATCAAGCTAGGAAAAGATCGACCTAGTAATGGTTTAGTTTCAAATATCAAACCTGTACCAAACCGTAAAAAGGCAAAAGTACTTAGTGTTGATCCATACATCTAAAGATAAATTGTTTTTCTATTTATCTCCATGAAGTGATTTCGACTTTTTCTCTTTCTTAATAGCAAGAAGATCTTTTTTGTTACGAGATTTCAAAAATGCGATTAAATCGCGTAAGTCAATTGGAGAAAGAGTAAGACCTAAAGGAGGCATAGCAGATACAGGCGGTGAAATCGAAAGAATTTGTTCTTCAGTTAACTCTGTTTCTTTTTCATCCGGTGAGATTACAACAACTGAGCCCTTTTCCTTGGCTTGTTTAACTACCCGTCCGACTAAGGTGAGACCATCTTTTGTACTCACAGAAGAAAGGCCATACCCAGGAGTGATTTCTGCACTCGGATTAACAATGGATTCAAGCAATTTAGTAGGCTTCAAACGATCTCCGACCAAGGATAAAGGTGGACCTTGCACACCACCCTCTTTATCAATCTGATGGCATTGCATACAAGCTCCCTGGTTACGGAAAACCCTTTCTCCTTTTTCACGATCTCCGCCGTATAAACTCAATGCATGAACCCTTCCAGGTTCACCTGCAGCATAAGTCGCTGCAACTTTTTGAGATTCAGCATGATCATTTTTGGAGAGTAAAAGATATAGATCAAGCCAAAGTTCAGGTCTTAGTTCAAGTTCACGCTTCTTCCATAATGCGATCATGGACTCAGGTGAAACCGTAACTAATGCTAGCATGATTTTGCGGGCGACTAAGGAGCTATCTTCTTGGATAGCCTTAAGGCTTACCGATTCGATTCCAGGCAAACCGCGTTTTATAGAATGCTGAAATGAAGCAGCTCGAATTCCCTCACTTTCATCGTTAAGCAAAGAAAGTAGAAGTTCATTATCTTCAGGGCGTTGCAAATCAGACATACTATTCAAATTAGCAACACGAACTTGAGCATCGAGATTATGGTCCTTGATCTGTTTGCGTAAAATCTGAACATCCATGGAAAGCCCCATTTTCTGAGCAAGGTTTGTCGCAAGAGAAATCAGATCAGGTTCGTACCCCCCCATTAAAAACTTTTTTAAATCATCACCTAAAATGTTTCTTAAAGAAGTCATGGAAGAGGAAATCGCGGGCATAGGTCGGTAATGCCCTAGAATAGGATCGGTATCTAGTTCCATCCCCCACCTAAGTAAGCCATTCAAAATCAGTTTTTTGACCTCGTTGTCAATTTCCGAACGATCACAGAGCCTCAAAAGCCTTTTGGCAGACTCGTCTGTGCCCAGTCTAAAATTAGATGCAACTATTCTCGACTGAATATAATACGAATAACCACTTGGGTCGACCAAAGCCAGTTTTTGTCCAGCCAAGCCATCTAATGCAGCGGTGTCATATATTGCTCTTATTGCTTCCTCTCTAACTTTGCTACTTTTATCATCTAAAAATGTCATCAAAGCACTGTTTGCTGCTCGACGCAGAAGAATAACGGCAACGAGTCGTTGTTCCACAGATTCCGACTTTGCAAGCACAATGATTTGCTCAAGCGATGCTATCCGACTTAAAGCAGATACATAGGAATGGCGAAGCACAGGATCAAAGTTACTGCCTTTATTTTTCTCAACTGATTTCAAGAGAGCAGAGACTAATTTGGGATTTGACTCATCACCAACGCGACCAAGTGCAATTGCCGCCAATGAAACAACTCGTGGTGAAGAGTCGTTCAGAAGATTAACCAGTGCATCAACTAATTGCACGAGTCCAGAATCACCAGCTACTTTTGCCGCATTGGCTCGAATTTCATCTTCTTTATTTTGAAATAAATCTTCAATAATCGGTGAAACCATTTCAGAATGGCCTTTTCTAGCTAATTGACCAAGCCCCCAAATGGAGTGTAGCTTTGCGTAAATGGAGTACTTTTTATGAACTAAAATACTTTTAAATGGCAAAATTGCATCAACGCCCTTATTGACCATGGCAAACTGAGCAGCTTGTCGGACCCTTTGGTCAGAATGCTCTAAAAGCCCCTCCAACTCAGGCAGAGAACGATGATCAAAGCCATCGGCAACGAGTTGAGCTACCGCTTTTCCCTGCTCCTGAAGTTTTTTATTAGAGGGTCGGATAACCTGTATTGAACCGTTAGTATTAACTGACCATCCACCTCCAAAATCAGCAAAATAGATATTACCATCATAACCGTAAGCCACATCAGCTATTCCAACATTATTAACAAGAACTTTTTCATCCCTCAGAGCAAAGCCTGCTCCGCTTCTCTTCATTCTGGCCACGATTACTTCACATCGAGAGGGTGAACCACGGTAATTGGTAACCAAAAAGCTTTCTTTTAAGTCATCTGGCAAAGCATCGCCAGTTACCCATGCAATCCCGGATGGACCATGTCCAAGAAAACCAACAGGAGGATAAACCCATTGAGGTTGATCTTCAGTAAAGGTCTCAAACATTTTTTCTCCAACCCAAACAGATTTCTTAATGTGAAACCCCCCCCAATCCAAGTCTTTAACGTATTGATGTGCAGACTGATGAGACATATCCCATCCTGAGTCTGAGTTTTCAAGAACATATACAATACGAGCCTTGTCCCCAATATCTCCGGTATTGTCAAAAGTAAAAAGATTGCCTGATTGATCAAATGCAATTTCCTGGGGGTTCCTTAGTCCGTGAGCGACAACCTCGAAGGATGAACCGTCTGATTCACACCTGAAGACCGCACCTCTTCCCGAAGCTGCATGTGTCTGACCTTCAGAGTCAACAACATGAAAACCACGATCTCCAACCGTAAAATATAGACGACCATCAGGTCCACGAATGATTCCATGTAAATCATGACCAGTAAAAGAAATCCTCACACCAAAACCATTGACAATTTTTTCATGGAAATCTGCAACACCGTCGTTGTCGGAATCAGTAAGTTTTCTCAAGGAAGGGATGCTTGTTAAATAAATTGCATCCCTTTCAGCCAAAACACTGAACGAAATACCATCCAGTGTTTCATTAATATCATTTGCAAATACGGATCTAAAGTCAGCCACACCATTGCCATCACGATCTTCTAATTGTATAATTCGATCAGGTACGCTTGTATACCAATCCATCGGAATTTTGTTGGAAAATTCTTTATATAACTGAAGTCGGTCCTCCAATGTCTGGGACTGAAAGTCACGGGCAACCATATACCTCGCTGCTCTTAAATCTTCGACTCCATGTTTAAAACGATTCGATTCTACAACAAATAAACGACCCCGAGGGTCGACATCAAGACTCGCAGAATTCTCAACATGTGGATAAGTTACCCAAGTGTATCCCTCGTAATCTTTGTGAATGATTTTACCACGAAATGGCGAGGATTTATTTGATAAAGCAGGAATCTCTAAATCCGAAAGGGAAGCCGGTCTTTTAGCACCAAGAAAGAAGAATGTGCACAGGAAAAGTGTTGTTATTTTTATCATAGACTAAAGTAATATTATACTTTTTCACCAACTCTAGACAAGCCAGTCTTTCGCTTGGTTACAATTTTATATCTTTACTCATTTTGATATTTAGCAGAAAAATAACATCGTTATTCAATCTTGGCTTTTTTAGAGTAGAAATTGTGTTTATTAATTTATCAATTTCTGTAGTTACTTTAGAAATTTTATTAAATGAGAAAAAATCCTTATTTTTCATATTCCAATAGTTTAAGGGACTTAACAATCAATGGAAAAGATTTACCATATGGAAACATATCTCCGCCAAAGATTGAAACCCCGAATAATAATTCACCGGTTGTCCTAATCATGTCTCCGCACCCGGACGACGAATGTATTATGGGGGCATTACCTCTGAGATTAATGAGAGAGGCTGATTTTCGAGTTGTAACTTGTGCTGTCACTCTAGGAAGCAACCCAGAAAGGCAAAAGGAAAGATTATCAGAATTGCAAAAAGCATGTAATTGGATCGGATTTAAACTGCAAGAATTGACTGACGATGGACTAGATAATGTCACTCTAACCGAAAGAAGTAATAACCCCGAAAAATGGACGCAAAAAGCTGCAAAAATAAAAAGTATTTTTGAAAAATGGAACCCAACTGCAATTTTTTTCCCTAATTCACATGATTGGAATAAAACTCATTTGGGGGTGCACATGCTCACGCTTGATGCACTTAAGCAAACGGATAATTTCTTTCCTTTTCTGATCGAAACTGAATATTGGGGCCAAATACCCAAACCAAACCTTTTGGTTGAAAGCACCACCCGAGAAGTTGCTGACTTACTTGCTGCCCTCTCTCATCACGAAGGTGAATTAAAAAGAAATCCTTTCCATCTACGAATGCCATCATGGATGCAGGATAATGTGAGAAGAGGGGCTGAAGTAATTGGTGGTCAGGGTGGAAAGGCTCCCGACTTTGACTTTGCCACCCTGTATCGGGTAAGCCGCTGGAGAGACGCCAACATTATTCCTGCCTGGAAAGGTGGTCGTATGTTATCCTGCTCTGATAATAGTAGTAAGACTTTATTTTCGGAAAAAAAATGAAATCAAAACTGCAGGGAACTCGCCTTTACCATATGAGTGAATATTTTTTTCCCATTCAGGTCATAAGCTTCCAACACTAAAGACGGATCTTTCTTGCGTGTATTGATTTGAATTAGGCAATACCCACAGGTGTCATTGTATCCCCAAATTAATCCATCTGTCTTAACCACTGGGTGCACATGCCTATTCGTCAGTCGGCCACTTACGAATTCAAATAAATCATATCCTTGAGGACGGTCAGTTTGGCGGAGGTCAATTCTGTGCCGATCCGCAGCAATCAGAAAAACACCTCCAATTTTTTCTGATTCAATATAAGAAAAAATTTCCTCACGCTCATCAGGATATCCGTCCCAAGGATCTTTACTTCCCGGCTTAATCCCCTTGGAAAAGGGAACAGAAGAAGCGATTATCTTAAAGACCGAAGTTGAATTCCGAAGGGTTTCCTTGAGCCATCTCTTCTGTACAGCACCAAGCATAGACTTTTTTTGCTTATCCCGATAATAACGACAGTCCAACATGATAATCTCGACCTTGCCTAAAGTAAAGCTATGCCAACACCCTGGGTTCTTGACTCCCCCACCCATAGCCGGGTTGTTCCAGTTTCGGGTAAAATTGGCAAGCACTGGTTTTTTCCATGCTGGCTGATTAACCAATGAACCAGGCACACAGTCATCGGTTCCAAAATCATGGTCATCATAAATCGCGTACATTGAAGTGCCGGCCACTAACTTTCTCCATTCCGGACGGGAATGCCTGCGGGAATAACAGTAATTACCTGTCCACTTAACATCCTCCGGGTCGTCAATGTAAACATTATCCCCTAACATCAGCATGGCACGGGGTTCATGTCTTGCAATTAATTCCCAGGCGTTTTCATACTCAGGA
>CBFIBI010000098.1:0-8846 GCA_965660725.1 Opitutales bacterium
TTTTAGTAACTCACAACCCTAAATTTGCAGATGCCACTGATGAAGCTTTGTTTCTCAAAAATGGAAGTCTGCAATAAACCGTATAAGTTGAAATTTAAGTGAGCAATTTAAATAAAACAAAGATAAAGTGTGGTGTTGCTGGTGTTGGCTATCTTGGGCAACATCACGCGAGGATTTATAATTCTTTAGTATCATGTGAATTGGTTGGTGTCTTTGATCCAGATTTTAAGACTCAAAAAAAAGTTTCAGAAGAATATAAATGTAATACATTTAACAATTTAGAAGACTTGGCGAATTCTTGTGAAGTAGTGAGCGTTGTTGCACCGACTGACCGACATGCTGAAGTGGCTATTCCTATTATGAAACTAGGATGTCATGTTTTAATAGAAAAACCATTATGCGTAAATTTAGCTGAAGCAGAAGAAATTCTTACGGTTGCCAAGCAAAATTGTTCTATTGTGCAAGTCGGTCACATTGAGCATTACAATCCAGTGATGGAATTTTTGGAAAAAGCGGTTTGTCAGCCAAGATATTTAACTGTTGAGAGACTCGCACCTTTTCAACCCCGAGGAACTGAGGTCGGAGTTGTTTTGGATTTAATGATACACGATATTGGTATTGTTATGGCGCTAGTTGGATCTCCCATTTCTAAGATAGATGCAATTGGAGTAAGGGTGCTTTCCGAAACTGAGGATATTGCCAATGCACGTATTGTTTTTGAAAATGGTTGCGTAGCAAATTTGAGTGCGAGTCGAGTTAGTGAGAAAAAAGCCAGAGAAATTAGGGTTTTTCAAGATAGTGGTTATTTATCCTTAGATTTCATGAATCAAAAGGGACATATTATCAAAAAAGAAGGTGGCGTATTAAGTAAAACCGTTGTGCCTGTAGACCAAGGTGAACCTCTTGCTCTTGAATTAGAGTCTTTCATTAGTTGTATTATTGAGTCAAAAGCTCCTAAGACAGATGCCAGTTTTGGTAAATCTGCTCTCGAGGTTGCTTTACTGATTACAAAGCAGATTAACTCAGCTTGGTAAATATGGGTGATCTAGTTTTTTCTGCCCCCAAAAGTCAACAAGTTGACCTTTTGATTATTGCGGGGGAAGCTTCTGGAGATGAACATAGCTCATTGCTTGTGGAAGGTTTAAAAAAGAAAATACCATCAATCAAAATATCTGCACTAGGGGGCGATTGCCTTAAAGAAAAAGGTGCTCATTTAGTCTATCCTCTGGTAAATCATGCAGTTGTGGGATTATTTGAGGTTTTAAAAAATTATAGACTTTTTAAAAGAATATTCTCTCAAACTCTGATTTGGATTAAAGAATTTAAACCAAATACGATTCTCTTAGTTGATTATCCAGGATTTAATTTGAGAATTGCTAAAGAATTAAAAAAGCTAGGTTTATCTAATAAAGGAGGTGGAAAGATTATGGTTCTTCAATACATCAGTCCTCAACTTTGGGCTTGGAAGCCAAAGAGAAGATTTGAAATGGAGAAAATCCTAGATTCTTTGGCGGTGCTTTTTCCTTTTGAGATCGAATGTTATAACGATACAAACCTTCCGGTTTTTTTTGTCGGTCACCCATTTACTGATGCTAAATATGAGTCGCCTTTTTTTTACTCACCAAGTGGTTCAATATTGATTCTTCCCGGCAGTCGATTTCAGGCAGTTGAACGTATATTACCAGTTTTTCTTGATACCTGTGAGATATTGTTTGCTAAACATAATCAGTTGGATGCTAAATTAATTGTACCGAATGAAGAAATTAGATTATTAGCTCAAAACCTTCTTGATGCTCATCCCAAAATAGTCGGATGCATCCAGATTATCGAGGGCACTTGTAAAATTGCTGCTCGGGCTGCATTAATGAGTTCTGGGACGATGTCGTTATCCTGTGCAATTGCTGGTATTCCCGGAGTCATTGCATACAGGGCACATCCTTTAACTTATTTGATTGGCCGAGCAGTTTTACAAATTTCATTTTTGGGTATGGCTAACATTCTACTTTCAGAGAATCCTCCTTATCCTGAATTTATACAAAATCGGGCAAACGGAAGGGCATTGTCTAAGTCGCTCGAGGAAGTTTTAAATAATACAGAAAGCAATGCAGAATCCAAGCAAGTTTCCGATAAGCTGATAAATCTTTTAAAAGCTAAGAAAGAAAAGGGTGCTGTAGACTGGCTGATTCAAGAAGCCTCTCTGGGTTGAACCATTTGTTCCCAAAGTTTTTGAGCTCTTTGACTGAGAACCCCTCGGCAACGATCTACCTCAGACATCCTAGACTTAAGGTTTTCGTTAGCTATCTCAGAGACATCATCCATATTGTAAAGAAAAACATTATCAATGCTTGAAACTTTTTCCTGGATATTCCTTGGGACAGATGCGTCAATTAAGAAGAGCGGTTTAGAAGGCCTTTTCTTCATCGCATTTGAAATATCATCAAAAGTGAGCATGGTTTGACCACTTGTTGTAGAGGTAAGAACGACATCAAATAAATGAAGGGAATGTTTGTATTGATTAAAAGATAAAGCGAATCCACCAAATTTCTCGGCTAGTTCATTAGGTTTATTACGACTCAATGGGCACCAATCAAATGTTCTACCTGTAACCGTAATTGCTTGGGTTCCACGCGATTTAAATGACTCAATGGTGGTTTCAGCAACTTCACCTGCTCCAATTACCAAAAGCTGGCATTCATCAACCTTTCCAAAGATGCGCCGTGCAAGTTCGCATAAAACATTCCCTAAATTAATTTGGCCCTTGGAAATCCCGGTGTTAGTACGGGCCCATTTAGCAGCTTGAAATCCTTTTTGAAAAAGTCGATTTAACATCTTTCCAGATATTTTTCTGCGACAAGCATCATCATATGCTTTTTTGACTTGTCCCAAGATTTCAGTTTCACCCACCATCTGTGAATCGATCCCAGAGGTTACTTCAAATAAATGTTTAACTACATCGTGATTATTTCTTTGGTATGAATGACGTTTAAGGAAGTCAGGTTCTAAATTTCGAAAAGAACTAAGGTATTTGAGCACTGAATTAAAGGAAAATCCATGTTGGGAAGCAGCATAAATTTCAGTGCGGTTACAGGTATTTAGCAGTATATATTCGTCGAGTCCTGGAATTTGTCCTAACCCCTTGTAAAACTCATCAATTGAGTCTGGTGGGAGACTTATTAACTCTCTGGCTGAAAGATCTGCAACCTGATGAGAACTTCCAAGCAAAAAGAGCGATTGATCTAAACTTGAACTCATTGGGTAGAATTTACAGAATTCGGATTAGAAACATTGTTTTTGGAGACATCCTTCCTGTCTCGTGAGTTAACCAAAGCCAGACTTGCTATTGCGACTATGAAAAGAGTGATTGAAGTTTTTGCAAACTTCGAGCCATACAATTTGTTATTAAAATGAAGAATAAAAACAAGCAAATATCCTGCCCACAAAATTAAGGTAACAACTAATTTACTCGAATAAGCAAAGTCGGGGTCCTTTGTCCAATGAATTCCTCCCACGAGAACTGAAGTCGTTAGGAAAAGAACGCCGATTGACAAAAGACGCATTGCAGCAACTTCCAAATCTTGAATAGGGGGTAAGAAAGATCCCAGTTTATCAAATTTTCTTGAAAGCAAAGCTTTTCTTTGAATCAGGTACATACCAGAGACGATAGATAAAAGAGAAAATAATCCATAACTAAAAATTGCAATAGATGCGTGAAGCTCTATCCAAGGGTTGGAAAATAGTTTTTGATAGTTAGGCGAGAGCCAATAACTTGGATCGCACTCCGGAATAAGCATGACCAACCATCCACCAATAAATGCCATTCCCGCACAAAATGTACCAAGTAAGTCGAGACGCCACAGCAAGCGAATAATCAAGAAAGCAAGGATAAGGGACCAGAGAATAAATTGAACTCGCTCCATTGCGTTGCCAAGCGGGCAACCTTGTACATCTAAC
Source organism: Opitutales bacterium (assembly GCA_965660725.1). Lineage (GTDB taxonomy): Bacteria > Verrucomicrobiota > Verrucomicrobiia > Opitutales > Seribacteraceae > Seribacter. The sequence continues at coordinate 3,952 of CBFIBI010000098.1, forward strand.
CCACGAATGTACAATGCTCGGGTATGCATGATAAAACCAATGCAAACCGCTATAAAGGTAACTTGGCTGACATGCTGTCGTTCAACTTTGAATATTTTAAATAAACCTACTACAAAAGCTAATCCGTAAAGTCCGCCTGCTAACCAAAGTAGTTCCCTGGCATCGTTAAAATTCATTAGTCAATCAGTTTGACAAATTTTTTTTCAGAATTCCCAAGTATGGTAGCATTCAAATTGAATTAGGCAGTTTGGTGAACTGGCTTAGATCCAAAATATTGTCTCATAGCTGAGCAATCGTTACCTTCGCAATTCACACAGCAAGGCCGAATGGAAGATTTATATTCTGATTTGATGTGTTCTACAACTAGCCTTGCACATAGGTCTATGAATAACTTTTCCAGATTAAAACAGTCCACTCTTTCAAAATGGTCAACTACTTCATCTGCATAGCCTCTGAATTCGATATCGATTTCGTCTAGCGTTTCAATGTGGTCAGTGGTGAATGCAATTGGGACCATAAGGATTGCTTTTTGCTTTGTTTCAGCAATCACAGTAGGGGTACCGGGAGTAAGCCATTTTGTGCGCTGAGGACCAACCTTGCTCTGCCAAGCTAGTGCACCTTCGTGTTCAAGTCCTTGTTCTTTAAGCAGTTGTTCGATGCGTTCAAATGAACCTTGTATCTCTAAATTGTATTTATCTCCTTTTTCTAAACAGTAGGATTCGGGAAGGCTGTGTGCAGAATAAATAATTCTTATATCCTGGTCCTTGAGTTTGTGAGATTTTTTCATTTCGTCAAATTTTCTTTTAATCAAAAAAGCCCATAGTTCAGTATAATCATCTCTATCCCACCATCTGTCTATTACTGATATTTTATCCTGAAATTCTTCAGCATTTTGTAACTTCAACCATCGGTAAGCATCGCACAAAGATGAGCCACTTGTAGAACAACTATGCTGAGGGTATTGAGAAAAGAGGATTATTCTTTCAGCATTTTTGAACTCACTGAGCATTTCGCTGGTTCTTGGAGAACAGTAGCGAAATCCGGATACACAATGATGCGGTGCAGATTCTGGATGTATTTCATCCAAACTTTTAGAAATTTGGACGGATTGTTCGTCCATGATCTTTTTAGTTGGAGAATATTGCCCAATTTCTTCGTATCTCTCCTGTATCTTAGGGGTTCTTCGCCATGCGATAAACCTTCCGAGAAGTTTTTGCATAGGTAATTTTAGGAGTTCTCGGTCTTGGAAAAGCTCTTTAAGGTAAGGGTGAATCTCATCTTTGTTTTGAGGACCACCCATATTGAGTAAAATTACAACTGTTTTAACTGGTGTATCGGAATTATTCGTAGGCATGAAATTGACTAAATTTAATGTTATAAGATGACTATTTAACTATCAGTTAAGTGATTGATAGGCAATCTTTCCAAGGCACAAAAGAAAAGAATTTTTCAATTAAATAACTTCAAGGCAAACCGGCAAAGAGACACCTGACAAGTGTGAACCAAGAAAAGATAAGCCTTCGTTTGCTTTTGCCAACTTAAGTGCAGATTGTTTACGAATACTCATTGATTGATCTGGTAAAGGAATAGCATGTTGCCATTTCTTTACTTTCTCAAAGGCAGGTTTCCCTTTTATGCCTAAAAGAGATTGAAGTTCTTCATGAGCAAGAGTAGTGATCTTAGAATTAGTTAACCCAGCAAATTCAGGATTACGCTCTCCGCCAATAAATGTGGTAAGCAAGACTTTGCCTTCAGGTGCACGCCCAGCGAAAAGTGTACTTGAGAATAATGTGCCGAGGATTTTTAAATTTTCAACTTCTGGAACCAAGAATCCAAATCCGTCAAGAGGGTGGGAAATTTGATCTTTGTTATATCCCAGATAGGAAAGTGCCATTGGGAAATGAATTGCATTACCGAGTGTGACTATTTCTTTTTGTTCTTTTAAATTATTCCACTCTATAGAGTTTAATTTATGGGAAGGAATTGTTACAATTACTTCTTTAAATTCCTCGAAACAGATTTCGCTGTTATCTTCTTGAAAACCAATTTCCCAAGTATTTGCTTTTTTAGTAATTTTTCGAACTTTTTGATTCAGATAAATATTGTCCGATATCTTGGAGCTAAGTTTATGAATAAGTTCCTCCATCCCGTTTTCATAAGAAATTAATCGTGGCTTTTTAATATTCGGATTAAATCTTTGTCTTTTGCTCTTTATCGCACCCAAAATAATAGATCGGTGATTTCTTTCGAGTTCGCTCATTCGAGGGAAAGCCTGACTTAGATTAAGGCTTTCAGGCTTGGCCGCATATATCCCTGCCAAAAATGGATTAGCAGCATATTGAAGAACTTCATTTCCAAATCTTCGGGAGAAAAAAGATGCAACGGTTTCTTGCTCAGGTTTTTTGGAACGCTTAATGAACAGTTCTGCAATTAAGCGAAGTTTTCCCTTGGGGGACAAAAATGGACTTTTGATGAATGATGTGAAATTAGTTGGTAAATCTATAATTTTACCATTTCTCACTATCATTCTTTTGTTTGCATCTGGATTTGCTTCAATACAACAATTCCATGCTCCTGAATCCTCCAAAATAGATTGAGTTGATTTGAGTCTGACATTTAGGGTGTTTGCTCCGTAATCTAGAAGATAGCCTTCAGTTTTTTCGGACATGATAACACCTCCAACCCGACATGAGGATTCAAGTAGTTTAACTGAATGTCCCAACTCCTTTTTTTTCCGGGCAATCGTCAGTCCAGTTACTCCTCCACCTATCACGCATATCTTGCTCATAATACTAGTTCTTTTTGATTATATGTTGGTATTTGGGCTTGGCAATATTTACAAAGAGTTTTCATATGATGTGATGGAAGAATTAACCATTTGCTTGAAAAATATTAATCAGCCAAAGAACCTAAAGGGTGGGGAATTAAGAAAATCTTTGATGACTTTAGATTCAATAATCAAAGAACAAAGTATTAACTTACACCCTCAACTTAAACATTTTTTGCAAAACCGAAGTTATGAGAAGGCATTGAGCTGGATTGAGGGCGCAACCAAAGAAAAAGGAAATTTTTAGGAAATGAGTTCGGCAAATCGGGGAAAGAGCAAAATACCAACTTCACACCAAATAGATGATTTGGAAAATTCTCCATTCTCTTCTCTAAATTTAGAAGGTTTACAAGATCTTCCCTTGAAAAAACAAACGCTTAAAGTTAAAAAGCAAATTTCTTTGGGAAATCGGGAAAGATTGGAAGTTAGGAGAGAGAAAAGTGGTAGGGGTGGGAAAACTGTAACCACAATTCGAGGTTTCCCAACATACCTTGGGCAAGAAAAGTTAAATCAAATATTAAAAACGCTTAAATCCAGTTTGGGTACCGGTGGGACATGGAGCAACTCGACCATGGAACTACAGGGAGACAGGCGAAAAGAAGTAAGTGATTGGTTGGAGGAGGCAGGATTTAAACCAGTATTCGCTGGGGGTTAATTAACTTGCTGTTTGTTTTTCACTTTCATGAGAAACAGAATCTTTATCCTCTGATTGCTTATCTTCATTTTTGGAGAAATCATGATCTTCCAAAGGTTCTTGATTCATGACATCGTTTATATCCTGTTCCCATTCATTCTTTGCTTTACGGAATTCATTTACGCCTTTACCTAGAGAGCGAAATAACTCAGGGACTTTTTTTGCACCGAAAAGTAAGAGAACGATCAGAAAAATTAGAATTATTTCACCACCACCGAAGTTTCCGATGAAGGCAAGTGAATTTGAAAGGGAATATGTCATTTAGAAATCTTAGCTTTCAGACTAAAAATTAGCAACTTTTTTGTCCTTATTTGATAATTGTTTATTTGTCGACTCCTTAAAGTCCCAACTGGCGAAGAGCCTCCGGCTTTGGTTTATTTACTGAGCTTTGGTCAGCTTCAAAGAAACCGTGGAGTTGTCGAATACGGGTAGGATGACGCATTTTGCGAAGGGCTTTTGCTTCAATTTGCCTAATTCTTTCTCGAGTAACCTTAAATTGACGACCCACTTCTTCAAGAGTCCTACTGTATCCATCTTTTAGACCAAAGCGAAGTGAAAGCACATTTCTTTCGCGTTCCGTGAGCGAATCTAAGACATCAATGATTTTTTCGCGAAGTAAAGAATAAGCAGTCATATCATACGGGTTTTCGGCTCCCTTATCCTCTATGAAATCTCCAAAGTTGGTATCATCGCTGTCACCGACTGGACTTTGTAGAGAAATTGGTTGCTGAGCCATTTTCATTATTCCTTGTACTTTATCCAAGGCCAATCCCATTTCATTTGCAACTTCTTCAGGAGTCGGTTCATGACCAAGTTCTTGAATTAACTGTTTTTGTACCTGCATGACTTTATTTAAGGTTTCAATCATATGAACAGGTATGCGAATAGTCCTTGCCTGGTCTGCAATTGAGCGAGTAATAGCTTGTCGTATCCACCAAGTGGCATAGGTTGAAAATTTGTAACCCCTGCGGTATTCAAATTTTTCAACCGCTTTCATTAAGCCCATATTGCCCTCTTGAATTAAATCTAGAAAAGAAAGTCCTCTATTGGTGTACTTTTTTGCGATTGAAATAACTAATCTAAGATTGGCTTCCACCATTTCAGTCTTTGCACGATGAGCAAGACGCATATTCAAGCGTAGTTCTTTGATAAGCTGTGCAAGAGATGCTGGATCCATTTTGAAGCGTTCTCTTGCTTGCTTTAATTCTTCCTTTACACGGTCCATCTTGACCCCTTTTCTTTTAACTTTTACGGGGTCTTTTTTAGCGAGCTCAACATTATGAAGATTCCTTGAAATAGCTTTAAGTTCAGGATTTACTTGATGTAAAAAGTCCTCAAACACTTTTAACTTGAGGCAACACTTTTTAAAGATCG
>CBFIBI010000099.1:0-8844 GCA_965660725.1 Opitutales bacterium
AAAATCCAAACTTGCTTGTTTTAGGATGTAAACCACAACAACTTGATGACTTACCCGAATCTATAGGTCTATTAGCAACTGAAGTCCTAATTCTATCCATAATGGCTGGTTCAACACTTACTAGGTTAAAAGAAAAGTTTCCGTTTTCACCTAATATAGTAAGATCTATGCCTAACACCCCAGGGCAAATAGGTGCTGGAATTACTGGCTACTTGTTTTCTCAAAAACCTGCACCTGAACATCAAGAATTAATTCATAATGTACTCGCTGCTTTAGGAAAAGTGAAAGAGGTTAACAGAGAAGCAGATATTGACAGCGTAACTGCAATAAGTGGAAGCGGTCCTGCGTATGTCTTCGAATTCACTTGTGCTTTAGAGAATGCGGCAAAACAAATTGGACTAGCCCCCCCTTTGGCAAAAGAACTTGCTATCCAAACTGTTATCGGGGCGGCTAAGCTTATGGAAAATAGTAATTCGGAACCGGAAGAATTAAGAAAACAAGTGACTTCTCCTAATGGTACAACCTATGCAGCATTGGAAAGTTTATCGAAAGATCAATTTAGAGATATCATCCAAAGGGCAGTTCTTGCTGCAAAAGAACGTTCTACTCAATTATCTAATGAATGATTTAGGGGTTGGCACAACCGTTGTAACAGGTGGTGCCGGATTAATTGGTAGTGCTACAATTTGGGGAATTAATAACCTTAAACTCAATAATGTTTGGCTAGTCGACTGGGTTGAGGATCATTCAATTAAAAAGAGTAACTTGGAACATCTAGATTTTCAGAGACTCTTAAATCCTGAAAAATTTAGAGCTTTAATTAGAGCTAAAAATAATGAGTTATCTGACATCAACACAATGATTCATTTAGGTGCATGCTCAAGCACAACAGAAACTAATAAAGAATACCTACATGATAATAACTTTCAGTATACAAAAGAAGTTTGTGAATGGTCTTTGGAAAATGGTGTACGGTTCATTTATGCATCTTCCGCAGCAACCTATGGTGATGGTCGATTTGGAATGAATGATCAGGATGATGATATTAAAAAATTCCAACCTCTCAATCTATACGGATGGTCCAAACATAAATTTGACTTGATAGCACAAAAAAATGGCTGGCTTGAAAATATATCGGGTCTTAAGTATTTTAATGTTTACGGACCAAACGAGGAACATAAAGGGCAAATGAGATCAGTCGTCAGTAAAGCTTTCGAACAGATTAGTAAAACCAACAAGATGTCCCTCTTCAAAAGCCACAGAAAAGATTATCGAGACGGCGAACAAAAAAGAGACTTTCTGTATGTAAAAGATGCAGTACTAATGACCCTTTGGCTCGCCGAAAACAGTCAGGCAAACGGTTTATTCAATCTCGGAAATGGGTACGCTCGAACTTGGATTGATTTAGGTAATTCTATTTTCAAGGCTCTTAATTTAAAAACTGACATAGAGTTTGTTGAAATGCCTGAAATTTTACGCGAAAAATATCAATATTTTACACAAGCGACCATAAAAAAACTTAGAGAAAAAGGTTATAAGAAAGATATGTTTTCACTAGAAGATGCAGTTAAGGATTATGTTCGTAATTACCTAGTCCCAAATCAAAAGTTGGGTGCATAGTGAAAAATGCCTTACTCGCTTGGGCGATAACGATACTTCCAAACCTCTCTGCACGAAGAAATTAGTTCTTTCATTATCTCTGGTGAAATTGCCTGTTTAGGGTCATCGCCAATGCCCTTAGAGGGATTTATATGAGATTCAATACATAATCCGTCTGCCCCATAAGCTATTGCAGCCAATGAACATGATAATACATATTCAGAATGCCCAACGCTATGAGATGGATCAACAATTACGGGTGCCCATGTCTTGTTTTTCAAAAGTGGTGTTATTGATTCGTCAGGATGATTTCTATACCCGTCCAAAGTCGGTGCAGTGCCTCTGGGACAAAGAAGGACATTTGGATTTCCCTCGGCGACTAGATATTCAGCCGCCGCAATAAACTCATCAGGAGATGCTACATGTCGCCCTCTTTTTAACAAAATTGACGTGTCTTTTCCACTAGTCACCTTTCCCAATTTTTTTAACAAGGAGTAATTTAGTGCATTCCTAGTTCCCACTTGCATTATATCGACTTTAGAATTAACCGCAATTTCCAATTGAGCAGAATCCATAACCTCAACATCAATAGGTAAGCCAGTTTCTTCACGGGCCAGTAAAATAATGTCCATTGATTTATTATTTCCTTGATAAGAATAGGGATTCGTCCTTGGTTTCCAGACTCCGCCCCTTAACGCATCTACCCCAGCCTCTTTCAGTGCATGTGCTGTTTCAATGAATAAATTAGGAGAATTTGGGTCAATTGTACATGGACCACCTATAATGTATGGTTTATCAGTACCGACTTCAATATCTCCAATCTGAATCTTTCGCTCAGAGAGAGCTGACCTTCGATCCATTAATTTATAAGGTGACTCAATTGCATCGACCTTTCGAACATAATCTAGTCCGGCTATTCTCTTAAACATAAGAGCATGAGTCTCATCACCTAAAATTGCATAAACGCATTGATTATGCCCTTGAATTTCAAGAATGTTACATCCGAATTCAGTAACAATTGATTCAACCTCTTTTAATTGAACTTTAGTAAAATTTCCATTTTTTGGAATAATCATATATTCTTTCTCTCAATTTATTTTAATTCTATCAAGAGAATGCTTCGAGTATATGCATTTCATCTTGTTCTTTACTTCCGAATCATTCAGGGTCCAATTATAAAAAAATGAAATTTCGCTTTTTTAAAAAAAGTTTAACAAAATCAAAGTGTCTTCTCTTGTTAGTTTTTATCTTTTTGTTGGGTTGTGCTCAGGAACAAGTGATCGAAGAAATTGTCGAGGAAGAAAAGTTTCCTATTTCTGACCTTATTCAACAGAAGTCTTATTGGGAAGGCTCAAGTGCAGAATTCTCAGAATCTTTTAAAGTCGATGAATCTGGGAATATAAAAATTAAGGAGAATGATTCCGCATTCTCAGGCTACATTAAAATTAGAGCCAGAAACGGAAGTATTTACGCTGTAAAGAGCTATACTAGTGGTTATCCTGATGGAGATTTTTTTGAATGGTATGAAAATGGAAATCTTAAACTTAAATCCCAGTTCAAAATGGGCGAAAAACATGGATATTTTTACATTTGGACAAAAAACGGCCAAGTATATTCCCAGAGATATTTCCAAAATGATCTTGAAGATTTTGGCAGGTTTGAAAATGAAGGTGCTGCCGCATCTGGGAAAAGTTTAGCCTCGTTAGAACTTGCAGAATGGCAAGGAAACGGAAGAGAATTCTACAATAAATTCGCGGGCGATCCAAACCGAGGCGGAACATTGTACATACGGGAAACTGAAGAACTTTACACTGGGACTATAACGGCAATGGATGATAATGGGGAGAAGGAAGCAGTTTTAAGATATAGCAATGGAAAATACGATGGTAGAATTTCGAAATGGAATACCGAAGGAGAGTTATGGCATGAGGCTGAATACAGCAGGGGAGATCTTGTCCAAATAACATTGAAGGATGGAAAACCTTTCAATCCCAATGAAATTATCGACCTCTCCGAAGACCCAGATAATGTAAGTAAACTCTTTGAAGAATAATCCTTGGGATTCAAGGTGGCTGAGATAACTCAGCCCTCCAACTCATACTGTTTTATTTTATTTCTTAAGGTACGAACATTTAAACCAAGCTTTTCGGCTGCATGCGTACGGTTTCCATCACAAGCTTCTATTGCATTTTGAATATGCTTTTTTTCAACCTCTTCCATTGATTCAATTATAGCAGAACCCGAGGCTATTGATTTTGTACCTTTTTGTGAAATACTTGAGGTATTTGATAACAGACCAAGAAGATCTGCTTCGATCTGCTTTCCATGGTCAGCAAGAATTACTGCTCGCTCAACAGCATTTTCCAATTCCCTAACATTACCTGGCCAACCATGTGACTCAATTGCTTTCTCACAACTTTTAGAAAAGGAAATTTCATCAATTCCATGCTTCCTCGCATGTCGAACCAGAAAAGAATTAGCTAAAAGCAAAATATCGGTTCCCCGATCTCGCAGTGGTGGAACCGCAATCGGAAAAACATTTAACCGATAATATAAATCTTCGCGGAACTCTCCCTTCTTTACCTGCTCCATTAAGTCTCGATTGGTCGTAGCAAGAACCCGGACTTTTACCTGAATCGTTTTATTTCCCCCTACCCGCTCAAATTCCTTCTCCTGCAAAACCCTTAAGAGCTTAGCCTGTAATGATGGAGCAATCTCGCTTATTTCGTCTAATAGAATAGTCCCCCCATCTGCCAGTTCAAACCGCCCTTCCCTTCTCTCAGTTGCTCCAGTAAACGATCCTTTCTCATGCCCGAAAAACTCACTTTCCATCAAAGTTTCTGAAATAGCAGCACAATTCACCCTAATGTAGGGTTGTTTAGCAAGCATACTATTTCGATATAATTCCCTAGCCACCAATTCCTTACCTGTTCCATTCTCACCAGTAATCAAAACACTCGCCTCAGTCTTTGCGACCTTATCAACCATAGCTTTCAAGTTAAGAACTGGATCACTCTCACCAATAATATCAGAAGAACGCGTATCGCTCTCCTCCACATAATACTTTGTTACCCTACGCATTTTATCGAAAGATGCGACTTTATCGACCACAACTTCAATCTGCTCAAAAGAAAAAGGCTTTACCACATAATCAAATGCCCCCATTTGCATACAGGAAACCGCTGATTCTACAGAACCATAACCGGTCATCATTACCACCATCGGAGCTTCAGTCTTGGCAGTTATTTCCTCAAGCAAGTCTGTTCCTTCGCCATCTGGCAAGCGAAGATCTAAAAATACCAAGTCAAATGAATCCCGTGACAATATTTTACGTGCTCCCTTCAAATCACCAGTGGAAGCAACCGAATAACGCTTATTTCGCAACTGCGTCTCCAACGCCTTACGAATCATCATCTCATCATCGACCACAACTATTTTTTCTATCGCCATTAATTTATCCCTTTATACAGAACTAAAATGCTATCTGTCGATATCGATTATTAGTAATGTAATTCATTCTTACAATTAGGCATGACAAGTGCTAACAAGAGTTCAATCAATCGAGTGTCAAATTAGTGACTAGGTTACTCTTTGCAAAAATTTATTTAGCAATTTGTATAGCGGTAGCTTTGTCAAAATATCAGAATCATCAAATTTAGAACACGAAATTATCTTTAAACAGCTCCTCAGTTTATTGTGTTTTGTTAAATCGCTTACACTTTATTGAACAGATCAATTAATCATTGAAATAATCCTTATTCATCCTTAATTATTAACATTTGAAAGAATCAGATTTAAAAAAGAAAAAATTGTTCTTAATCGTTGATGGGATTGGCAAACCTGAATTTTCGCTTTGGCACGATTTTCTTTTTGCGGTGTTAAACGACGAGGACTCGACTGTATTTAGCATTTCTGAGTTATCGGATTCAGACAATGATGTTATAATGAGATTTGCACCTACAAAGCTCATCAATCCTATTTCTGAATTGGAACCTCTATATAACTTTCAAGATACTATCTTTTTTCCCAATACTGCTGAATTCATTTCGTTGCCATTAAACCTTCCATCTGAATCAACAAAAGCTTGCTTTTTAGGCGGATTAGGAAGTCCAGATTACAACAAACAAATATTAGCTTGGTCAGAATTGAATTTTGATTTCTTTTTAAGTGATTTACTCCCCGATGAACTGCAATCTTTCACAGATTCAAATTCTATTCAAAAAGCTGCCACAAACATTTGTTTTTTACCTCCCGGAAACACACTTCTAACACAAAGCCAAAACTCTACAAAAGAACGGATTCTATTTCTTTCAGATAGTGATTTTAATAGTAGTATTAATCCGCTGAATCGAATTATTCTTCGAGTTTTCAAAGATTTAGAAAATGCTCGTGTTGTTAAATTAGCGGATTTACAAAAAGAAAATTGGCTTCAAGAATGCAAACCTTCATTCGAATGTAATGTAGTAATCGTCGATATCGAATCTAGGCATTTGCAGCATTATTTATTAGAATTATGCAAATATTTAGGCATTCAATACCATAATCTGAACGGAGATAAGTTCACTTCACCAATAAGAACTTTTTTCACAGAAAGTTTGGAACTCTCAGATTGGATTAATAACATTTCAACAATCAACGATACTTCTCTTCGTCATACACTTCAAAATATATTAGAAAATAATGGAACTAAAAAGACATTAAAACCAAATACTAATCAAAAGACTGAGTCACCAAAACTATTATCTTTTTCATTTGTTGATTGTTCCTTACAAGAAACATCCGATGAAAATATTGGGTTTAAACTACAAGCAATAGATAAATTTTACAAAGAAAGTTATTCAGATTTAATCTATGATAGGGATAACCATTTTCTAAATGATCCATTAGGTTACATTCTGAGAGATCAACCAAATGGGATTTTAATTAATACAGCACTTAAGTTCCTTTCCGGATTCGCTCATGTAGAATCCGCAAAACAATGCCTCATCAAAATTACAGAATGCTTATTGAGAATATCAGCTAAGCAAAAGCACGACCATAGTGTTTACCACGCAATGTATAGATTGCTTATTCTATGTCCTGAAGCACTACTTATTTCTTTCCAAAATGTCTACTTATTAGCACAAAACGAAAAATCCTTCCAGGATTTGGCATCTGTTGTTTTGGGAGTTCTTCAAACCCGGTTCATTGAAAAAAATATACGAGATAGCTTTTTTAAGAGTTTTCAACATTTGAATTTTACTCCAAGTTTAGTGACTCGTACTTTCCTCGCTTGTTCTCAAATTGACCTTTTCATTAAAGCAATAAACGGAACACAAGCTGATTCTCAGAAAGGAATAACTGGGGCGGCTGTTTATCAAAGAATTTTGCAAATTCAAAATCCAGATACCAAAGAACTCCATTCACTGTTAAAACTTTGCGAAGAAGAAATATCCAAAAATCTTGATGATATTCGTACACTTAGAAGTTTAGCCTTACTAAAAATAATGCTAAATATCGACGAGAATGTTGCTAATTATCTTAGAGAACCGACTAAAAGTCATAACGACTTTAGGCGATTTCCTGTAAGTTGGCACGAAATAGCATTGTTTTCCTTATCACAAGGAAGAGAAAAAGAATCACTGGATCTGTTCCTTTCACCGTTTGATGTAAATGGAGGAAATTCTGCTCATGGACGCATTGGAGCTTTGGCTATATCAATTCTTCTCAAAGATTATGACAGGGTGAATAGCTTTGCTAGCGAGTTCCCTCAAAAATTACTGAATTCTCTTTGGATGCCTGATTATTTTGGATATTTTACCGCATTCTACCATGCAATCATTTTCAAATTTTGCGGGATTGAAAAGGGGGTAAGCAAATCTGCTTGGATCATGAACAAAGACAGACATAGTCAAGATATAAGATTTAATAAATTGCTCGAAGAGGTTTCGCAAAAGCAAGAAATACAAAAACCGCTAAAAGAACTTGCTAACTCACTATTTGAGGGAATGAAATTTTTAAAAAATTGAATCAGTTTAAAACTAACTTTCACTTTAACTTAAGCTTACCAACTGAAGTACATTTTGTACCGGAAGCGGCAGAAAGCGTTCTCGAAAAAATAAAATTTAAAGGAATTAAAAACGTTGCAATTATAATTGATAGCGGGGCGAAAGAACAATCTGCAATTAAATGTTTCATTAAAAACATCAATAAAGTTTTAAAAATTGAAAGACTTACTACATACAATGGGGGAGAACCTACCTACGAAATTTTAGAAAAAATCCGCAGCCAATTTAGTGGAATTTATCCCGAGGGTATCTTTGCTATTGGAGGGGGAAGTACGATGGACATAGGAAAAGCAATCGCAGTGCTTTTAACTAACTCAGGATCTGCAATTAAATACCGTGGTTTCAATGGTCCGGAATTAAAATCGCTACCAATTGTCACTGTTCCCACAGTTTCTGGCACTGGAAGTGAAATTACACCTAATGCATCTTTTGTGGATGATAAAGAAATGAGGAAATTAGGTATAAATGGAGAATGTGTCCGACCAGATTTTGCTATTATTGATCCAAGCTTCAGCTTTTCTTGTCCTAAAAATGCACTTTTATCTGCAGCAGTTGATTCCGTTGTTCATGCCACGGAAGCCTATGTAGCAAAAAAATCCAACTTGATAAGCCGCTTTTTTGCCAAAGAAGCCTTTACTCTTGTTTGCTCTAACTTAGAAAAGCTTATTGATGATGAAAAATCACTTGAGGTCAGATGCCGACTTGCAGTTGGTTCTCTTTTTGCCGCTTTGGCAATGATTCATTCAGGAACAGGAGCAGCGGCAGCTATGTCTTACCCAATGGGAGTAAGATATTTAGTTCCTCATGGATTTGCAGGAGCGATTTTTCTACCTTTTATTGCCCAAATAACAAATGAAGCTGACTGTTTTATCCATGATGAATTAATCAAAGAAATTGCTCCAGATGGTTTTAATTATTCAGATTACGTAGGTGCATTGTGGAACCGCATACAAATACCTCAAGATATTGAAAAAATGGGTCTTTCAACTGATCAAGACGAGATGTTCATCAATGAAACACTGGAATTATCTGGAGCATTGGAGCAACATCCTACGCCTTTCGGAAAAAAGGAAATAAAAGAAGTACTCCAACGCATGCGAGAAGTAGAAATTTAAACAAGGAGATGTCAAATATTGTTTGCTATAGAAATCTTGAATTTATTCACTTATGCTTGATATCCCCAATTAATTAATGGCTG
>CBFIBI010000100.1:0-8813 GCA_965660725.1 Opitutales bacterium
AATGTGCGCTGTATCGCTTTTGTGGATGATGGTGTATTAGTGGTGGAAACCGGGGGTCTTTGGCTTTGTAAGGATAATGATGGAGACTTGCGATGTGATGAACGGGAAAAACTGATCGATTTTGCCACTGCTGCCCAGAGTAATATTGAACATGCGGAGAATGCATTGCACTTCGCATTGGACAATTGGATGTACAATTCAAAGTCATCAAGAAAATTAGCCTGGCGGAATGGAAAACTTATTGAAATGCCTGCCAAGGGAAGAGGCCAGTGGGGAATGGGAAGTGATGCTTATGGACGTTTATATTTTAATGCCAACAGCAATTGGTTTGAAGTGGACTGGGCGACTTACGATCGTCAGTGGCCCAGCAAAGGTTCCAGTGTGAAACCTCCGACCAATCGTGTGTTCGGAATTCGTCCAAATACCGCCTTGAACCGAAATTATCGTCCGGGTCGAATTCTGGAGGATGGCCGCGTAGCCAGTGTAACTACAATCAGTGGTTTGGCGGTACACAGCCACGGGGCATACGGAAAAGATTGGGAGGGGGCGATTTTCTCGATGTCTCCTGGAACCAACACCGTGGGGGCTTTCCTTCCCGAAAAACCATTTCCTGCATCTGATCAGTATGTTCATCAACTTTATCCAGATGCGGTTTGGAAAGAACGGGAATTTCTTGCTAGTACGGATGAACGTTTCCGTCCGGTCAATGCATCGATGGGGCCGGATGGCTGTCTTTATGTGGTCGATTTTTATCGAGGTGTTATTCAGCACAAGCGTTTCCTGACTTCCTATCTTCGACGACAATCAGCTGAGCGTCAGCTTGATAAACCAATTGGACTGGGTCGTATCTATCGAATCGTTCCTGAAAAGCACAAAAAAATAGAAGCTCCTGATGAATTGGTTGCTGGATTGTTGCACCGACACCTTTGGTGGCGTCTGCGCTCACAAAAACGAATTGTAGAAGGCGACCGACAAGACCTGGTTGGAGAAGTTAAGAAACTTGCTGAAAATACTAATGCTGATCCTCATGGGCGGGTTCATGCCATGTGGGTACTCGCCGGGCTTGGTAAGTTAAGGGAAGAAACCGTTGCTCTAGCAATTGATGATAAACATTGGTTTGTTTCCATGACCGGTCTTCGTCTGGCAGGTGAAAGTAAAGGGGTTGCGGATTTCTTCCCTGATGAATTCAAGTCAATAGCTGAAAAAATTTCCAACCGTAAAGAACAGCCTGCAATCCTTACAGGTTATGCTGGTTTGTTAAGTGATTCAGGTTATCCGAAGAGAGCAGTTAAAACTTATAAAGACAAAGAATCTGATTGGGTTAAAAAAGATAAGAACTTGCTGAGTGCCTACCGGAAGGGAAGGGAACACTACGAGGTGAGTTGCGGAGCCTGCCATCAAGCGGACGGAAAAGGACTGCCCAATATGGCACCCACTCTAGCTATGAGCGATTGGGTTACCGGTGATGCGACTCGTTTGATTGGTGTCGCTGTCCATGGTCTTATGGGTCCCATTAAGGTGAATGGAAAAGTGGTGGAAGGCGTACCTCCCATTATGCCCGCACATGGATTTATGAAAGATGATCAATTGGCTGAGATTCTTACTTATGTTCGAAATGCATGGGGTAACCGGGCTGATTTAATAACTCCTGATGATATTTCAGGTTACCGGAAAAATGAGTCGGCAAGGTTGAGCCCTTGGACTGAAGCGGAGTTTTAGATTTCCTTTTCTGATTTTTAGAATAGGTACTTCTTTTACCCCTAGACATTTCAAGGGAGAAGACATGGCGATCCAAAAAAGTCTAGAAAGAGTTGAAAAAGTCATACACATGGTTTTGAGACTGGTTGGATTGTCGCGGCGTTCGATATCACCCTTTTCGAAATGACAAGCTGTGCTCATCATTATTTCCTTACCTAGCTTTTTATTGCGTGAGCGTATTCCTTGACGTTCAAGATTCCACATCCGTAATTTTATTGATAATTAGCAACAATCTCACCAAGTTTTAATTAAACCTTCTTGCCAAAAAATTTCCTCCTTCAAAATTATGAAAACAAATCGAAGAACTCTTCTTAAGACTGGTGCTAAAACTGCTTTTGCAGCCTCTTTGCTGACTGCACCAAAACCTGCATATACACAGACTCCGATGAACAAGGCTAATCCGAATTTTAGGATCCGGAATGGGAGGATTAAGCAATCAATCATGGGATGGACTTTTAACCCAATGCCCACAATTGAACTGGCCAAACTATGCAAAGAGATTGGTCTTGTGGCAATGGAGGGAATATCCCCCAAGTATTATCCAAAGATTAAGGAACTGGGATTAGATATCTCACTGGTGGGCAGTCATGGATTTAAAAGAGGACCGGTGGATCCGGCCAATCATGATGAATGTGTAGAAAAGATGATGGGATCTATCGAGCTGTGTGCATTGGCAGGTTATAAGCGTGTAATTAATTTTACGGGTATGAAAGCCGAGGGAATTGATGATGAGGAGGCGGAGAAAAACTGTATAACCTGCTGGAAAAAAGTGCTTCCCTTTGCAGAGAAGAAAAAGATCACTCTTTGTTTGGAGCATTTAAATTCAAGGGATGACAGTCATCCAATGAAAGGACATCCGGGATATTTTGGGGATGATGTGGATCGTTGCGTAAAGATGATCAATAGGATTGGTTCCTCTTCGCTCAAACTACTTTTTGATGTATATCATGTACAGGTAATGAATGGGGATGTCATTCGCCGGATTAATCAATACAAGGATGTAATCGGTCATTATCATACTGCGGGCAATCCGGGTCGGGCGGAACTGGATGACACCCAGGAAATTAATTATCCAGGAGTGTTGAATGCTATTCTGAAAACGGGCTATGATGGATATGTTGCCCAGGAGTTTATTCCGACTTGGGATGACAAGGCACTTGCCTTGAGACATGCCGCAGAAGTCTGTGATGTGTAAATATGATTCTTGTTTGAGAGACGGTGTGAAACAGATAGGATGAATTTGTTTGTTCATTTACCCTTCGAATTCCTAAGCTACAATGTCCCAAAAAATAAATACTCAAAAATATTGGTTACGCTCGGTTTGTTTAAGCGTGGTCGTTATTTTGGTTATTGGTGGAATTACCCGATTGACCGGTTCAGGATTATCCATGGTGGACTGGCGCCCGATAGCGGGTATTTTGCCCCCAATTACTGATGCGCAATGGAATGATGTATTCTTGATGTATCAGGGGTCACCCGAGTATCAGAAGGTGAATAAGGGAATGAGCCTGGATGATTTTAAATTCATTTTTTTCTGGGAATATTTGCACCGAATCCTTGGTCGGATCGTGGGTCTTCTCTGTCTGGTTCCTTATCTTTGGTTTTTAATTCGTGGAAAATTGACTGGGAATTTAAAGCTTAAAGGGTTATGTCTGAACATACTTGTGATTTCCCAGGGGTTGATGGGGTGGTACATGGTAAAGAGTGGGTTGGTGAATGTTCCTGAGGTTAGCCATTACCGGTTGGCCGCTCATTTGAGCCTGGCTTTTTCCGTATTCGGACTTTCTTGGTGGATGCTACTGGATTTGGACAAGGAGCATGATTCAACTTTCGATAAAAAAGCAGTTTCATATCGGTCATGGGCTATTGGTTTCCTGCTCCTTCTCTGTGCTCAAATTGCATATGGTGCCTTTGTATCTGGGATGAAAGCGGGCTATGGTTTTAATACTTTTCCTATGATGGGAAATGAGTGGAAGCCAGAAGGTTTATTCGGACTCACTCCATATTGGAAAAATTTTGTAGAAGATAAATTTTCCGTCCAATTCATTCACCGCTGGATGGGTACGATTTTGACAATTGGTTTACTGGTTCTTGGGTGGAAAGCCAATAAAAGTGGATTGTTATCCAGTTTGCAGATGCGAAGAATGAAATGGGTGATTGGATTAGTCAGCGTTCAGTTCTTACTGGGTGTATCTACCATTCTTTTAATCGTGGAATACCAGGTTTCCCTACCGGTCATTCATCAACTGGTTGCTTTATTTGTATTTGCCGCATTACTTGGGTGGATTCACTCGTTGAGTCCAAGAGAATTGATGCAAGCTGAGTAAAGTGTAGTTCTTTTACGAATTCATCTCCCTCGGGGTGCTTAACCTTCCGAGAATCCTAATCCTGTTAAAAATTTAATGGCTCTTTACCAACGGTCGGTTCGGAATGGACCAGCGGGTAGTCCTTCTTTATTATATAGGTTAGCATCAGCCGGATTCATGGTGAAAGCATAGCGTGCAGCCACTGGTTTTAAAACTTCCTTGGAGCTGAGCACCACTTTATCGCCAACAATTTTTGCGTCTGCCCAGTGCCATTTTTTATCAGCTCCGGCAATGGAAAAATGTTTTAGGATGCCGTTCTTAACTTCTTTGGTTGGCTCGAGTTTTTCTTTTTTTCCAATAATGAGTCCTTTCCCAACATTGTTAAATGAAATATGGATTTGATTCCCCTTAATTTTATGACCGGAATAAAGAGGGCCGGAAGGAACCAACTCTTTTTTTCCGTATGTTTGGTGAAGAGCCCATTGGGCAAGTCTTTCACCCACATCCTGCTTGTTTTTTGGATGGATATCGTTCGGGTTATGAGCATCAGCGAGATCAATGATCACTGCCATCCCGCTGTGCTTAAGATCAAGGGCTTGGGTCTGAGCTTCGCGAATTTTTGCCCATCCATCCCCGCCACCTGGAGTATTTCCGGGTTTTCTGAAATTGCAAAGTTGCACCCAGTAGAATCCGAGATTCGGGTTTTGAAATGCTTTTCTCCAACCATTGACCAAGGCATGTTTTTTCTGGTAATAGGTTATGCCTTCAGCACCATTAGATTCTCCTTGATACCATATCGCTCCCCTCATGGCAAAAGGGGTGAGAGGATGAACCATAGAGTTGTAGATGGCTGATGGTGATGCACCGCCCACTTTATTATTTGCAGTGTAAGCAGCAACACTTTTGGCCTGTGCAGAAAGTTCGGGTACCGATTTGAAGCCCTCGAGGGTAGTCCATGGTTCAATACGGGTACCTCCCCAGTTCGAGCCTACCAATCCAACTGGGATATTGAGTTCCTTATGGATCCTTCTTCCAAAGTAGTATCCTGTGGCACTAAAGTTTGAAATGGTGGAAGGGGAGCATACTTTCCATTCTCCTTTACCTTCGCGCTGAGGAAGGGGATGAACGGTGTGCCCTGGGACATCAAAGAGCCGAATCTTGGGATAATTTGCATTGGCAATTTCTTCCTGCGGATTGGCACATTGACGAACATGCCATTCCATATTGGACTGTCCAGAACAGATCCAAACTTCTCCAACTAGTACATTATCCAATTTGATCTCGTTTTTTCCTTTTATTGTAAGAGTCGAAGGAGAAGCATTCGCATTCAGTTTATCGAGTTTGATCATCCATTCCCCATTTTTTCCTGCAGTGGTTTCTTTTTTCTGACCGGCAAAGGAGATGGATACTTTTTCACCCGCGTCTCCCCATCCCCATATGGGTACAGGTAAATCACGTTGTAAGACCATATTAGCATTTATAACTGCGGGCAGGCGTACTGCATGGGCACTGATTGAAGTAAGCAGCGTGATAAGGAACAAAGATAGACTTCGCATAAGGATTAGATGTTAGATTAGTTTTTTGTTAAAAGGGAGATAACAATGAATTGAACCCTATCTTAGGATTCAATCATAAAGTTTCCACTAATCAAAAAAGTGAATTATACATCAACTCTTTTTGACCTTCGAACTTTTTGAGCTCGTTTTGATTTGCAGGGGTTCGGGGGGAGTGTCCTTGAGGAGGCGATTTAAGGTGTAAACGATGTAATTGTTAGTGAGTTCTTCCCCATTTGAAGAGGATAGGCTTTGGATTCTAACTTCATGAATATGCCAGGCTTTGAGTTCATTCAACTCGACTTCCACAGTTTTGGCATCTTTGGAAATATGAATGGCAGAAATAGCGAGCTTGGTCTCACCGGAACGGGGTGAACCGTACGCTTCCCGATATTCATAAAAATAACGGGAGAAAGGCCAGTTTTCTTTTCTTTCTGCAATTTCACGGTTTACCGGTTTGGTGAAAGTGAACTTGAACCCATTTTCCATTAATTCCATGTTCTGAATTTCGAAGGGTGTTTCTCCATTCCAGGAAACTTGTTGAATTCCTTCTCCTCCAGCCCAAGTGTGCTTGGTTTGCCCTACAAAGAGACTTCCGTCCGGTGCCCAGTCCATTCGGTTACAGCCTCGACCAAGTGGAGAACCGTCAATGAAGGGCACACAGGCACCCTGTAGTTCACCGCCCACTTCTTCCAGCATGATACGCATAATTCTTGGACTGTTCATTTCGCCAACCAGCAGTTGGCCTGTGAAGGGTCCAATGTTGGCATCGGACGAAATGGCAAGAACCTTGGTCGGGGAATTAGCCATGGTGCCATGGGGAAAGACCACGCAGGCACGGGATCTCATCTTGGCAAGTTTTTCGACAGGTGTACTTATAGGAACCCCCTCGAAACCTTCTTTCCATGCGAGGCTTGCGGCATGCCCATAGAAACGATCCTTCTGAACATGAAAAAGCTTGCTGGATCCAACCCAGTCGCCCTGATTGTCGGTCACAAATAAATTTCCCTTAAGATCAAAACCCAAACCATTCGGTGTACGGTGACCGTAGCTCCATGGGATGGTTTTTCCATTATTGGTGAGCTTCATAATACAACCACGATAGGGTGCCGATGAATGCATGCGTCCCGGACGTCCTCTTTCATTAAATATTCCCCGAGTGATCGTGCGAACGCCATCTCCTCTGGAGCCAGTTCCCAAAGCGAAAAAATAATTCTCATCTTGATCTCGAACGGGAGTGAAATTGAATTCATGGTAGTTGCCTGACATGCCAAAGTCATCAGTGACTACTTCAAAGTCATCTGCTTTGCCATCATCATCAAGGTCACGCACCCGGGTGAGTTCTGGGCGTTGGGTTACGATAAGTTCGGAATTGGAAAGTGCTAGAACCCCTAGGGGGTTATGTAGGCCCTCGGCAAAAAGTTCCCATTTTTCATTTTTCAGATCCCGAAAGAAGATTTCTCCACTAGGCAGGCAAACGACTAACTTACCATTCGGAAGAAAGGTGAGGCCATCGATTTGAAAATTCTTATATTTTGTGGGAGGGGCAGGTACATTGATCACCGAGTATTGGGGTGCCGTTGCCCCAAAAAGTAAAGATGTGCCAAGGAAAATGATAAAGGGAAAGAATCTTTTCATTTGTTAGTCTCCTCATTTGGTATTATGAAAACTGAAAACTCGGCAGATTCTGAAATGCTCAAGTTGAGCGTTTCATTATCGATCATTTTTCCGCGGTCAGCCGTTATCGAAGCCAGGTTAGAGGAAGTTAAATTGAGCACGGTTATAGCTGGAGGGGAAATGGTAAAAGTTCGGCTTATACCTGTCTTTTCTTTATTCGTTTTGATAAGTTCAGTGATCACATGTTTTCCCTGAGTGTATCTAAATTTTGGAAAGCCTTCGACCAGTCTGTAACCGAGGAATCTAGGAGTTTCGTCCTCATCCTCTATTTTGAGGGGGAAATCGTAGGCCTGAGAAGTGTCATAAAAAGGCTTTTGCATATTAGATTTGGAGAGAACTTCGAAAGATTCATCTTTGAGTAAAGTCGTTCGTGCCCGGTAGTAAGGAGTTCCGTTAAATTCTGCGACTGGTTTTCCGTTACTTGACCAGTGTGCCTGATTGGATTTGATAAACCCACCCTTTGTCCATACGTAGCGCAACCGGCATTCACCAGCATCCCAGCAAAAATAATGATTGCCGGGTAAAGCCACAGCAAAAGCGGCCGGAGATGCTCCGGGCATAAAAGTGCGGTAAATGACCGGTTTTATAATTTCAATGAGAGTGTCGTCAAAAGTGGGAGTAAAAGTTCCATTCTTCTTGCTATATTTTTTATCGAATGGAAATTTCTTCAGCAATGTATCTGGGGTAAAAACATCCAGAGGTAAACTTTGCCGTGCTTCGGCGACATCTTCTTTACTGACCAGTTCCTCCTTGTTGCCCCATGCATTGTTTACATAGCTTAGTATGTAGGCAAGTTTCTGATCGTCGAATAATAACTGTGGGGGCATGGCAGAATTGTATTTTTTACCGTTTACCTTTACTGGACCTGCGAGTCCACGAAGTGAAATGGCAATCGATCTAGCCGAAGCTCCCCTGAGCCATTCGCTTCCGGCGAGTGGAGGAATATTTCCTTTTTGACCTTTTCCATCAACCATATGGCAGGCAACACAGGATCCTGCTCCATTGTATAGTTCTTTGCCTTTGCGAAGGATTTCTTCTTTGGATAAACCAAACAGATGTCCTGAGATTATCAAAAAGAGGGCAGGTATAAATGATTTACTCCTAAAGGTCATTATTAAATATTTGAACAATGAAAATAGATTTGCTATACATGTGTATAGCCAAGTGGTTCAACAAAAAAATGGGGTATTTTGAATATTCGGTTTGATTAAGATTGGGCTTATTTTGCTTGATCGCGATCGAGGTTTTCTTGAATCCATCTGGCCAAGGTGCCGCTTCCCATTCCATACCCACCGGGTAGAGGGCGAAGATCCCGGGTTTGTCTTTTGGGTGGATCGCCCCAGTGCTTGGGGAAAGGTTTTCTTTTATTTGGTTTTAGCTGGGGGTGACTCGGTTGTTTGGGTGGTGTCTTTTGTTTCTTTCCATATACCATTTCATACACCTCTTGGACAGTACGCTTTTGTCCGGTTGATTCATTAAACCATGGGCTTCCTCCTATGAACATCATACCTTCCGGTAA
>CBFIBI010000101.1:0-8708 GCA_965660725.1 Opitutales bacterium
AGTGTCCACCGGCTGATGATCCCATAATACCAATCCGATCGGGGTCGAGATTCTCTTTCTTCGCCTGATTACGAACCATACGGATGGCCCGTTGTAAGTCTTGCCACGCGGTGGTGTGCTTGGCTAAACCACCTTGCGGACGCGGAGTGCGGTATTTTATTGTCACCACTGTCATCCCTTTTTCATTGAGGTAACGCCTGGCGGGTGCGACTTCGAAACTATCAGGATTATTTCCACCGTAGCCTCCGCCTGAATAAATAATCTGTATAGCCTTGGTTGTTCGTTCCTTTGGGAAATGCCATTCGAGATAGGGCTGGCATTGCTTGGACTGTACATTGGGCATCCTACCATTTGGCCAAATGGGCTCCTTCCGGTATTTACCGCGTGAATCGTCCTTTGCATAGCGTGACATCAAATCGACTTCCTTACCGAGGCGCCCGTCAAAATTCATCTGTCGCATGAATTCGCAGACTCGATCGAGCCAATGATCGTAGGCGGTGCCTGCTTCTCCTTTAGTTGAATCCCCCATAAAGCCGTGTCCACGGTCAGCAAAGAGATGGACCTCGGCCGGTATTTTCATTCTCCGGAGTTGACGATAAATCTTAGTTGAACCAAGAGGGGAATAAGGATCTGTTCCCCCATGAAAGAGAGCCATGGGGCAAGTCTTGGCATCAAACTTAAATACATCAGAAAGTTTTGCATCGATCGCATCACCACTCCGGGTGTTTGGTCCGGTCAGACCGTCAGTTAGGGCATAAGCAACATAGATGGGCACTGCCAGGTTCACATGACAGGGAATCTCATCGACTAAATCCACCGGATCGTACGCCGGGGTGAGGGCACTGGTACCGAGCAACACGGTCAGGTGTCCACCAGCAGAGAACCCGAGGGCACCTATTTTTTCGGGATCAAATCCACGTTCTTTCGCAGACTGGCGTACCAAGCGTACCGCCCGTTGTCCGTCCTGCCATCCACTTTGATAAATAGGTAATCCTTGGGGCCTGGGTGTGCGGTAGGTCAGGCTGGCACATACATAGCCCAGATTGGTAAACTTTTTAGCCACCTTCTCTATCCACCACCAATCACAGCAGTTCTTGTAACCACCACCAGAAATGAGCAACATGCAGGCACCATTTTTTTTGGACGGTGCATCGAACCATTCGATATTGGGCATAGTATGCTCCTCGCGTTTAAAACCTGCTCGTTTTACCTCTTTGGTTGTGGCAGCAATTTGCTGATGCTGAAAATCGGGAATCTTTCCATCGGGCCAAAGGGGAAAGCGTTCACCTGAGGTTGATAGGGCAGAAATGATAATGCAACAACTGAAAGCACATATTTTTTTAATCATATCAAGTTTTAATTTTTCTTGTTTTGACAATCACATTTCATAACTGGTTAAGATGAATATGTGGTTAATTGTAATGTCAACAATAGCTGGTATCAACTGCTACTATCTTTCTATTGATCTAAGATAACACCAATTACACTAATTTAGTAAGTCCTAATATAATGGGGATGCTAAATTTTCGGTGAAGGTATTCCGAAAAGCGTGCAAGTTTAGATCATAGGGATAATCTTCGATAATCCAAAGATTGCGAAATGATACGCCGGTTCCTTTGTGATCCTGTATCATAAGAGGTCTTCTACCATGCTTCTTATAGGGTCCTCCCACTTCTCCATATACCCATGTGTCATTATGGATTAAAATTCCATTATGAAATGCGGTGACACGGAGCGGCTGTTCCACATTTCCCTTTTCAGAAAAAACGGGAGCTTTCATTAGAATATCATAGGATTGCCACTCTCCAGGTTTACGGGATGCGTTAACACGGGGGGGGTGCTGGCCATAAATGGAACCGCATGTTCCGTCGGCAAAGGTTGGATTTTGGTAACTGTTGACAACCTGCATTTCATAGCCTGACATGAGAAAGATTCCTGAGTTTCCGAACAATTGGCCTTTCCAATCAGCATTATCAGATGGATCAAAACGAAACTCCAAATGGATTCGTGCATCTCCGTAGGCCTTTACTGTGGAGTTATTCCCTTTTCCTCGCGGCATAACCCCATTTTTATTAAATACCCAGTTCGGGTTTGTCCATTGAGTGGAATCCAGCAGGGTAGCCTCTTGGGGTGTGGGTGTGATACATTTGGCAACTGGGAGTGGAGTAACCACGGGGGGGAGTGGACGATTTTTATCATTTCGATTCCAACTCGAACCGGCAAGCGACCATCCAACATTTCTTCCTGGTCTTGGTTCACGAATAGGACGAGTTTGGTTGAGCGTGTAGTAGATGGTATCAAAATCCAGTATTTTGGCTTCTGTGTTTTTTTGCTCGGTAAAACTAATAGCGTAGATTTTCTTTTTGTTTAAAGGGATATCAAATGTGACCGTTTTACGGTCTTTAGAAAGTTGATAATTACTCACTTTTAACTGCTGCTGGTCAACTGGAGGAGACCCATAGGTACTATAGTAATAATATCCCCAACTAGAAACTTTTGGAGTCACTTTCTTTCCAATCCTTTCGGTGAAGCGAACAGAAAATCCAGTCTTGGTGAGGCTTGCTGAATGAATTGCAAAAGGTGTGGTTTTCTTGTCCCATTCAACATATTGAATGGCAGTACGTTTGCCTCCCTTACTAAACCAGCCTCTACCAACTTGAGCAGACCAAAGACGGCCTTTTGGGTCAAAGGACATTTTGACAGGACCACTTTCCAAGCCACGGAGAAAATCGATGCACCAGCCTTGATATTCTCCGTTAATTTTCTCAACACCGCTTCGAAAATAATTGGATTGTCTTTGGTCGCCTATAAATATTTGTCCATCGAATGGACCAAATTTACCATTCGTAGTATCCCAGATTGGACTGCCTGGAGAATTGGCAATTTGCTCGCGTATCAGCCAAACTGCAGGAGGCGTACGAATCTTCTCAAAATCCTCAGCTTTCATGGATAAGACTTTTTCTTTGGTAAAATCAGGACGAGCTGGCAGGGAAGCTGGGTGACCATAAAAGTTACCTTCGCGTACATGATAGAGGGCACAATCTGCAACCCAGTCTCCCTGATTATCAGTTATAAAAAGTTCGTCATCCGGGCTCATTCCAATTCCGCATGGTGAGCGGAAGCCACTTGCAAGGGGCTGGAAATGACCTTTTCGGTCGGATCGGTATACCCAGCCTCGCCATGGAGCATTGTAGGACATATTACCCCCACCTTTTCCAAATGGTTTACCGTCGGGCACGGTAAATTCACCACGGGCCGCCAGATTAAGGGATGCATATTTTCTGCCCAATGAATCAACGACCGGACCAAAATGATATTCATGGTATTCTCCGGATATTCCAAATGCATCGGTTATACACTCATAACGATCGCAAACCCCGTCTTTATCGAGATCAATCAGTCTGGTTAACTCAGGTTTTTGTCCGACATAGTAAGCATCTTCTTTTTCGTCGAAATAGATTCCATTTGGTTCCATTAAGTTTTCAGCAAACCTTGTCCACACATCTCCCTTCCTTTCCCACACTTCACCTTCCCAAGTGCAAATCGCAAGTGTACCATCAGGTTTGTGGCATAATCCAAGAACGGAAACTGAACCACGGGGCAGGGAAATAGATTGGATTTTATATCCATCGGGAATCTGTGCAGATAAAATTGAGAAACTGAAGAAAAGCAGAAAAGCAGAAAGAATTTTCATATACTGAAAAATAGATTAAAAAGAGAGTTTGTATGAATTTTTACCATCCGGGCTAATACTAAAGTCCCTCTTTTCTCCATCCACTAGGGTGGAAATTGTTACTGAGTCTCCAGTGGATTCATAATGTAAAAGATTAAAACGTTCACCTTCCAATATTGTCTTTGAGATACCGGTTAATTCTTTTCCTTTTACTTCAGATTTTTTTTGACTTCGACTGTCTAGAGATGGGGTTTGATCAATAAATGCTGATTCCCAAACTCTAATGATTTTACCGCTTGCGGAGTCATAGGCCAATAAGACTTGATTGGGCAAAAGTAGAAGCAGGGTTCTTGGTGGTAAGCCATCAATCCATTTTCGAATGACTTTTGTTTTTTCGCCTGAACGAACAACTTTGGGGACGCTTCCCTCTAAACTTTTCCCAGTTAGCATCCAATGTTCACCATTAAGTTTTTGTAGCCTCGCATAAAATCTCATCGAGTGAGAGGTTGGTTCTTCGTGAATGATTTCAAGGTCATGAACCCCGGCGGATAAATCAAAGTCCTTATTAATTCGGGTCGATTTATCTTTTTTATCGTTATTATAAAGCACTTCATCTCCATTGACCCAAATCGATGTTCGCCCTCTTCCACCCGTGGTGATACGATATTTTCCGGGTGATGAAATGTAGAGCTTTGATTGGCCGCGAAGAATGCCGTCAAACATCCTATCGACATAGTAAAAGTTTTCAGGCAATCGGGTTTGGGAGGTTGATTCAATCGAATCAAAAAGTTCGGGGTTCAATCTTTTTCCTTCAAAATAGTCCCTATCATAAGTCAAGCGGAGTGTTTGGCGGTTTCCTTCCTGCTTATCAATAATAAATTGGGTGAGCGAATGGAGATCTTTTTCAGGATAGACTAATTCGTAAGCGATCATTTCTGTTCCGGTTACCCCCTTGGCTATGCTTCGGTATACAGCATCGTAAGAATCCCCATTTTTCCAGTATGAATCCACCAAGCTCGGACCAATTCCACCATCCAGTTTGGGACCATGGCAATTAAAGCAAATCTGATTGTAGAGTTCCTGACCGCGTTTAATATCGGCAAAGCCAATAAAAAGTCCAAATTGGAAAATGATTAGGTACTTGAAAAAGTAAAGTTTCATTATGCTAAAAAGATTTTATCTATCGGTAGTTCTTGTGAATTTACTCCCGAAATAATCGAGATTGAAGAAAGTTAGAGCATTGGGCAAACATTACTACACTCCAAAGCTACAATAACTTCCCAATTAAAGTTATTTAAAAACATAAAAAAAATTCGACAGCCCGAGTTTAAAAATGGAGAGTTATTTATGAAAAGAAGAGAATTTTTGACCACAAGTTCAGGTGCATTATGTTTTTCTCATCTGCTAAGGGCTGAAGAACACTCCTTCAAGGGGAAAATTAAAAAGGCGGTTAAATTCGGGACTAAACCCAATGAAAAACAAATGCAAAAGTTGAAGGATTTGGGCTTTGATGGCATTGAGGGATCTGGACCAGGGCTTCAAATCGAGCCAATGAAAATGGCCTGCTCCAAATTTAAGCTGCCTATGCATGGAGTGGTTTACAGTAAACACTGGAAGGTTAGGTTGTCCGATCCAAATCCGGAGGTTCGCGAAAAAAGCAGAATCGGGCTAGCACAGGCCATGCGAGAGGCGAAGGGAGTCGGTGGAACATCCGTGCTTTTGGTACCTGGTCGAGTTAAGGGCGATCAAGAAACTCATCAACATGTCTGGGACCGGTCCATTGAAGAAATTCGTAAACTGCTTCCTTTAGCAAACGAACTTAAAATCCATATTCTTATTGAAACTGTATGGAATGGATTTTGTTATAAGCCCGAACAATTTAGGGATTATATCGATGCAATTGATAGTCCTTGGGTTCAGGCCTATTACGATATTGGAAACATGCAGAAATATGGACCCAGTCACAACTGGATTCGAGTCCTTGGAAACCGCACTTTAAAGCTGGATGTAAAGGATTGGGGCTCTCAAAATGGATTTTGTCCACTCGGGCAGGGAGATGTGGATTGGAAAAAAGTCCGCCACGAACTGGAGCAAATAGACTTTAGGGGCTGGGCAACCCGCGAAGGAAATGATGGAGGTGTTGAAAATACCGCTCGACTGATGAACCAATTACTTGCGCTTTAAAAAAGCATTATGAAAGTGGTTCTTGGCTGACTAGAAAGGAGCAACATCTACTACCAATCCGTCCAATTCATCTGTCATCTCAACTTGGCAACTCAGCCTACTTCTTTCATCGGTTCCATCCTCTAACTCGATTAGGTCCTGTTCCGCTTCTGTTGCTCGCCCAGTCTTATCTAACCATTCCGGTTTTATCCGAATGTGACAGGTAGCACAGGAGCAGCACCCATTGCAGGCACCTTCAATTCCCGCGACATCGTATTCGCGGGCGATCTCCATAAGGTTTCCGATAGCATCTTCGACTATGGTTTTTTTCCCATCCTGTGAAATAAATGTAACTTTAGGCATGTAAAAAAGTTTATAGTCTTTTTAGAAAAACTAAATTTCAAAAATTAAATTTTTAATTAAAACTTTTCGGGGTATTTGGTAAGACATCATTTATTAATTATGCCGTATTCGGAAAATTGCTTTTTTGTTTTACTTAGCTCTGAATAATCAGGTGCTACAGGATAGCTGACAAGAAAGTTGTTTTCATCGATCAGGTTGAGGAAATAATGAGTTGTTCCCGAGGGTAAAGTAAATCTGATCTCTCTGTTATTTTTTTTGCCTGCCTTTAGACGATCCCATTCCTCATATCGGTTGCCTCCATTGAGAGTGTAGATCAAGTCTCCACGAATTACTTTTGCACCTTTTTCAATATATTGGAAGATAACTTCGCCGTTCACTCTTTTATGTGAATTTACTTTAGGAACCATTTTCTTGTCTGCTCCAACCTTATTTGCTTGCGGATTATAGTAGGGGTAACTCGCATCCATTTCTTGTAGAATCGATGAAAGTTTATTGTTTAGTTCCTTGGTCAGACTAGGCTTTATGGAAGCAAGGTTATTTACCTCTTCAATATCTACCCTCACCTGTCTATCCTTTACTTTTTTGTACAGTTGGTAGAGTTCGAGTTCAGTAGTGCCTTTGACATAGCGGTGGTTATAGTTTCTGACCAGTTTGTATCCACCGACTCTTATTGTACTTTCTAGGGCCACACTATGGGGGAAGTGCCACACCATAGTATCCCTTGTTCTGCCATCCTTATCCTTTACTAAGTCGGGGTTTGTTGGGTCTCTAAGCAGAAGTTCGCTTAAGTCACTTCCATCCAGGTTTTTTTGTTTTGGCTGTGGCGTTCCCGTAAGGGTGATAAGGGTGGGGTAAAAGTCCAGGCCGTTAACCACAACATCGGATTCAACTCCTTTTTTAATTCCAGGTCCTGTAATAATCAAGGGTACGCGCGTACCTCCCTCCATGGCTGATATTTTTCCTCTATCAAGAGGATAATTATCGGTTATGATTTCGCCTGGATGTCCTTCCATGCCACCATTGTCAGAAGTAAAAATAATATATGTGTTCTCAATAAGTTTATGACCTGGCCATCTTGGGTCATTCGTGGTTTTTAAATACTCAAAAACTTTACCCATATGATAATCAAGTTCCTCGACCATAGCACAATAAAATGGGTTGGTCTGTCCTTTCATTGTCCAGCCTTCCTGAGTTTCAGGTCTTTTTACGCCTAGTTTTTTGCAGTACTTCTCGAGGAGCTTTTCAGAACGGGTGTGAATGGGTGTGTGTACGAGCCAGGTGGCGTAGTACAGGAAGAAAGGTTTGTGGTGGTTTTCCTTCAAAAAGGTTAAGGCATCCTCACTGGTTTGATGGTAGGGATAGCCATTTTCATCTAACCGAAATGGGTCTTTTGCTTGAGCGGAGGCAAACCCTTCAACTCGGTTGGGCATACCCGATCGTGCACCTCGACTACTTCTCGTCCAATTAAATCCCTGATCTTCTGGTTGCGGAAAAGCATGGTGATCGATGGCCATATGCCACTTGCCTGAGTGCCCAGTTACATAGCCATTCGTTTTAAGTACTTTGGCAATAGTTTTTTCGTTCGCGGGCATGCGGCCACTGTACCATGGAGCCATCATAGTCCACCCATATTTGTGATTTGGCGTGGGTGGTGCTCCTCCCACAACATGAGTTTTTTGTGCCCGGGCAGGATGGTTTCCGCTCATGATTGCACACCGACTGGGGGCACATGTTGGTGCAGGTGCATAGGCCTGCCAGAACTTCACCCCTTGTTTGGCAAGTGAATCAATATTGGGAGTCTCCATGGGGGAGGGCTCATCAATGTCATAGCATTTTACATCCTGCCAGCCGAGGTCGTCGGTAAGGATTAAGACCACATTGGGTTTAGATGGGCGTTCCTTGGCAATTATCGAAATGGGCAAAAAGATAATCAATAAAGCGGCAGACAAAATTTTCATGGAGGAAGAAATGGTTGAGTTATACTTTTAGTGTAGAGAGGAAACTCGAAAGTTAAGAAAGTAAGAAAAAACAGATGACAGAAATTACAGCTGCTCCGAGAATATTCAATACCAGACCTTCACGAGCCATTTTACCCACGGTAATTTCGCCGGTGCCAAAAACCACTGCATTCGGAATGGTGGCTACGGGTAACATGAAGGCACAACTTGCACTCATTGCAGCGGGAATCATAAGAAGGATTGGATCAATACTTGATGCGGTGGCGGCTGCACCGAGTATGGGCATCAGAACATTAGTGGTGGCTGTATTGCTGGTCATTTCTGTGAGGAAGGTCACTAAAAGACAGATTCCAAGCAGTAATCCAAAAAGAGGGAGGTTCTCAATACCAGAGAATACACCGGCAATCGATTCACTCAGACCGGACTGCTTGAAAGCTTCCCCTAAACAAAGCCCTGCACCAACCAATACCAGCATTCCCCAAGGAATTTGGTTGGCAGTCTTCCAGTCAAGGAGGCGATCTCTTTTACCACTTCCACTAGGCAGGCAGAAA
>CBFIBI010000102.1:0-8551 GCA_965660725.1 Opitutales bacterium
CAAAACTTTGACAATTACACAGTGGAATACACATTCCCAGATGAAACAAAGCTTTATTTCCATGGAAGAAATATGCCGGGATGTCATCAGGAATTCTCAAGCCATGCTCATGGAACCAAGGGATACGCTTTAATATCCGGACCAGGTGGGCACCGTTCACAGGCACGTATTCACAAAGGACAAAGTGCAGATAGCGATATTACATGGATGTTCGGACAACAGGAAGGATCGAGACCTACTCGGGAAACTAACCCTTATCAGGACGAATGGGAAAGATTGATGGACGCCATTAAAAACGACAAACCACACAACGAAGTCGAGCGGGGTGTCCAGGCAAGTCTCGTAACTTCCATGGGTAGAATGGCTGCACATATTGGAAGTGAAATCACATACGATCAAATGTTAAACTCAGATCATGTATTTGGTCCGGGAATAGAAAAACTTACGATGAATTCCGATTCACCATTACTCGCAAATTCGGATGGCACCTACCCGGTTCCCCAACCAGGACTGAAAAAAAGAGAATATTGATCAAAAACCCATTTGCTCACAAACATGCTGCTCAACGGTGAATAACTTTCTTAATAAATTGTTCATAACTTAAACCACTGAACTACAGTACTTTAAAAGCTCAATTGTAACCCAATGTAAGAAAAATGTTTAATCTCTATTGACGAAGAGAATTCCTTATTTCTAAAGTTAACTCGTCCAAGGAAGTTTTGGGGTAGGCTTTCTTGGTTTTTAAGGCCCGTTCTTGGCAACAAGGACGGGCCGCTTTTTTAAAAAAATGAACCTTAATTATATTTATGATGAATTATTTAAATTTAAGCTCTGCTTTCCTTTTATTGTTGTAGTGAAGAATAATTAGTTTCATTTGAAGAAGATATATATAAAAAACTTTTTTTTATTTGCAGCTTTCTTTTGTCTGTTTGCTTTTACAAATGTTCAATCAAAGCAAAAATTAGTTTGGGCAGATGAATTCAAAGGTGAATCTTTAGACTTCACCAAATGGGGCGTAGAAGAAAATGCATATGGTGGTGGCAACAACGAATTACAGATCTATCGTTGGGATAAGAAAAATCTTAGAGTAGAAAATGGAAACTTGATCATAGAGGCTCACAAAGATAACCCAAATATTGCCGGAACTACCCGACCTTACTCTTCTGCTAGGATCAGAAGCAAACATAGAGGAGACTGGAAATACTGCCGAATTGATGTTCGTGCCAAGCTACCTATCGGAAAAGGAATCTGGCCAGCAATTTGGATGCTTCCAACAGATGAAATATACGGAGGGTGGGCATCAAGTGGTGAAATTGATATCATGGAACTTGTTGGACACGAGCCATCAACTTACCACGGCACTCTTCATTACGGTGGAGGATGGCCAAGAAACAAGCATAGCGGTAAAGAATACAAACTGTCTTCAGGTACATTTGCAGATGATTTTCATGTGTTTTCGATCTTCTGGGAAGAAGGCAAAATCACCTGGGGAATTGACGGAAAAGCTTGGCATGTTCA
The DNA here is from genome assembly GCA_965660725.1 of Opitutales bacterium. Lineage (GTDB taxonomy): Bacteria > Verrucomicrobiota > Verrucomicrobiia > Opitutales > Seribacteraceae > Seribacter. Next base: position 1,519 of record CBFIBI010000102.1, read on the forward strand.
GGAAAAATGGAACTCGGAAAAGGGCAAATTCCCCGCTCCATTCGATCAGCGCTTTCATTTATTGATTAACCTTGCCGTAGGAGGGAGGTGGCCTGGAAACCCCACCAATAAGACCAATTTCCCTGCAAAAATGTTGGTTGATTATGTAAGGGTATACCAAACTGTTGAATAATTATGACCCCAAAAGCATCTGAATAAAAGAAAATCGAATGCATATTATAGGCTAAACCTTAAAGAAATATTTTGTCTGCCAATCTCAGTAATAACATTCATAAGTTGTTAATTATGCTCGATTAGACTGAGCTTAATTCCAATAAACGCTCAACAATTCTACACATCGCCAATGGCGGAATTGATTCCCCTATTACCTCGCGAACTAATTTCTTTGAAAAGGGTTCTCCATTATGAACTCTTCCATATTTCACTCCCTCAAATGAATATTTTTTACTCCATTGTGAGTGATCTAAAGTGGATAGTATAAGAATTTCTCTCAACGAAAGAACCCTATTTTGTTCAGGGTGTCCTTTCATATCGCTTGATATTACACCACTGTTCATGGTTAATGTACTTCCTGGACGATCCCATCGCATCCTGCAATAGCTAGTTCGAAACCCTCGAACAAGTCGTGTTTCTTTTTTTCGAACAAGAGTTGGTCTGGGAAGTGGATCTCCACACTTTTCACAGAATACCGCTTCGTCATTTTTATTTTTGTGCAAGCATTTGGAGCAATTAAAATTATCAAATGCACTCTTCCCTTCAGGTGTATGCTTCATCCAAAAATATTGATTATCATTCCAACGAGGAACACAATGATACAGGTCCTCTTTATCTTCCAAAAGAGTTTGGGAATCTAAAGGGGGCAAATGTCCGATTGCCTCTCTCAAAGTATGGTAAGGGGAGCAGTCATTCAATCCATGACTGGGAAATGGGTGAAAAGGACTGAGTTCCTTAGAAAAAATATTTTCCTGAGTAGGATTTTTTTTTACTATTCGGGGAATTCTACATCCAATTGTAATTAATCTTTCCCTATGATGTGGAACTCCATAGGACGAAAAATTAAGAATATTGGATCGTATAGTATAACCACAAGGATGTAATCTTCTTCCTATACAATCCAGTATATTTTCAGGTTTATCGTTCTCATTTCGAATCACCGTATTTTCCATCCTCCGGACATTTTCTAATACAAACCAGTCAGGTTGAAGTTTTTCCAGAACAGTGATTCCTGGTAAAATCAAACGGTTCCGTTCATCTTCATGTGGACGAATACCTGATCTAATTGAAGAAGCGATCCTACCGGCTCCGTTTGCTGACATGCCCTGACAAGGTGGTGACAAGGTAAGCAACCAAGGTCTTTTACCAAATAATTTATTTTTGAAAAAAGAAATATATTCTTCCTTCAACTTCAAAATATCCCCTTCAAAAACCTTTGTTTCAGGAAAGTTTTGTCTTATTAATTGAGCTCGGGATTTGATTATTTCTAAAGCAGCTAATACCGGAATACCACAGCCCCACTCAATCCCAACATCACCAATGCCACCTCCAGAAAAAAGTGAACCCGAAACTGGCACTGAGCTGGTTGTCAAAAAGCTACTCATAAGAAATTTTTTTATCTTACTGTGCTCTAATCGTCAATGAACCTTGAGAGCAAAGACCGGTCAAATCAGTTAAACCTCTAATTTTTGGTTTATCCGAACCGGATAAATTGTATGGACATTGAGACCAGATCGCACAAATACTTTTATGATATCATGAAACTACTCGTTCTAACCCTCATTTCCCTGTCTTTTTTTGGACAATCATTCGCTCACGACCCGGCTACCGAAATGGCAACAGCCGCCAAAAACTTCCTCGATTCTCTTGATGAATCTAAAAAAAAGAAAGCCACATTTTCGTTCTCGAATAAAGAACGTGAAAACTGGCATTTCTTTCCCGGAAATTTCATTCAACCTAACGGCCGAATGGGATTATCCGTAAAGGAAATGACCTCGCCACAAAGAACTCTTGCACAAACTCTTCTCTCTTCTGCACTTAGTCATCGAGGACAAATTGAGGCTTCCAAAGTTATTCTTCTTGAGAATATTCTTTATGAGAAAGAGGAGCGTGAAATGAGAAACCCAGATCACTATCACTACACAATTTTCGGCAATCCCGATAAAGCTGGAACTTGGGGCTGGCGCTTCGAAGGTCATCATTTATCACTTAATTTCTCTTTAGTAAATGGTCGGATTTTTTCGGTTACACCAAGCTTCTGGGGTGCCAGTCCGGCAAAGGTCACGGAAGGAAAACATTCCGGATTACGGGTTTTATCAGAAGAGGAAAGCAAAGCATTCAAGTTTCTCAAATCCCTTTCACCTCCCCAAAAGAAAATTGCTATCCTTTCAGACAAAGCACCTAGAGACATTTATTCAGGTCAGGACAATACGGTTAACCGTTCAACTTTCTCTCCCCCAAATGGTCTTCCTATTACAAAGATGAATCCTAGGCAGAAAGGTTGGCTTACTGAATTGGTGGAAGTATACTCCGCTAAACATCGTCCACAAGTTGTGGAGCAGGTAACAATCAAAAAACCTCTCCTTCACCCGACCGAATCCTTTTTCGCATGGTCAGGCGGACTTACTCCAGAATCCGGTCACTATTATCGTATACAGACACCTGACTTTCTATTCGAATATGCAAACACACAAAATAATGTAAATCATGTCCATGCAGTCTGGAGAGATTTTGATGGAGATTTTGGACGTGACCTACTGGCCGAACATTATGCCGAAAATCATTCCGTTAACAAAGGTTGGGAAAGTATGTTCGACGGAAAAACCCTCAAGGGGTGGAAGGCTAATGAAAACGATGATTCCTTCTGGGTGAAGGATGGATGTATCGTGGCCAATGCTCCTGGACGCTGCCACCTTTTTTATGAAACCGATAAACCTTTCAAAAACTTTGAGTTCAAGGCAGAAGTGATGACCCTACCCCATTCAAATGCTGGCGTTTATTTCCATACTCGCTTTCAGGACGAAGGATGGCCGAAAGCAGGGTTTGAATGCCAAGTTAACAATACTTACCATGACCCTAAAAAGACAGCCAGTATTTATGGAGTATTCGATTGTCTAGTGGCACCAGCGAAAGATGATCAATGGTTTACTCTTTATATCAAAGTGGATGGCAAGCATGTCATTACTAAAGTTAACGATAAAATCATTGCAGATTGGAAACAGCCTGCAGATTGGAAACAAGGAGCAAATTTTGAAAGAATTCTTGGCGAAGGTACCTTCGCTCTTCAGGGTCACGATCCAGGAAGCACAGTTCTTTTTCGCAATCTTTTTGTTAAACGCCTGCCGTAAACTTTACTATTTCTCGGATGAAAATACTTTATCTCGGTTTTTTTATATTCCCAATTATTTTGTTATGCAAAGAGTGGCCTCAATGGCGTGGCCCGGATGCATCTGGCCATGCACCAATAGGAAACTATCCTACAGACTGGTCTTCCAAAAAAAATATTACCTGGAAATCAGATTTACCAGGGCGTGGTCACTCATCACCTGTTCATGATGGAGAGAATATATGGCTAACCACTGCCTTGGAAACTCCCGCATCCGAAGAGGAAAAAAAAGAGAGACTCAAAGAAAATAAAGGATTACCTACCGTCACGGTTCTTTCCAGGCTCAGCCTTCGTGCACTGAAAATTAACCCAGTAACTGGAAAAATTCTAAAAAACATTGAGGTTTTTGAAAAAAAACAACCCCAGTGGGTTCACAAATTAAACAGCTATGCATCCCCCAGTCCCTATCTTCAAGATGACAAACTATTCCTTCATTTCGGTGCCTATGGAAATGCATGTATTGATTCCGAATCAGGTGATATTATTTGGAAGAACGATGAAAAAAAACTTTGGATCATGCATGAGAACGGCCCCGGAAGTTCTCCCATTCTATGGAAAAACTTAATGATTTTTCATTTGGACGGAAGCGACCGGCAAAGCATTGTCGCTCTTCACAAAGACAGTGGCAAAATTGCCTGGCAAACAACCCGTAGCGGAGTAATGAGAGAAAATCCCCAACTTCAAAAATCCTACTCCACCCCAATCATCGAAGAATTTAATGGAAAGATCGTTTTAATCTCGTGTGCCGCTGACTGGGTATATGGATATAATCCCGAAAACGGGGAAGAACTTTGGAAAATTAAATACGGGATTCTCGGATTTTCCAATGTTGCTCGACCAGTAGTTGGCCATGGTATGTTTTATCTATCCACATGCTTCTCGAAAGCAGAAATCCATGCCTACCAATACGAGGGTCTGGTTAGCCCAAAGCTTGCCTGGAAAATGACAAAAGGGGCACCCAAAATGCCCTCCCCTATTCTGGTTGGGCAGCAGCTCTATGTGGTAAATGATGGAGGGATTCTCTCCGTTGTGAATGCTAAAACAGGCGAACTTGATTGGCGAGAAAGACTCGATGGTGAATTTAGCTCATCCCCCACCTTTGCCAACGGCTTGCTCTACCTTTCTGATCGAGCAGGAAAGACCACGGTCATCCGCCCAGGAAAAAGCCTTCAAATCGTGGCGGAAAATGAATTGGAGGGTGCTCCACACATGGCCTCATTTGCCCCTTTTCAGAATTCTTTTCTTGTCAGAACAGACAGTGTTCTTTACCGGGTAGGTGAATAGATAATCAATTTTTTCGTAAATTGGAGAATACACTTCCCGTAGGCTTTGCGGGTAACGAGCTCAACCAATTATGAAGCAAGTTTTTCATTCTTTTGACCGTTTCCGAATTCTTAGAAGCCATATCAATACTTTCCAACGGATCACGGACCAAATCATAGAGTTCAGTATGGGACTGATCTTTGTTAACCACCAGTTTCCATTGTTCATCAACCACTGCATAAGCAACCCAGTGATCCGGCTTTGCCTCGTTAGCTGGCCAGGGTGCAGACATTTTCCAAAAGATTGGCTTCTTTCGCAGCTTGTCTCCTCTTCCCATTAAAGTAGAAACTTGGCTGATTCCATCAGGCTTGTACGACTTAGGAAGTTGAACATCAGCCAACTCACAAAAAGTGGGAAGCAAATCAACCGCAGAAAAAATCGAATCTTTATCGACTTTCCCTGCAGGAATTTTACCTGGCCAACGGGCAAGAAATGGGACTCCAATTCCGCCTTCCAAAAGGGCTCCCTTAAAAGCTCTCCGGCCACCGGTAATTCCCTTCGCTGCTCCAATCCCATAGCCTGGTCCAGTGGCAGAATCATACATTAATGTTATCGGGGCATTTGGAGACCCACGGGCAGGGCCATTATCTGAGCTAAAGATAACCAAGGTATCCTCAGTAACACCCATCCGGTCAAGGGCATCAAGAAGCTGTCCAATACGCAAGTCAGCATGATATAAAGTGGCTGCATAAATATTATCAGCTTCATTAAGGTCAGGAAAAAGTTTTTGCAGCTTTGGATCCACATGAAAAGGAGTGTGCGGTTCATGGATCCATAAATTAATAAAAAATGGCTTACCTTTTGCATGGCTTTTTTCCATGAATGGAATCGCACTTTTTACATCATCATGAACAAACATCTGTGGTCCTGAACAATTATAAGACCCGTAATCATCATAGCCATACTCAGTTAGAAACGGAGCATCAGGGATCATATCATTCGCAAGATGCCACTTTCCATAATGTGCAGTTGAATACCCGGCTTTTTTTAGAAATTTTGGTAACAGTGGAGCATTGGTATCCAACCAGTCAGGCATATTTCTTTTTTGATTACTTGGAACCCAGGCGAAATGTCCGTCTATGTTATAGCGTGCTGGAAAGTGACCGGTCATCACTGCAGTCCGACTGGGTGAACAAACTCCACTTGCCACCGTAAAACGATAAAAATCAGTGCCCTCTCTGGCCAGCCTGTCAATATTTGGAGTCTTTAAGTACGGATGTCCATGGCAACCCAAGTCACCCCAACCCCAGTCATCAGCAAAAATGAAAACAATATTAGGTGTGATCTTTTCAGCAAATGAGGAAAAAGACAAAAAAGTACAAACAGTAAGGAAAATCGAAAAGACAAATTTAATCATAATTTATAAAATCTCGGAAGTTTGGAGGATTGAATCACCGCCGATATTGCCCGATAAACTGGATATGTCAATGAATCGGTGCCTGGCAAATTAAACTATAAATTTCATCAAAATACACATTTTCCAGTTGCCAACTTAAATTCTCAAATTCTTCTTATTCATATGAATAAATTGATCCATACATTTTTCCTTTTTTCATTGGTCATTGGTCAGGTTTGTGAAGGCAAGCCTCTCAATATATTGTTTATTTTTACCGATGACCATGCATACCAGGCAATCTCAGCCTACGGTTCAAATCGGAATCAAACGCCCAATATTGATCGACTTGCCAAAGAAGGTATGCTCTTTGATCGTGCCTTTGTAACCAACTCGATTTGTGCACCAAGTCGTGCCGTAATCCTCACCGGAAAACACAGTCACTTGAATGGTCAGTTAACTAATGGACAACGCTTTGACGGAGAACAGCAAACTTTCCCAAAGCTGCTCCAGAAAAAAGGGTATCAGACCGCAATGGTTGGAAAATGGCACCTGAAGAGCGATCCCACCGGTTTTGACTTCTGGCAGGTATTACAAGGTCAGGGACCGTATTATAATCCGCCCATGAACACTCCGGATGGAGTAAAGAAAATTACCGGGTACACAACAGATGTAATTACCGATGTCAGCTTGGACTGGCTCAAAAATAAAAGAGACCCAAACAAACCATTTATTCTCATGAGTCAGCACAAAGCACCACACCGGAATTGGCAACCAGGCCCAAAATACCTAACCAAATATGACGGGATGGATATTCCAGAACCCAAGACCCTTCGAGATAATTATAAAAATCGTCTCGAACCGGCGACCACCCAGGCAATGACTATTGACCGTCACCTTTCCACTAACGACCTAAAAATCAGAACTCCTGGTAACCTCACCCCCGAACAGAAAGCAAAATGGGACGCTGCCTACGACCCAAAAAACAAAGCTTTTGA
>CBFIBI010000103.1:0-8532 GCA_965660725.1 Opitutales bacterium
CCAACAATAGACCCAATCGTTTGGTTTTCAGCAATTTGAAGAGGAGAGCTTGCATTTAAGTCAGTGGGGGAAGCATTGGCGGTTGAATTGGCATCCAATGGGTTGGAGCCATAGGCGATTTCTGTGATGTCAGAAAAGCCGTCATTGTCATCATCGGGGTCGTAGGCATCTTCAATCCCGTCTCCGTCGTTGTCTTCGACCACATTAGTCACCCGTATGGTGATGCGTTTTTCATCAAATCCACCATTTGAATCATTAGCACGGAACCAAATTTCGTAAGTGTTATTAGCATCTGCATCGGCGGGATTCTCAAAGTCGGGGGAATAGGGAAGTGAGAGGATGCCTGTGGAGGAATTAAGATCGAAGGTATCGCGATCGGCTCCGGCGGTTTTTTGAAAAGTGAGGGTGTCACCTTCAATCGAATCAGAAGCATTAATGTCCAAAGTAACTAAGGAGTTTTCCGGTACCTGAATTTCGGCGGTGAGTGCACTGGAAAGGGTTTGTCCGTTAATGGAGTAAATGGTCGGGTTGTCATTCACTGAATTAACACTCAGGTTGATAGTAATTGAATCGTTGTTTTCCCCGTCACTTACTTGAACGGAAAAAGAATCTGAACCATTAAAGTTGGGATTGGGTTGGTAGGATAGTATGCTTGGAGAACTGCCGTTGCCATCCACTATGGCTGTACCATGTGAAGGAGCAGTTACGAGTGACCACGCGAGCGACGATGCATTGGTATCGGAATCGGTGGCATTCAGTTCGCTGGGCGTCCAGGTTACTGATGTATCTTCGTTAAGTACTTTGGATATTGCTGAGTTTCCTTGAGTTATTATCGGAGAGGAAGAACCAGGATTATTTGGTGTAAGGATAGTAATAATTACTTTTCCATGTCCGGTATTCGTGCCCAAAGAATTATTTTGGTCGTAGCCAATGTTGTAAGAGCCGCCACCGCCACCCCCACTTGCATCATTATTGTTAAAGTCACCTTTTGCTCCTCCGGAGTAGCCGCCACCCCCTCCGCCACCGAATCTACCATGTCCGCCACCACCAAAACCACCGGCAAATCCAGACGATCTTGGAAGTCCACCTTTGCCTCCATTATTAAATGACATTGGTAATTCATTTGTATCTGTGTCCGTGCTGGCACCATTACCTGTGAATCCAGCACCATTGCCTGCACCTGTACTTCCACCATTTGTGCCTCCGTTTCCATTTTGTCCTGCTGTGGATCTCGTGATTGTTGAACCACCGTTTTCGGTAGGTCGACCGTCTTGTCCAGCACCGCGATAATTAAAATCTCCCCCGCCACCTCCTCCGCCAGCAATTATGACAGGTGCTGCAGAAGAGAGATTGCTTCCTTTTGCCACAAAGGTTCCTCCACCACCACCTGAGGAGTTTCCCCTGGAGGTAGAATTGCCGTTAGTTCCTTTTTGCCCAACCAAAATAAAAAGTTTTTCGTTCGCTGAGAAATTAAACTTTCCAGTCACAATTGCTCCGTTACCTCCATTATTGTAGTCAAGGTGATCCCCTCCACTAGCACCATGAACTTCAATTGAATAATTTCCATCTACAGGTACCGTCCATTCCTGAATGCCTCTGGTATTAATAGTAACTGAATTTGCTAAGTTTGTACCAGAGTAATTGGAATCGATTTGAGCTTGGGTTGGTCCCTGTCGCCCGGTTGCCCCAGCATTGGTGAAGATATATTGGACTGGTTGTAAAAGAGTAATGATTACTTTTCCATGTCCGGAGTCATTCCTAATACTGTTGTTTTGACTAGTTCCTGTGTTAAAGGAACCGCCTCCGCCACCACCCGGGTAAAAAGTATTGTGGGAACCTCCAGCACCGCCTGAGTATCCTCCTCCACCTCCACCAGAATAGCCCACTCCTCCACCTCCACCAAACCCTCCTATGGATGGATACAAGGAACTTGCTGCTCCTCCGACTGCTCCGTTACTGAATGAAAGCCCCCCCGTGGCTGAGCTTCCACCATTTCCCCCGTTGGATAAAAATCCACCTCCTCCGCCTCCGCCCCAAGTCGGGCCACCTCCAGAGCCACCTTGTCCGGATTGCCCACCTGCTGCAGTTCCATCAGAAGACTGGTTGCCCGAGGTTGTAATATTTGCATCTACGCCGTGTTGATTAATTCTTCCTCCGGCACCACCACCTCCACCAGCCACTATCAAAGCATTTCCATTTTTTACAACAAAGCTACCACCGCCACCGCCACCACCACCACCACCATTGTTGGTTTGTGATTTGCCGGATTGCCCAACGATAATTTTTAGTACATCCCCTTGAGATAGTTCAAAATTGCCTTTAATTTGGGCACCTGAACCTAAACTTAGAACAGTACCGCCACTACCTCCAATAACCCCATTTCCTCCACTAGCACCCAAAGCCTCGATAGAATAATTTCCATCTACAGGTACCGTCCATTCCTGAATGCCTCTGGTATTAATGGTAACTGAATTTGCTAAGTTGGTACCAGAGTAATTAGAATCGATTTGAGCTTGGGTTGGGCCTTCTCGACCTATTGCTCCGGCATTGGTGAATGTGTAGGTGTTTGCAAGTAGAAGATGGGGTGTCTGAATTGCCAAAAGAGTAAGCAGAAATGTTTCAGTTATTTTTTTCATATTTAATCCGATGCAAAGACCTCATATTAGTATGATTGTTAACAGTTCTAGGTTATTTGACATAGAAGATCAATCTAATTAAAGAATTTAATTCAATCTTATCGCAGCAACAATCGCAAAATAAAGAAAGATTTATTGAGATAAATTTAGGCAGAAAAGATCGCCACGGGCATTTCTTAAAAAAAGTAGGCTGTTTGACATAATGGGCATAGTCCAGCATCTACCACCAATTGCCTGATCACGTGAAATTTCCTCGAACTTGAACGGATTGACTTTAGCGAAAACGAGCTCACCTCTTTGACCGAGTATAATGATACGATCACCGGCAACCATGAGAGAACCAACCAAAAGTCCACGATCTGCAACCCGCCACTTTTCATCACCGGAAAGAAATTCCATACAGACAAAATCTTTTTTGCCGGCCATATGAACATTTCCATCAAATCCGTAGACGAAACCGTCCACTAGGATGGCATGGTTCATGTGAGTGGAAAGCACCTTGTTTTCATAGACTTTAAATAATTGATCGTTTTTCCATTGGAAGAGGGCACATCCGCGTTGATATCCAGTTGAAATAAAAAGCTTATCCCCTTTTACAATAGGAGTTGATGCATTGGTCCGGTAACTTGTTTCCCATTTAACAAAAGCTTTGGTTTTTCCGTTTTGGGGATTAAGTAAAACAAGTCCGTCAGTTTTAAGAACCGCGATCATTTGTTTTCCGCCGGGTTTGAAAAGTGTAGGCGTGCCATAGGCAGGACGGTAGGCTTTGCTTTTCCAAATTATTTCCCCAGTCTTTTTGTTAAATGAAAAGGTAGCTCCAGCTTCAATAATGATTTGATCATCCAAGATGTAAGGGGAAGCGGAAAAACCCCATTCGGGTGGGCGTTTCATGCCAGCTTCTTTCATCATCTCTTTTTTCCAAAGTACTTTTCCGTCGTCCGCCTGGAACGCGTGGAGCAAACCGTGCTTGCTGATAGTATAAACGATTGATCCATCCACAGTCGGAGTGGAGCAGGGACCACCTTCGTGAAGGTAGTCAATGATCGGAGCAGGGTAGGAATGAGTCCAGATGGATTTTCCAGTTTGAGCGTCTAGGCAGTAAACGGTTTCCTGACCTTCGGATTTCTTGCCGTCATGCCCCATCGTGTAGAGTTTGCCATTGGCAACAGAAATGGCTGAGAAACCAACCCCTACCTTGGCTTTCCATATCGGGTCATTAATTTCGTGCTTCCAGTCTGATTCGGTGGAAGTTCCGTCACCATTTGGACCAAGCCAATTAGACCAATCCGCTGAAAACAGATGATAAGAGAAAAAAAATGTAAAAATGAATAGTATTATTTTCATCTCATTCAGTAACAGGTGCCTCTCGAATAATTTTAAGAGCAGAAGTCTTTTGAAGTTTATCCACTTGCGAAATAATTGATTGAACAGAGTCTTGGTCATGATGGATTCCAAAGTTAAGAGTGAAGGCACGGGTTTCGCCGGGCTGGATCATTGGGACTCGTCCATATTTTCTCTCAACTTTTCGGTTAAACGGAAAACCGGTGGCGGGTTCTATTCCAGTAACATAACCATCTTTTTTCGCTGCGGTATTCTTCCATACTGTTAGGTAGGGTAGTTCCGATAGGTTCCATCGAACAGAAGTGCCAAGTGTAAGGTCGGCATTGGCGAGAAGGGCGAGGGTGTTCCCTTCTTCATCGGATTGCGGTTCGAGTAAGTAGACTTCTTCGATAAAGCCGGGAGTGGGACCTTGGTATGATTGCCAGTTATCGATACCTTTTGCTGCATGATCATTCATCGGGGTGACGCTCTTTGCAGGGGTGTAAATTTGGGCACCTTCTTCGAGGATAGATGAACCGTAGTTTCCGTGGTAAATAAGTTGGAATTCCTGGGGAAAGGCACCTTCGTTGATTACTTGATCAGATATTTGAAAGGTGTCAGATCCAGCTACAGTAGAAATTTCTGTTACGAGTTTCAGCTTCGGACCATAAAAAAATTTCTCGTATACCGTGCCGCTCACTCGAATACGGTGAGGTGGTTCAGGATCAATTATGATCTCATATTCGGATGCTGGAATATTTTGAATTTTTCCGTGTAGTGTTAGGTTGAGCGTTGATGGATTGCCGGTGTTGTCAATAAATTCGTCCGTTCCTGGATGTCCGGCAAATTCAAGGCCACACCGAACCATCCATTCGTTAAATCCTTCAAGCCAACCGAGTCCGCCTCGACTTTCGAGATTGATGTGGGATGGATGTACTATTTCTTTCACTGGTGAGTCCCATCCCAATCGAACACTTTTAGAATGGACATCAAAGATACCCATTCCTCTTGTGGGGATAATAGAAATCTTTAATTCGCCGTTGTTAATTGTAATGATTTCTACACCATCCTGTTTTCCTCCCTTCAGGCTTTGTTTGGTAATGGACCATTCAGTGGGGAATTTTTTGTCAGAATGGAAAGTGGAGCTGTCAATTATTGAAATTCCTGAATTTTGATTCAGGGTGGTCTCAGGGGTGATAACTCGAGTCTTGGAGTCCGAGCAAGATCCTAAAAGTGCTACTGATATTACGAAAAGAAGGGAATGGAATTTCATTGTGAATAAGATCGGGTTAAAAAATGATTATCCAAAGACCTCCTCAAGTGCAGTACGCATAATTGAAGGGTTGGGGTCTACACCAGTCCAGTGTTTTACTCCAATTACGCCCTGACTGACCAGCATTGCCAATCCATCAATGACCTTACATCCCTTGGCCCTGGCATCACGAACCAAGTTGGTTTCGGGTGGGTTGGGGATCACATCGGCGACCAACATATTAGAGGAAAGACTTTCTATATCAAAATCAAGACGAGCCTTAATGTTTGGAAACAGTCCAATTGAGGTTGCGTTGATCACTATGTCGGTCTCGGCCGGGATAGAATAAGTTGAGCTCCAACTTGTAAAGTCGGCATAACAGGGAAGTTTATCCTGTAAAAGGGTAGTCAGTTCCTCTCCGCGTTTGGCTGAACGATTTACGATAGTTATGTGGCGGGCTCCAGCCAGGGCGACTTCCACGCTGATTGCTCGAGCTGCACCACCGGCACCAAAAATAACCACTTTTTTATTTTTGGGATCAGTGAGTTCCCGAAGAGAGGAAACAAATCCTTTACCATCGGTGTTTTCTCCAATCCATTGACCGTCTCGGCGGACCACGCAGTTAACTGCTCCCATGAGCGAAGCTGATTCTCCCAAACCGTCGAGGTACTGGATGACATTAACTTTATGTGGAATAGTACAGTTGAATCCCTGAAAACCCATAACTTTTGCTCCTTTGACAGCAGCCTCCAGATCATTTGGTCCGACTTCTATGGTGAGGTAACGCCAGTCCAGATTGTGGTGGCGGTATGCGGCCTCAATCATAACTTGGGTTGGGTTTTCTGCAATTGGTTGCCCAAAAGCGGCAGTAAGTTCTTGCTTGAAATTTAGTTCATTCATTGTTTTCCATTTATGGGTAGGTTTCCAAATTTAGAAATTATTAAGAACTAGCAAGGATATATAATGAAGAAAAAAATGTACATGTTTATAATAACTGTTTTTTCATTGGGCATTGTTGGCTGCGGTGTTTCAGATGAGGATGCTTTGACTGGTGGTGAGGACAAAGATATAAAAGGAACTATTGGAGTTTCAGTTCTGACTTTGGGGAATCCATTTTTTAATGTCATTGCAGAGGGAATTAAGGAAGAGGCGGCAAAGCATGGATATGATGTTTTAGTTGTGGATGGTGACCGCGATGTACAAAAGCAAGCTAATCAAATAGATGATTTTTTAACAAAGGGAGTAGCTGCAATTATACTAAACCCATGTGACAGGCAGTCGATTGGGCCTGCTATTGAAAAGGCAAATAAAGCAGGGGTTCCAGTATTTACATGTGATCTAAAATGTGTTGCGGAAGGTGCCGAGGTAGTCAGTCATGTAGGTAGTGATAATTTGCAGGGAGGGCGACTTGCGGGGGAAGCTATGATTGAAGCTCTCGGGCAAGAGGGTGGCAAAGTCTTAATTGTACATTTTCCTCAAGCAAATTCATGTCAGCTACGTGTTCAGGGTTTTGAAGAAGTAATCTCAAAGTATAACGATGGATTATCTGCTAACCAAATCGAAGTCATTGCCCAATTGGATGGGGGAGGTGTTAGAGATGAAGGATATAAAGTGACTGAAGATACTCTACAGGCCCATCCTGATTTAAGAGGCATATTTGCCATTAATGATCCTTCAGGTTTGGGAGCCCGGGCAGCACTTGAGAAAGCAGGTAAGGAGGAGCAAGTTATTATTGTCGCTTTTGATGGGCAACCAGAAGGAAAACAAGCAATTAAGGATGGTAAAATTTTTGCTGACCCGATTCAATTTCCTGATTTGATTGGTAAGAAAACAGTAGAGTTAATGATGAATTATTTTGCTGGGGGTGAAGTTGAAAAAGAAGTTCTGATTCCTACAAAATTATACAGGCAAGCAGATGGTGCAAATGACCCATCTCTCAAATAATCCTATTTTTATTTACTTAAATAAATATTATAAATCTTAAGGTTTTACTATTAAAGAAAGCGATATTGTGACTGAATTAATATCTCTCAGAGAGGAAGCATCTGCCAAGGGTACAGACAGGACATTAGCTATACTCGAATATCTTGGGGGATTTCGAGAAGGAAAGTCTTCAAGCGAGATTGCGCGTGCCTTGTCATTACCTGTGAATAGTGTTGGTCGAATTACTGAAACTATGCATAAAAGAGGATGGCTATACCGTAAGGAAGACGACCGAAGATATGTTCTTACGAATCGAGTTGCTGATTTAACTAGACCTCAGATTAATGATAAAAGTTTGGTCGTTTCGGCTTGGGATTCATTGAAGCAGTTGAGGGATGAAACCGGGGAAACTGCTCAATTGCTCGCCATGGTTGATAATAAGACATTAGTTCTCGAGCAATGCGTTTCGGATCAACCGATTAAAGTGTCAGGCCAGATTGGATTAAGGGTTCCCTGTTATTCATGTGCACCAGGCAAATCTATTTTAGCAGAACTACCTGAAGATGAATTGAGAAAGTATTTATCTGAAGTGAAATTAAAAAAGTTCACTCCCAAAACTTTGGTTTCTCGATCTGATCTACTGAAGGATCTTGAGGGAATTCGAAAGCGTGGTTATGGACTAGACTTGGCAGAGGGCTTGGAAGGGATTCATTGTGTTTCCGCAGTTATTTTGGATGATTATCATTATCCCGTAGCTGCAGTCACTGTAATCGCTCCTTCTGTTCGGTTGGAATCTGACCGGTTTGAGGAAATAGGAAAAGCCTGTGTCAGAACCGCTAGAAATGTTCGTGAAAAATTACTTACTTAGTTGCTTTGCTAAGTAAAGATTAGAACTTGTTTTAATTGAGCTTTGAAAAACCGTATTTTTTTGAACTAAGGCAAATTGAAAAGCGTTTCCCTGGGGTTCATGCTTTAAAATCAGTAGATTTTGAACTTTCTGAAGGTGAATGTGTTGCATTGCTTGGAGAGAATGGAGCAGGAAAAAGTACATTAATTAAAGTGATGGGAGGTGCTCATATTGCTGATTCGGGGGTGTTGAAAGTTAGTGGTATTGAGCAGGATTGGGTCACCCCCACAGATTCTCTGAGTGCTGGGGTTGCAGTGATATATCAGGAGTTTAATTTAGTTCCAGGATTAAGTGCCGTTGAGAATGTTTTCCTTGGAATTGAGCCCGAAAATTTTGGTTGGGTTAGAAAAGAGGAAGAAAAAAAAAGAGTTAAGGACCTATTCAAACGAATTGGAGCTGAGATTGATCCTGATATGTTATGTGAGGAGTTAACAGTAGCTGAAAAACAACTGGTTGAGATTGCCAAAGCATTAATTAGGGATGCCCGTATTTTG
>CBFIBI010000104.1:0-8353 GCA_965660725.1 Opitutales bacterium
GAAAAAAGTGGCAACTTCAGCAATTCTCCCACGATAAGGAGCAAGGCTAAGGTTTGCTTTGGATTGTAAGTCTAAAAGTTCTTTTTTAATCGAGCCCAATCTTTCACTAGGATTTACATTGAAATTTACTCCGAGTAGACTCCACAGTTTATTGAGGTCTCCTTTTTCAGGTGCAGGCGGAGGCGGTTGACCTGGGCCCCCACCTTGCTGATTGTTTCTTCTGGGTTCATAAGTCCCAGTAACGCTTCCCTGAATGAGCGGAAGTGGGTCTTCAAAAATTGCGGTCGGAATACCAACTTTTATAGCAGAAATCAGATTATCAAGTTTTTCATTATCCAAGGTGGATGGTTGTACCACAAGTAGAGCATCATAGTCTCCTTTTTTAATATCTCCCCCGGTAACATCCTGAACATCATATTGTTTGCGTAACTCGTTGATTACTTCCCAAGCAGGAGTTCCTCCTCCCATATTGAAACCCATTATGCCCATGCCGGCACTTCCCATCATCGGTGCATCGGTAGCAAATACACCGAGTTTTTTCTTGTTGGTCGGACTGCTCACAGCACTAAGAGTTCTCATGATTTCGTACTCAACAGGTAATCCTTTATAAACAAATGGAATTGTTTGTTGACCACCATTTCCCTTAAAGACCAAACCAAGATAGAGATCTTTTTGCCAAGGCATGAACCTACCATCTTCCTGTACAAATAATGGAGGGGTTATACCATTTTGGTTTTCTATGCCATATTTTTCGGCAGTTGTGGAAGCATTATCTTCAGCAGAAATTTCATGGATATCAACGGTGACTTGCTTGCTTTCTCTGTCAATTTCTCTCAAAGCAGTTAACAGGTTAATTCGTGTCTGAACATACTGCTCAGGCATCGCCTCTGCGGGTGATATGAAAGCGTCAATCTCAACCTGGCCTTCAATGTCCGCGAGCAAGTCAATAGATCCATCTGAGAGACTGCTTAATTGCTCAGCAGTTGCATCAATTCGGACAATATCATTATTCCGAAAAAAGAATGTTAAAGAATAGGCGATTGTAAGGCAGGCAACGACTCGAATTGAATAATGAAAAGTCTTGTTAGTGCCAGTAGGGCTACCCGCCCAATGTCTTCGACCAATAAGGATTGAGCATAGGTAAAGCATTGCAATAGCCAGACATATGAAAAAAGCCATTCCAGATAGACTTATGATTCCACGGCTGAAATCGAGAAAACTTGCCGATAATCCCCATTCAGAATTAGGCCAAAGTGCAAGGGGAGCATTGAAAGCTACTCCCAAGACAAAAGCCACGGTTAGATTTGGAGTCAGAAATGAAGCAACCATTCCAATTGCAAGCATGCTTAAACCAACAAAGAAATAACCAACATATGTCGAAAATAGTAATCCAAAATCAGGACTACCTAAGTCGGAAAGCACAAAATAATTCGCACACAAAGAGAAAAATAGCGAAACAGTGAAGATTGCAACCGCACCTAGATATTTGCCAAGTACCACATCAAAGTCACTTCCAGGTAAGGTAAGTAAAAGTTCATCGGTTCCCTGACGGCGTTCATCGGCCCAGATACTCATCGTAATTGCGGGTATGAAGCCAAGTAGAATGTGTGGTAGAAATTTGTTCAGCTGATCAAGGTTGGCCAAATTGGAGTCAAAAAACTCTTGTGGCCAAAAAGCTGCCAGTCCACTTGATAATAGAAAGGCACAGATGAAAACATATCCACTTGGACTTCCAAAGTAGGCGGCGAGGTTTCGTTTGAATACGGCTATAACTGCTTTTTTATTCATTTTATTCAGTAAAATATATTTAAGGTAAAATTAAGCGGCTTCCATGGTTTTACGATTAAACCAAGCGTCGAGGGATGATTCGCTTTTTAGGTCTTCGGGCGTTCCTTCAAAGATGAGACGACCTTGATTTATAAGTATGACCCGATCAGCCATTTCAGGAACTTCCTGTAAAATGTGAGTGGATAGAAGAATTGTTTTTCCTAATCCTTTTATTGTTTTTCTGACTTCCAACACCTGGTTTGGATCTAGACCAGCAGTGGGTTCGTCCATGATCAGAACATCGGGCTCGTGTAATAATACATTAGCCATTCCCACTCGTTGGCGAAATCCTCGCGAAAGTTTCCCAATGGGTTTATTCAGTACTGTTTGAAGGGCACATTGTTCAGTGACTTCTTCGATTCGTTTTGCTTTATAGCTTGAATCAAGACTTCGGGCATCACCAAAGAAGTTAAGTAAAGTGAGAGGGGTCATTTCTTCATAAAGGGGACCGTTCTCAGGAAGGTACCCAATTCGGTTCGCGACGGCGTCGCGATTTCCGGCAACCTCCATACCACAAACTTGAGCATTCCCAGAAGAAGGAGCAAGATAACCAGTTAGCATTTTCATGGTAGTACTTTTTCCTGCACCATTTGGTCCAAGAAAAGCAACGACTTCACCTTCTCGAATGGTGAAGCTAAGATCTTCAACTGCGATAAAATCGCCGTAGTATTTACTGAGACCTTGTGTCTCGATCATTATTTCGGATGATGAATGGTCTGACATAATATCAATAATAATTTGTGCAAACTAATTAGTAAGCTGGTTGAGTTGAGGGTAAAAGGAAAATTAAAAAGCTCTAGCGATAGCAAAATAGAATTTTGTTTAAAACCCTAAAAAATCGTCAAAATTTGGATGAGCAAGAAGAAAAACTTTGCAAACTTGTAAATTTCGAATCAAGGTAAGGCAATGTTGTTATGAACAATTCTTACAACAAAGTTAGTTTCAGTTTTCTTTTGTCCTTAATCTGCAGTGAGGCCCTTTCTGCAGAAAACATCTTATCACATTCATTTTTGGATAAGATGGAATCAGCTGCGTGGGTTTATCCAATTCGTGAGATTGGAGAAGATGGTTCAATTATTGTAAAAGTTTCGGAAGATCCATCGGCCATTCCATTCTTTTATCCAAAATTAGTTCCAGTTTTCGATTTCATGGATCATGGAAAAACAAAGTTTTATACGCTAGAGCAACTATCTGTAAATCCAAAGTTGGGACCACGCCCTGTTTTTCGAAAGATCGAAAATAATCACTTCGATGAGCCAGTCGATGTCAAACAAGATAAAAAGGTTCTAAGCCTTGAAGCTCGCCTCCGAGAACTTGAGCAGAAACTACTGGATAAAGAAACGCAAGCAGCACGCCGTCCGGGTGATGATGAGTTAAGAGCCTTCATCCTTGAGGGAAACGAGCATTTAAGTCCTGAGCAAAGACTGGCCTACCTTAGTCGTGTGGTTACTGAAGCAAAGCAAAATTCGCCTGCTCCCCAAAAATCCTCTTTAGTTGAAATAAATTCGCATGATTTAGAACCTCCTTTCAGTCCTTCGGTCTCTAACCCCCAAAAACTATCTGATTTTTCTACCCCTGTTTCTTCCTCTCCAAATGATGGGGATTTAATTTATTCACCTGGATTACACACCCCTGATGTTACCAAATCAGTTCTGCGTTTTAAAGCATCTGTTCCTACTTCACAGGGAAAAGCTCGACCCGCTCAAGCATCGGAGTTTTACTTAACCACTCAAAATCTTCAAGATTTATTAAGCGATTTAAATTTGGACAGAGCCTTGGCTGGTGAAGTAAAGTCCGTTGCCGAACTTTGGGCAAATGCGGAAAAGGATTCATCCTCCAATCCAGAGGTTGCTTTAGGAGTTAAATCAATTCTTTTGCAGGCAAAAGTTGGCAAAGCTCGAACTGATCCATTTGGAAAGGCGGAATTAAATGATGTTAGTCCCGACGATAAATATTATCTAATTGGAATTGATAAAGATGATCAAACAGGCGTAGTAACTATTTGGTCTAAGCATGTTGAGGTTACTCCTGGAGAAAACATGGTTGAATTGACCACGAACGATGTTATTTACCAAGATTGACAATTCGTTTAACCTGATTTTTTCCTCCCTATCACTTAATTAACTCCCACAACTTACTATTTATATGTCATTGCAAAATCTAGAAATTCTAAAAGAGGCGGCAGATCAAGCTAGAGGCTTAGCTATCGACGCCGTTCACGCTTGCAGTTCGGGGCATCTCGGACTTCCACTCGGTGCTGCAGAGGTTGGGGCTGTGCTCTATGGCCATGATCTGCAGGTTGACCCTTCAGACGCAAATTGGATCAATCGCGATCGTTTTGTCCTTTCTGCTGGTCATGGCAGCATGTTTTTATACGGTTGGTTACACATGGCAGGTTTTGATCTTTCCCTAGAGGAGGTAAAAAACTTTCGTAAGTTGCATAGCAAAACACCGGGACATCCTGAATTTGGCGAAACAGCAGGAGTTGAATCCACAACTGGACCACTTGGTCAAGGGGTTGGAAACGCAGTTGGAATTGCCATTGCTGCAAAGATGGCTGCTGCTCATTTTAACACAGATGAGCACGAAATTTTTAATCACCAAGTTGTTTGTCTGGCAGGTGATGGTTGTTTACAGGAAGGGGTTGCAGCAGAAGCGGCATCCTTGGGTGCGCATGTTGGCCTGGATAATTTAACTATTATTTATGACTCAAATGATGTGACCTTGGATGCCATGGCAGACGCCAGTCAAAGCGAAAGTGTAATAGATCGGTTTACTGCATATGGATTTAATGTAATTCGTTTGGAAGATGGGCACGACATGAATGCTATTGCAGATGCACTGGCCCAAGCCCGTAATAATAAAAATGGAAAACCCACTTTTATTGAATGTAAAACCCTTATTGGAAAGGGAATCCCTGAAGTTGCTGGTACCGCTGCTGGTCACGGTGAAGGCGGAGCTAAATTTGCTGAATCTGCCCGAGAGGGTTTAGGGCTTCCCGAAGAGAAATTTTATGTCTCTGATGAAGTTCGTTCTTATTTTGCATCACTCAAAGAGCAAAGGCGGGCAAGTCGTGAGACATGGGATCAAACTTTTGCTGCCTGGCAATCTGCCAATCCTGAAAAAGCCGCACTTTTACAGAGTGGATTAAATCGGGAATTACCAGATAATTTAATGGATAGTGTGCAGGTTTTTGCAGAGGATGCAAAAGTAGCTACCCGGGCTGCAGGATCCCAAATTATTAATGACTTGGCCAAAGCATTCCCTCTTTTGATAAGCGGTTCTGCTGATTTGCACGGTTCAACCAAGAATTATTTGAAAGAAATGGGTGATTTCTCAAGCACCAATAATTCAGGCAGAAATCTTTTATTTGGTATTCGTGAACATGCCATGGGGGCGATTGTTAATGGAATTGGATATTACGGTATCTTTCGTCCTTCCGGTGCTACCTTTGCTGTGTTTGCAGATTACATGCGCGGTTCAGTACGAGTGTCTGCACTTGCTAATTTACCTATTTTTCATATCTGGACGCATGATTCAGTTGCAGTAGGTGAAGATGGACCTACACATCAACCCGTTGAAACAACGAGTGGATTACGTTTGATTCCTAATCTCGATGTGATTCGCCCAGCTGATCCAGAAGAATCTGCTGGAGCGTTTGTCGCAGCACTGCAACGTACCGATGGACCCACCGGTCTAATTTTGACACGTCAGAATGTTCCTAATCTTTCACAAATCCCTGTATCTGATCGCCGTCAAGGAGTATTGCGTGGTGGATATATTGCCCGTAAGGAATCAGGTGAACTAGAATTAATTATACTTGCCTCTGGAAGTGAGTTATCTATCGCTTTGGAAGCTGCCGAGCAACTTGGGGCGGGTGTTCGCGTTGTATCCATGCCATGCATGGAAAGATTTGACCGTCAGGAAAATGAATATAAAGAAAGTGTTTTGCCAAAGAAATTTCGCAGTCGCCTGGCAGTTGAAGCCGGTGTGACCGACCTTTGGAGAAAATATGTCGGATTAGATGGGGTGGTTGTGGGAATTGATCGCTTTGGTATTTCAGCACCGGGTGATATCGTTATGTCCGAGCTCGGGATTACGGTAGACAATGTAGTAAGAAAAGCGGCATTGGCAGGTCTGCAAGCATAAATACCACGAATTGAACTAGTTGTTTTTAGGCTTTTAAAAGGAACAAGCTTAATTCCGCCTTAGATTTGCAATATTGTGTTTATGGGTTTTTTCTCTCGTACTCTTGTTTGAATCTAGGGTAATATAATTATATGAAATTATATACTCCATTACTCATTATCACATTTCTGCTTTCGAGTCTTTTTCCCGCACTGGCAGAGGATAAAAAACCGCCATTCGAAGAAGTGTTCAAGAAATTAGATGAGGAAGTAAGGGCTGCCCTTAAAAAAGATCGTTCAGAGGGATTAAAAGAGTTGGAAAGAGTAGGGAATCTGCTTTCCAAGGAATATCCTGAAGAATTTATGCCTTATGCTATGCTCGATGCGTTTGCCCGAATGACTCCAGATCAGGAAAAGGGGATGAAAATTCTTAAACGCTTGGCTGCATTGGATTCCTCTGATCCCAAGATTGCAAAGGTGGTTTCAAGGGCCCAAGGTGAGCTTAAAAAAAGGGAGGCAATTGGCAAACCTTTGGATATGAAATTCACTGCACTTGATGGGAGCGAAGTTGATTTGAGTAAAATGAAAGGAAAAGTTGTCCTGATTGATTTCTGGGCTACTTGGTGTGGCCCCTGTGTCCGCGAGATTCCAAGTGTTAAAAAGACTTACGATGAATTGCATAAGCAGGGCTTTGAGATCATTGGAATATCAATGGATAGTGATAAGAAGAAGCTCGAGAGCTTTCTGGCAAAAAACGAAATGCCCTGGCCCCAATTTTTCGACGGAAAAGGCTGGAAGACCAGTCTGGCCCAGGAGCATGGGATAAGCAGTATTCCGGCGATGTGGTTAGTCGATAAAAAGGGCAATCTTGTTGATCAAAATGCCCGTTCCGGTTTGGAGCAAAAGGTTAAAAAATATTTGAGTCTATAAATAGCTTTCACGGCGATTAACCCGCCCGGTGAAAGGTATATTCCTTAGTTTTTCCTGTATTGGGTTTTTATTGGTTCACCATTCGGTTTTAGCAAGTCGATTGGATATAGCGATTGATTTGGATAATCCAGATTGGATTCCGGTATTTGTTCGTATGGATAAACAGCTGGTCAATCGTTCTGGGGACTTTGAAAGAATTTGCATCGATCGTGCAAGGTTTTCACGTTCTCAGAATCGTCTTGAGGTTTCCACTATTCTTCGAGAACAAGCGATCCGTTCATGGACAGGGATAGAAAAGTTCATCACTAAAAGTATCAGTAAAAAACAGATTCGGGAAGTGAATCGTTTTTGGATAGTCAATGGCTTTTCATGTCTTGCTCAATCGGGTGCTGTTCAAAAACTTGCCAACCGTTCCGATGTTTCCTTTGTTTATCTTAACCGGTTTTTAAAACCGTTTCGTAAATCTTCTCCTATGTCAGCCAAGCAATTCCAAGCTATGCATGATGTGGTTGATGTGCACAGAAGAAAAAGCACCCGTTTTTCCGGAAGTTTAAGAATCCCTTGGAATGTAAGGGAAATTGGAGCCCAAGCAGCATGGAAAGAAGAAAACGCCACCGGGCAAGGGGTTAAGGTTGCGGTAATAGATACCGGTATTCTCTCCACGCCTTCTTTGATTCATGCGCTCACCCGAAATTCTGGGGAAGAATTAAACGGACTGGATGATGATGGGAACGGACTGATTGATGATCTATTCGGTTACGATTTTATTGCCGATAATGGAAATATTTTAGACCCCACTTCAACCACCTCACATGGTAGTTCGTGCGTCGGTATCATTGCGGGCCGGCCATCGATGTCCGGTTTACAGACTGCCATCGCACCAGATTCCAAAATTATGCTTCTAAAGGGTGGGTTTAATCTTCGCAGTTTGGAATACCTGATCACGAACGGAGCCGATGTTGTTTCCATGAGTTTTATGATTGTAAATCGCGACCTTGGACAAATGAGGGGACTTTTCCGTAATGCATTTGAGCATCTTTCTCTCGGAGGTGTTCTTGCCGTGGGTGGGGCGGGTAATTATGGGCCCAAATCTCGTCGCGCTATGCCAGTTGGTAAACAAATTGGACTACCCAAGGATATACCCTGCGTTCTCGCGGTTGCTGGTGTGGATCGCTCCCGAATTCAATTACCATTTAGCAGTGAAGGGCCCTGTTATTGGGAAGGTGTTCAATTCTTTTCCGATTATTCAAAACAAAGACCTTTGAAAAAACCGGATCTAACCGCATTTCCCTTTGGCTATCCGGTATGGAATGTTTCGGGTTCACATAAAATTCGAAACAACTGGAAAGAGGTGGAACGGGACGATGGTGGTTCACTGATAATTGGACCTGCGGGTAATTCCTTTTCTGGTCCCCATGCAGTCGGGGTTGCTGCCTTAATGCTCTCGGTTAATCCTGAACTTAATCCCT
>CBFIBI010000105.1:0-8226 GCA_965660725.1 Opitutales bacterium
TTGTTAATGAAGTATAAGCTTGGGCCTCTCCAAAAATCAACTATCTCGGTAAGGTCTAATTTCTTTTCAAGCTCGCCTTGACTGGTTAGTGGTTCTGAGTGGAAAGGTTTCTTAATTAAACGTTGCGAAGCTAATGATAGTGCCGCCTCGCAATTCATTTTTGAAAAACTTCGAGGTCGTTTATTAACAATAAATTGATCTTGATCGTTTGTGGACCCATCTTGTTTGAAGTAATTTTTCCCAAATGGTTGTAAAGGATGATGGAATAAAAAGGCATCCTTGGCA
This sequence comes from Opitutales bacterium, assembly GCA_965660725.1. Lineage (GTDB taxonomy): Bacteria > Verrucomicrobiota > Verrucomicrobiia > Opitutales > Seribacteraceae > Seribacter. The sequence continues at coordinate 286 of CBFIBI010000105.1, forward strand.
CATTCGCATGATTCATTATCGGAGAAATTGATAATTAAGTCCAATTGTTCAATGATCTCGTCAATTACGACCGAGGGAGGAATTTTTTCATTATTTTTACTCGATTGACCATGAAAACTAAAGAAGAGTGTTTGTCTGCAACTTAAAATCGATTCCATTATCAATAACCTATCCTCTTCTGCTTGGTTCCGATCAGTATATACAGGCTTTATTTTACAAAGATCAAAACTGGATCTATTGAGGGGGGCGGGAAAAACACCTCCATTCAAGCCTAGGTGACAAATGATTTTCGCGGGAATTCCTCGAGCAGAGCGTAAACTACAGAAAGTTACACCAGAGGTTAGATGTCTTGAAAAGAGAGATTTGTCATTTAAAGTCCTTTCGAGATGGAAGCGTATAACCGGCAACGGTTCCTGTTCAGATTTCTCGTTTGATTCATTGGTCAGGATGGAAAGGGACTTTCTTAATTCCGTGAGATCCTTGTGATTATTTTCATCATCCACAAAGAATTCTTTGATTAAAAAATCCTCAATTAGATTTTGCCATTCACTAGGTTGATGTCTTTTGGAACATTTCTGAGCAAGATTTTTTAATGAATCGATAATGGAGACTAATTTGGAAAAAAGTTCAACTCGACTTCCTTCAACCTCATCAAAAGGAACAATATTTTCAAAGGGATCACTTGTAGAATGACCTGAACAGAAACCAATAAACATTCGGTCTAATGCATTTTGCCAAGTATTTTCCTCAAGTTCTGGAAGGTCCAGATTTTTTTTGTGATCGAGGTCAAATCCCCACGCTATGTTTGTTTTGTCAATCCACCAGCGAATGATTTCAAGTTCAGATTCATCCAGTTCAAAGTTCTGACATATAGCCGGTCTGGATATGAGCGAATAAAAGTCTCTTGCTGTTGCCCTTCCTTCAGCAAATTCCAAAAGATTGAAAAAAGTATCAATAATTCTACTTTCATTCCTCCATTGTCGGTCACAAATTCCATATGGAATCCTTGTTTCATTAGATTCAGGATTGTCAAAAACGCTCTTTATGAGAGCTGAATAATTTTGAACCTGAGGGCAAACTACAAGGATTTCGCTTGGTAGAAGATCCGGATTCTGGTTGAATTGATCGAGTAAAAAATCCTGCAGTACCTGTACCTCGCGGAGCGAACTGTGACATGAGTGGAATTGAATACTGTGATCAGAATCTCTGTAAGGAAAATTATTATGGTTATTACCTTCCGGCATCCGTAAAAGATGATTTTGTAAAGTTATTAGAATGCTTGTATCTTCGGGTATTCCTTGTTCAGAGTGTACAAATTCGGGATTATAGATATCAGAATTTTCTAGGAGCAGAATGAACTTTTGCCATGATTTACCTAAAGCTCCAAGTAGGGGAGGACCGATTTCCAAATAAGACTCATCACCATCAAATTGTGATTCAAGTTGTTGCCGCTTGGATAGCACATTGTTCCAGTACCCATCGGTCGGTTGTATGCAAAAAAGATGCAAATTATTCTTCTCACTGAATTTTGCTAATGCCTGAACATATACTTTTGGAGTTGGAGAAAAGCCAAAAAGATAAATATTTTCAGGACCCTGACTAGCAAACAAATTTTCATTACAAAGAGTCGAAATTGGAGGGCAAGGTAATTCGCTACTAATCCTTCTCCAAAGAAGAGCCTGCCAGACAGTATCTATATTTTGATAATCAAATTGTCCATTATTCCATTTCTCAATAAGATCCGGACGGTAATGAAGATAGCCGTCCAAAACGGTTGCAACTTCCCAGCAAAACTGAATTTTTTTAAGCGGATCATCAATTTCTATGTAGGACTGAACAAGTTCAAATTCGGACGGATAGTCTGCAATGATTTCAGATAATACATGCCTAACTTTCCAGGCTATTCTCTCTTTTGAAAATGGATTTGACTTGGAGTATTTTGAATTGCTCAGACTTGCTTTAGCCAATTGCCAAATAATTTTTTCGATAGTAAAAAAATGCAAGTTAGCTGAAACGCCCCATAGTTTTGAAATCTCAAACTTTAACCAATTCTGCATCCCTTTTCCACTCGTAACAATGACTCGCTTCGTAAGCGGGTCATCATTCTTCATTTTATCAATGAGTACCCTTAGAAGATTTTCAGTTTTGTTTGAGGTATGGAGGTATAAAGACATTAAATTTTAAACACTTACAACGAATCATTCACCAAGGTTCTTCGGTCAAGGGTTTTCCGTGAAAAGTGAAAGAAAGATCTTCAAGTTCAATATTTAAACCACCTTTTTCTAATTCGTCTTTAACTTTTTGGCTGACTTTTGGCCAGTATTTTGTTTCAGGATTCATTTCGAGAATATAATTGAGTAAGCCAAGAAGATTATCATCGAGAAGTTGTTGATTGGTAGAGTTGCCTTCAATAAATTTTTTCCACTGCGTCTCGTTTAAATGACGAACTGCTTGCAAAAGGCAATATAGGCGCACCCAATTCTCTTCTTTTTCCGCCAGTTTAATTTCTTTTTCAAAAGACCAAACCAAACTCAAAAAATTCTTTTCATCTTCACTCAAAGAATTTTCAGAGGTGTAATTTTTTTCAGAAGGATAATGTCCAATGTTTTGTAACCTAATAGTTTTTTGTTTTTTTGGCATAAAAACATTGGCAAACAGGCCTCCCAGGAAAAAACTCATAAATGAAAAATCTCCCCCGCAGGTAAGTAATTCTTCCTCCGCATAATTTTCGACTTCGTATTCGAATTCATTCTCTCTTTCGTAATGGTTCAACAGAGTAGTAACTTAACATAGGAAGGAGGACAAATAGTGTCTTTATGTTTTGACATACTTCTCCAGTGTTTTTTTTAGTTCATCTTGAAGTTCAAGGATAAGCTCTTTTGGTTTTACCACAGTGGCATGACTTCCCCAGCTCATTATCCATGCCTTAATTTCTATAAGATGGTTAACTGTAATGTTGTAATTTATCCCGCCGTCTTTTCTGTCTGTTATTTTTTGGGAGGCATTTCTTTTTCTTTCTTTCACATAAGGCGCAGCGTATGAATTAAAAATTATAGATACCTCATGTATTTTCTCGCCCTTAAAAATCCCAAAGTTGTTTTTCATAAATTTTGAAACAGAAAAACGAATAGGAGTAAATGTGGTAGCATGAACTTTTAAGTTTGAAATTCTTGCCAGTGAATAAAAGTGGCCTGGTTCATTCTTTTCATTACCGGACAAAAGATACCATACACTATCGTGGTTGATAAGTTGAACAGGTTTGATTTGTTTTCTCTTTTGTTCTCTTTTATTTGGATAGTCGTATGAAAAAGAAACCTCTTTTCTATCCCGGCAGGCTTTTGAAAGTTTGTCCAAAATTTTGTACTTAGCTTTGGTCCATCCTGCTGGACGAAAGGATATATACTCCTGGATTCTTTTCATCATCGTAGATTGCTTAAATCCCATCTGTACGATTATTTTTTCGTACATGCGTGATAATGGTTCCTCTAGGTGAGTACCCTGATATTTTTCAATAGAGTTACGGGCAATTAGAAATGCAAAAACTTCTTCTTCCGTTAGCTTAATTGCGGGAAAGTCCATTACTTCCTCAATGTATTCATACCCCCCCATGCTTTTATTGAAATTGATTGGAAGGTTCCAGCATTCCTTCATAAATCTAATATCTCTCTGTATTGTTTTCGTGGAGACATTTAAATTTTCTGCCAATAGAGAAGAATTGGGAAATTGTCCTCCACTATTTAACCTCTGATGAATGCGCGTCATTCTTTCAAGGGTGGTGTAAGTTGTAGAATAGAGATCAGACATCTTTTATTCATCAATCAAACACAAATAATAGTACTGTCAAGAAAAGGACTTTATATATGTTTTAAAAGAGAAAAGTTAATATTATGATTAGGCACGGGTATCTTTGTGTAATTTATTTTTTTTGTTGTCAGTTAGGTGATTAAATCAATTAACTAAAAAAAAGTTATGAAAATTCACCTTTTATTAAGAAGTCAAAAATTCGGACCTTATGATTTAAATTTAGTAAAAAAGTTTCTTGAGGAAGCTAGAATTTCTGAGAGTGATCTAGCATGGACAGCCGGAAAATCGGACTGGCAACCCATTGGTGAATTAATTTCTCATGCGAGTTCTGAGAAAGCCTACAGTTCTCAAGATGAAATTGATAAAATCCATAATTTGATTCAGGAAGGGGAGACTGAATTTGCCCTTGATCTTGCCAAAAGTCTAAATTGCAAAAAGTTATTTGGTAAACTTCTAGAGGGTTGCTGCATTGGGCAGAACGGCTCTCTTCATCTGAGTTCGTTGTATAGTAGTTTTAGAGGGGATCTCACCCTTTTTTTTAAGTTTCTTTCCATTGCACCTGAAGGCACACCGCTTTGTAGTACACTAAAGAGGGAAAATTTTACTTCACTTAAGTTTGAAAGCAGTAGACTTGAAGAACTCAGCTTTCTTGAAAGTTTCATTCAATTAGAAAAATTGGAATTTACTAACTGTTCATCGCTTAAGAATTTTGAATCACTTACAAAACTTACAAATTTAAAAACATTGGAAATCAGCGATTTCGGATATAATTCTTTTAAAGATTTATCATCCCTATCCAATATTTCGGTTACTGGGTTGAAGATTTCCAAATGTAGTTCACTTGTTGATATCTCCGCTCTTTCAAGCTTTCCGAATTTAAGAAGCCTGACGATTAACAAATGCAATTCACTTTCAGAAATGAGCGTCCTTTCAAATCTTCCGAATTTACAAACTCTTGATCTAAGTGGTTGTAGTTCCTTAAAGGACCAAGACATTCTTAGATCTTCAGGTGCTTGGAATGTTATTTTACCAAGTCAGTTTTTTCCAAAACTAACTTATTATGAAAGAGTCCCACAATTATTTTCGAAAATATACTACATCACAGAAGATTTTATCGAGCAATCACCCTTTGAAACTATAGAGGAATTACAACAGGCCCGGGAGGAAAGTTCTGAAGAATGGGAAGATTTTTTATCCGAGATTAATGGATATTTTGATCCGGATGATACAGAAGAGGATTGGCAAGATACTATCTACGATGAATGGGAGTATAGTGGTCCTAGTGTATAATCTCTAATTTTCTATTTAGATTAATAGACCCTAAAAAAAATTAATTTTATGAATTATCATCTTTAACTTCAGTGATGGGCTTACCACATTCAATACTACCTCTTCTTCACAACCTCCGTAAGGAAGATTCCTACACTGCGGAGGCTAAGGATGCGGTGGCCCCTTTTTCTCTGTTTTGTTTCATCATCGATTCACCGGATAACGACCAAAAGCTGAGTGATTTTGTGAGTAGAGAATTCATTCATTTGCACCATGCAACCGGTCAAGACTTTCTTTTTTTTATCCCGATTGACGAACCTCCCGAGTGGAGGCGTTTCATGAAAGAATCGGCTGGTTCTTCGGTGCTTTCTCTTTATCAGAAAATCCCTGATTCCGTAAGATCATCCAACCCGGATAGGGCTCAGCGTATTTTTGCCCAAACTCTGGGCGTTAGGAAGCAAGATTTGCCTGCTCTTGTTCTCTCCTCTGATTTGTGTGAAAAAAAATATTTTGTTTTACGCACTTCCAAGGAAACAATTTCCACTCAACTTTCTGCTCTTGGAGTATTGGCAAGATCCATTGCTAGGGATGAAAAAAATCTATCCTTGGAAGTGCTTTCACGGCCAGAGATCGATTCTTGTAGCGGACTCTATTCTGACGGTCTTTTCCAAAACATAGCTGGACTTTTGTATGAATCCATCCAGTTATCTCTTTCAAATAAAGATAATTTTCACACCCCAGGAGAAAAGATTCAGGCTGAAATGGCACATAGAAACTTAAAAGACCAATGTGCAGAGTTGATCTCACAGTTTCAAGAAATTCAACCAGTTCGTGGAGTTGGCATGGAAGAATTGGCAAATCCCCATATTTTCCAAACTTTGGAAACATTGGCTCGCTTGCTTGCGGAACTGGATCGAGAGGACAGGGGGGCTCAAGGCAAATCTCCTGTCGTTCATCAACCTAATCCACAATGGGATCTTGAATCTACGGAATGGTGGACGATGGGCAATAAAGTCTATCAATTTCTCGATCAGCCAAAATCCTTTCTTTTAGGTCTGGGAATTTCGGAAGAAATCAAAGTTGTCGACAAAGCACCTTCGATCGTTTGCTGGTCCAAAGCACTGGAAAATGAGTTGAACCTTTCAGCCGGTCAATGGATTCGTAAGCGTTTGGGAGTGAAAATGCCCAAATACTTCAATCGTTTTCAACCTGACAAGGAAGCAATTTTTCAACCGTCCGAAAAATATTCTTTGGATTTCAATCGGAGACAGCATGACTGTATAAGTCATGATGGTCTGAGAATGTTAGAACTTGGCCCTCTTACCGGTGCCATTAATTGGTTTGCCAAACAAGAGGGGAATTCCCGATTACCCTTTTCTTTTGAGCCCATTGATTTCTTTAGCAAAAACATCGAGCAAATTAGAAATATCCGAAACCGTGCTTGTCACCCATCTTCCATGCGTCCGGAGGATGGCAAGGATTTTCAGGATGCATATGCGGGGTTGCAGAAGTCGAGGATTCTTTCCGAGCTATCCGCTCTGAAGCTAAAATTGTCTCAGGATTCAAAAACAAGTGATAATCAACATATCTACATCTCCCGGTCTGGGCGAATCTATGGACCCTACCGAATCTCCTCGATTTCATTATTTTTAGAAGATGGAAGATTACGCTTGGATGACTTTGCTTATGAAAAAGGTACTGGAAAATGGGAAACTGTTCAGGATTTGTTAGATAAATAATTAATAATGTTCATCAATCAGGAAAAGTTTTTATTTCCTCCTCAATTTCGAGGGCTCTGTTGAAGGAGATACCCACTTCTTTTTCAAAGGATACCTGATCGACATATAAAGAATAGAGTATTCAGAAGAAATTCTCCAAATACTGATTTTGATTCATTCCTTGGTCAAACAACTTTATTTTTGATCGAGAAAACAGAGTAAATCTGCCATGCGATATGCTCTTTCAAGTAAGATAATTGCTAGGTCCAGGTCTCCTCGTCCCTGTGGTTTGCCAAGTCGATAAAATCGCTTCATCCGTACTTCGCTTTGCATAATAAGAAGGTTGAAAGGTTTAATTAGAAGTTTCTTCCTTCCTTTTCTTTTTATTCTTTTTACCTGTCTGATTGAAATATGAAAGATTTTTGCAATCTTTTTTTTGGTTTCTTTTTTATTCAATTTTGATTTGCAAAAAGCAAGAAGTGTTTTCATTTCAAGGGGCGAAAGATTTTCATGCTCTTCCATGATCATATTTTCGAAAATTCTTTGTTTTTGATCGTTTGATAGTTCTTTAAGGGCGTGAGAACTTTGACGATTTTTTAGTATGGAAAGTTGCCTTTCATTCTGGAAAAATCGGTTTTTCATCTGTTGATGCGAACACCTCCATTTTTGTCCATGGGTAGTATTTCACAAATACTTGCTCTATTCGGTTGGGCACAAAATATTTTGGGTTGTCCGGATTTTAATATTTTTCGAGGTAGCCCATTTCGGCTAGAAATTTCCACACATTCAAGTAAATCTTTTCCATTATGACCTCTTTCATAAGAATTAGAATAGAGTCCGTCCGGGTGTAAAAATCCTATAATTCTTCCATACCTTGACCAGGTTTCATGTTCATCACAAATTGTCTGACCAAGTTCAAATGAGGATTTTTTTCTGTAATGATCGCGGGTAAATTTTTCACAATTTGATTCTTTGAGCGTAAACCTTTTGATAGTCATGTCGAATCTCGTAACTGGAGAGAGGTCGTGACGGTTTAATTCAACCAATTCGAATTTCCTGTCATCCTTTCTTCCTGAGCGTACAAAAATAATTTCTCCAAGTCTTTTTTTTCCATAGATATTGTTATTTTCAATGACAATGTCACCGACTC
>CBFIBI010000106.1:0-8210 GCA_965660725.1 Opitutales bacterium
CAAAACCAACAATACCAATTAAAATAAGATGAGCAGGACGCACATCTTAGGATCATTCAAAATATCAAGGAGGATAAAATCATGTCATTGACAATAAATACAAATTCAGCAGCTGTAACAGCTAGCTACAATCTCTCACGTAATAATGCCGCTCTACAAAAGAGCCTATCCCGATTATCAAGTGGAAAGAGGATCGTTCAAACTTCAGATGATGCTGGAGGCTTAGCCGTATCAATGAAACTCAATGCATCCATAAATAGGATGCAGGGAGTCTCTAATAATATTCAAAACGCAATATCATACCTAGATGTGCAGGATGGAATTTTACAGGGTGCCGCTGGCATTGTATCTAGAATGGCTGAACTAAAATCGCTGAGCCAAGATGTCTTAAAGAATTCTTCAGACATCGCTAATTATAATACTGAATTCAAGAATCTACAGGTTCAACTATACCAAATAAGCCAGGATACATTTAATGGGGTTAGTTTATTTGCTACTGTCACTACTGAAGGTACTTCTGGAGCTGTTTTTGGTGGAGGTTCAGCTAAGGATAATACCGTCAGCATTTACACCACAGAAAGAGGAAGTTCTGGCCCAATTGTTAGCTTAAACAAAGCCGTCCTTTTAAGCGCAATTACTTTCGATAAAACAGATGTTTCAACTAATGTTTCTTTTGCCAGTTCAAGCGCCAGTGCTCTTCACCTCGCAACTACTGACAACAATGGTGCTTTGGTTTTAGGTGATATTGCAGTTAGTTTCTTCACTCAAGCAATTGAAAATATTGCCACATTAAGAGCTGAAAATGGAGGTACTGTATCAAGATTCAATTTCGCTTACGAACAGGCTAACCGTACTAAAGCTACCCTAGAAGCTGCAAACGGTAGAATTATGGATGTCGATATCGCTACCGAAAGTACTCGTTTGGCTAAGTATAACATCTTGGTTCAAGCTTCCGCCTCTATGTTGGCACAAGCTAACACAACACCTAATGCAGCTCTTATGCTTCTTGGGTAGATATAAAAAAGCACACCTTTTTCACTACTTAAAAAAGTACAATCAAGATTATTTAAATTTAACTTTTTTTTCAGATCAAATCTACACTTAATTGATGTGCTATTTTCAGTACGATCAAGAAAAATTTATCATAATTAATTCTATTAAATTCTAAAACTTTCAAACAGGTTTTCGACACCTGCTTAAAATCGGACGAGCAACATGAAGTTGCGGGACAAAAAACTAATCAAGGAGGATTATTCCTATGTCATTAACAATAAATACAAACCCGGCCGCCATTCGTGCGTCCTTCAACCTAACTGAGAACAACAAAAACCTGCAGGCTAGTCTGACTCGTCTATCCAGTGGTAAGCGCATAACTAAACCGGCAGATGATGCAGGCGGACTTGCCGTCTCAATGAAACTGAGCTCTTCGATCAGTCGTACGAAAGCTGCGATTTCGAATATTCAAAATTCATTATCATTCGGTGAAGTGCAAGATGGAGCTCTTCAAGCAGGGGCTCGCATTATCGACAGATTAGCTGAGTTAAAATCACTCAGCTTAGATGTAATGAAAAGCTCGGCTGACATATCCAACTACAACACAGAGTTCCGTGCTCTGCAGCAGCAACTGTATGCAATTTCCGCTGAAACCTTTAATGGAGTCAGTTTATTTGCATCGCAAACAACTGCAGGCACAGCGATGACATTTGGAACTAACAAGCACACAATCAGTGTTTTTACATCTGATCGAGGTGCCGCAGGCTCAGTTGTAAGTTTGAACAAATCTGCACTGATGGCTGCTCTTACCTTCACCAGTCTTACCGATGCTACCAATGCAGCAACAGGTACAGGCATTACGATTGCAGCATCGGTTGCATCAAGTGCTATTGATATAGGCGACATTAGCGTGAGCTTTTTCACTAAAGCATTGGAAAATGTTGCAACTCTTCGGGCAGAAAATGGTGCAACTATGACCAGACTGCAATTTGCGGAAGATCATCTCCGATTATCCAATGCAAATCTGGAAGCCGCCAACAGTCGGATTATGGATGTCGATGTGGCAACTGAATCCACTGCCCTAGCAAAATACAACATCTTATCCCAGGCTTCTGCTGCCATGCTCGCACAAGCCAACATGACGCAGAACACTGCCTTAATGTTACTAGGATAAATAATAACCCTAAACCATATAAAGAAAGGAATTCGAAATTATGGCCTTATCAATCCTATCAAATACAGCTGCAAGTAAAGCCTCATTCTCACTCAATAAAAACAGTGCAAAGCTACAACAGAGCCTAACACGTTTATCCAGTGGGAAGAAAATAACCTCACCATCGGACGACGCGGGCGGTCTTGCAGTTTCTATGAAGCTGACGTCTGCAATCGGAAGAAATAAATCGGTAATCGCAAATATCCAGAATGCTCTCTCATTTGCAGAGGTTCAGGACGGTGCTCTGCAATCATCTGCAACGATCTTGAATCGGATGTCCGAACTCAAGTCAATGAGTCTTGATGTAATCAAAAGCAGTGCTGATGTCGCGAACTACAATGTTGAATTCACTGCACTACAGGAACAATTACATTCCATTGCCAGTGAAAAATTCAATGGCGTTAGTCTTTTTGGCCAAGGACCGACAGCAGGAGGAGCTCAATTGGACTTCGGTGCTGGTAATGTGATAAATGTTACCATTTTCACATCTGACCAAGGAGGTTCTGGTGCTATAGTTAGTTTATCCAAGGGGCTTCTGTTAAGTGCACTTACATTTACCAGTGCAACAGATGACACAAATGTTGCCTTTGGGACGAATAACTCAAAATCATTAGCGAATGATAGTAATACGACAAAAGTTGGAATATCAGAATTAAGTATTGGTTTTTTCACTAAAGCACTTGAGAATGTTGCAACATTGCGAGCCACTAATGCGGCTGGAATGGCAAGACTTCAATTAGCTGAAGATCATGCTAGGCTGACTAAAGCAAACCTTGAAGCTGCAAACAGCAGAATCATGGATGTTGATGTCGCTGAGGAATCAACAAGGTTCGCAAAATATAACATTCTCACGCAGGCATCTGCGGCGATGTTATCACAAGCTAACCAGTCGTCTTCAACTGCACTTCTACTACTATAATTTAGCCATGAGCTTAAACTTAGGTGGAGGCAGTACGACCTCAAATTATAACGCTCTCCAACTTGGAAACGCACAGTCTTTGCTTAGTCAAAGCTTAAAGCGTCTCTCAAGCGGAAACCGGATTAATACTCCGTCCGATGACCCGGGTGGCCTAGCTGTTTCAATGAAGCTGAAACATGCTATTACAGTTACTACCGCAACTAAGAATAATGTTGATAATGCACTCTCGTTTACGGACACCCAGGATGGTGCCCTTGAATCAGTTGCAAGTATACTTGACCGAATGTCAACCATTCGAACTAGTTATGGAAGTGGTACGGCAACATCATCAGATAAAGCAAGCTATGCATCTGAATTTAAAGAATTACAAAAGTCGCTTAACAGCTTCAGGAGTGAAACTTTTAATTCACTTAGCTTGTTTTCAACCACTGCCAATTCCAAAAGTGTATACATCTCAACACGAGGTGATTCAGGTGCTTCGATATCAATCAGTTCATTGAATCTAAGTGAAGCACTGAGTGTTGCTAATGGGGTAAACCTTGCAAGTGCAGCCACAACTGCAACTGCTGTGACAATTTCATCAGTCACAATAGGTAACCTTACTTCAGCAATCTCTAATGTGGCAGGACTACGAGCCACAAGCGGGGCAACATCATCAAGACTACAATTCTCTTCAGATTTCTTGGCTACCAGTAAGACCAATCTGCAAGAGGCAAATAGTCGGATCATGGATGTGGATGTTGCAGATGAAGTAACAAACTATGCAAAATATAATGTACAAGTGTACGCCGCAAGTGCTGCACTTGCCCAATCGAACCTGAATATGGGCATTGTTCTAGACTTGCTTAAATTTGGCCGACCCTAAGCCGAAACTTAGACGATTTGGCGAGGTCATTTAGGTTTTATCAAAATGCCTGAATGACCCGCCAGGTTGGCCAAAAAACATTAAAAATTATCTTAAACTCAAGAAGTGTCCACAATCTCTCCAACACTAGGTAGTCAGCACCACATCAGGCAATCCATACGGCAACGCCAAATTAGCGATGCACATGATAAGATTAGCTCGGGAAATCAGATTACAAATAGCAGATCAACTGACTCAGGTTCCCTCAGGATTGCCGAAAGATTAAAAGTTGAAAATAAATTTTCTCATTCTGCAAAAAGAAACTTAGATAACGCCTACCATTTAGCACAATACCAAGCAGATATATTGAATTATGCCGATGGAACAATGAGGAGAATGAACGATCTAGCATATCAGGCGACTGACATAATGACAGGCCAAAGCGAGCGGGAAGCTTTAAATTCAGAATTTCAATCACTTTCTAACCAGCTAACAGACTTACTTTACGATAGAACATATGACAAAGTTATGTTTGATCCGCTTTCATCAACAAATATCGAAAGTATTGATTTGCCTCCACCTGAACAAGGAAGCTCTGCTCGAATATCTGAAAAAATTGATATTGGAGCATTATCAGCAAAGGTAAAATTATGGTGGGATCCATTAACCGTGCGCGATCGTTTCCAAATCTATGTAGGCGGGAAAAGAATTTTTGATACTGGAGAATATCGATCTAATGTTAATGGTAGAAGATCAGAAATGGTCAACGGTGAGCAGCGTACAGGTGATTATTTTGAGGTGGATTTTGGTCCTGGGAAAATTAATGTAACGGAAGCAAATGATAACCGAGGAAACTCAGGAACCGACTCGGATAACATTGCCCCGAATTACAATCATAATAATTATCCTTTTACGGATGCACCTGACGGAAATAGCTCGATTGTTGAGTTCGTCATCAATGATGAGGGACCAGAAAACATAGCTAAAAGTACTGGGACCGTGTGGTACCGATGGTTAGAGATTGAAAAACAAGCAGTCGATGGACCAACAGGTATAAAGAATGAAAAAGGAGAGCTGCTTCAAATTGAACCGGTAGGCTTTGCAACGATGGCGGGATTGAGCCTACTTAGTAGAAATGAGGCAAGCAACGCACTTACTAGAACAAGAGAGGAAATTGATAGTATACAAACTCAAGTTTATACGCTAGCTAAAACATTTTCTGAAATAAAATTTGAAGTAGAACGGGTCGAAAGCAAAAGACAGGCTCAAAGTATAAGCCTTGGGAGAATTACAGACACTGATATCGCATCAGAATACACTAATCTCGCTAAGAACTTATTAACACAGGAAGCAAGTAACCACGCGATTATTCATTCAAGAATATCCGCCGAAAATGTTTTCAATCTTTTAATCTAAACTATTAGGACATTGCTTTGAATTTCATATCACCAGTTTTATCCTCTAGGTTCGAAACCATTCAATCGATCAGACAAAGAAATATAAATAAAGCCAGCAACAGGATTGCCTCTGGAGAAAGATTATCCGCAGATCCATCAATAGACCCTGCTTCTTTTAGAATGTCCGAAAGATTAAAGACTGAGAGTCAATTTACAGAATCAGCAAAAAAAAATCTTGAAAATGCATACACCCTTGCACAACAGCAGGCTGATATCATGTCACACGCTGAAAATATTATAAAGCGCATGAATACACTGGCTTATGAGGCTACTGACCCAATCTCCAGCAATCATGATCGGGAGATTCTTAATCATGAGTTCAAAGAGCATTCTAAAGCCTTAGAATCTCTCATGTTCGACCGTACTTTCAATAACCAATTATTAGACCCGCAAGCTGCTGATTATATTGACAAAACAATTGTTTACCCCGATGAAGAAACCGAAAGCGGGGCATACTCTAAAAAGATAGACATTTCCTCAATAGGGGCCAAAGTCAAACTTTGGTGGAACAGTTACAATTCGAGAGACCGAATACAACTAAAGCAGGGAAATAGTTTATTTTTTGATTCAGGTGAATATTTATCTGACATTGGAAATGGTATACGAACTGAATCTGTCAACGGCCAAACCCTGTATGGCGACTATTTTGAAATAGACATTCAACCCAATCAAGTATCATACACCGCAGCTGCAGATAACAAAGGTAACGCAAATCACCCTTTTGCTCCAGGCTATCCATTCACAAAGCCTTCACCCGGTGAAAGTACAGTAATTGAGATAGTTGTAAATGAGCCTGGTCCTGAAATGATAGTAAGAACGGGGCCCGTCAATTGGTCTTGGAGCGTTTCGGTATCACCTGAACAAATAGATGGTCCAAAAGGCATCATTGATGAAAAAGGGGGCTTATATGAATTGACACCACTTGGTTTTTCCACCCTAAAGGGTTACAACATTGAGGACAGAACCTCAGCAGGTCTAGCATTGGAAAGGTCTGGTCTAGAATTAGAGAGTGTTCGTAATCAGTTATACACCTTAGCAAAAACATTTTCTGAAATACGACTCAAGTCAGACCAGATTAATCATAAACGTTATGCTCAAGATGTAGCTTTAGGAAGGATTAGCGATGCGAACATTGCTACGGAATATACAAACCTAGCTAAGAACCTTCTTCTAAGCGAAGTTTCTAACCATACATTAATTCACTCGAGAATGCATACAGATCGCATCCTCGATCTTATCAGCTAATTAAAAATGATTGGACGAAAACGTGAACTAGATTTCCTTCGCAAAGGCTTTATCCACAATGGAAGTCTACGCTGTGCATTACTTTACGGAGATTATGGCATTGGAAGAACCACCTTAATTAATGAACTGATTGAGAGTTTAAAAGACTGTGAACCACAATCGCTGATAATGTCCATTGACTCATCGAACTGTGACAGCATACCTATGATTCTTTCTTCTTTTGCCAGGAAAATCTACTCAGCAGATAAAGAATTAACTTCACTTTTACCAAAGTGTGCTCGCCAATTAGGCTCATCAATTATTCAAATCGAATCGACCTATCGTCAAACAAACGACAGGGAAAACTTTTGGAGAGAACTAGCGGATACATTCGTCGGTTACCTAGAAGAAACATTTTTCTCTATAAAAAAAGAACCTTACGACATCTCTCCTATTATCATTTTTGATGATATCGACATGGTTGAAGAATATATCTTAGAATGGTTTCAAACTACATTTAACCATAGAATAAGAAAATCTAAGTTGTTTAAAAAATGCAGATTTCTTTTTTCAAGTGAAAAGAAAAGTAACAACTTGGATAAATTTTTAGCGAAACTTGGAATAGAAAAACCGACATTTATTAAAATTCCAAATCTAAATAAGGCTGAATCTCTAGAATTTGCAAAAAGTAAGGGTTTTTCTGCCAATCAAATTGAAGGTTGCCCAATTAAATCTGAAGGCAACCCACTGAAATTGTTGAATATTTTAAATAATCGTACTAATATAATGAATCAGGATGTAAATGATATGAGTTCAAAAAATAATAATTCCAGTCCATCCTTTTCGGATTTTTCTGAAAAAGAGCTAAATCATCTCTTATTTGCTTCATATCCAGATCGTATAAATCGATACAATTTAGAATTCTTTTGCCCCCCGAGAGATGCAGCATTCTGTTTCAATTGGTTAAAACGACAAGATGGTCTTGCTGAATTACAATCTGACGGTGATTTAATCCTTAATGAAGATTTCAGATCTCAAATGAGGGAATTCCATAAACAAGAAGAACCCGAAAAAGCAGAAGAAATGTCCAACATGGCAACTATTATTAGCGCTTTTTCTGAAATTTTCCCCAACCCGAACGATCATTGGATCCCCATCAACCTGCAATCCTTTAATTCTTTTACCAAAGACTTATGTAAGAAGCTTTTCAATGAACTCGAATGTGCTGAAATGCTCTCATTTCTAGAAAATAGAAATGATGTACTAAACATTTCAAACAAACAATTTTCACTCAAAGATGATATTAAATTAGTTACCCAAAGGTTCATTGAAATCGGAGGTGGGCAACCCAAGGAGAACCTTTGCGAAGATGCCAAAAATGAATGGTTGAAATATCAAGAGGAAGCCAAGGAAAAAAGAAACAGATTCGAGCAGGAAAAACTCAATTTGGAGGAAGAATCTTTTGACGCCGAGAAACAGATTTTGTCACTCGGAGAACTCAAAAAACAATTATTAGAGAATTTCAAGAATCCTAAGACACCGAAATCAAAAAGAGAACTT
>CBFIBI010000107.1:0-8188 GCA_965660725.1 Opitutales bacterium
CACTTGAAACTTTTGGCAACCCCAAGCTTTCTGCAGGGGGCCCACTTATACTAGGCTAAAACAATATGAAAGCTAAACTTCTTTTGCTCTTCTTTCTTCCACTTTTTACCCAGGCAGAAAATAAGGATAATAAATGGGTACCCCTTTTTGACGGGAAAACCACCGATGGGTGGACCCCTCGTGGAAATGTTCAAAAATTTGAAGCTATCAATGGAGAACTTCACTTATTATCAAAGGGAAATATTTGGGTTTTAAGTGACCTGGAAATGAAAGACTTTGAAGCTGAATGCGAAGTGAAAATTCCACTTGATTACGAAAAGTTCAACTCAGGACTCGGCTTTAGACTAACTGGAAAGAGCGGCAAACCCAAAGGCTACCAATTCGAAATTGACCGATACAAACCGGGAGCCGTTTACGGAATTGGCTTAGGTGGTTGGCTTTACCCAAAAAAAGAACAGGTAGCAGAGTACACAAATCGTTCGAAAAATCTCTTCAAACCAACTGAATGGAACCATGTTCGAATCCTTTGTAAAGGTCCAAGCATTAAGACTTTTCTAAATCAAGAAATGATAGCTGAAATTACAGATAGCCAATCGATGTCAGGCTCCTTTGGAATTCAACATCATGGAAAAGGTGGGACAGTCGCTTTTCGTAATATTCGTGCCCGTGTAGTAAAATAAAAAGGGTTCTTGACCCATTTAGCCTGCTAAAATAATCATTCACTATGAATCCACAACCCGGTTGTTTACCTTTTTCTATTGGCTTAGCGTTTATTATTTTGTGTTCTTCCATCATTGGTTGTTCTAATCAAACAGATGATCCGGTGAACGATGATAATTCCACCGCCAATCAAAATTACTCTTTGGACTTTTGTGTAGTCTCAGGTAATGACCTTAATGACAAAGAGACCGACATGGTTCCATTCACATATGAATACGAAGGAATCCAAATTGTATTTTGCTGTAAGCCCTGTCTTCCTAAATTCAAAAAAAATCCAGCTAAATACATGGCTATTATAAGGGAAGAGATGGAGGAAAGTGTAAAAGATCCGTCCAGCTAATTTTAGTTTATTTTTCGTGCATTGATTGCCACCAACTTTTTTTTGGTGGGTTTCGGATACTCTTTTGTTCAGATTCTGGCAATCCGCTCTGAGGGAGCCAAGATTCCACTGAATCCTTGTCTTGTCTATACCACTCCTGCCCAACTTTTTTAATAGTTGATTTCTGAAGTTTTGGATCAGAAATTGAAATTGCCCATTCCATTGCAGCACCTGCATCCTTAAGAGAAACAGTAGAAGCATAGGCAGCAAGTGCAGAGTCCAGCTTGGGTCCAGACTCTCTTTTATTGAGCCATTCCCCAGCAGCCAAAGGATCTTGTTTTGCCCAGTTTGAAATCGAGCTTTTTATTCCAACTTCCTGAGATTTCCCCTCGGGTAAATTAGAGAAGTAATCTATTGAACTTTCTGGATCTGTCTCACTCCATTTTTTTCCTAGGTTTTCAAATGCTTTAGCAGAATACTTTTTATTGACATGAACTTCGAGCCATTCAGCAACTTCTTTTGGACGGTCCCGTGCATAACTTCGGCTCAAATTCATAAAGGCACCCTCTTTTAAATCTGGGTTAGGTAATTCATTTGCCCATGATGAAGCCTGAATAAACCCACCTTCTCTATTATGCTGATCAGTTAGAATGCCCACCAACTTAGTAACCTCTTCTCCTCCCTTTAGATTCATTACATAGGCAGTTGCTCCCTCCAGATCACGATTTGCCCAACCTTTAACTAGGCCAAAATTATATAATTTCGCCATCCCGGCGTTTTCCGGATTTTCAACCCACGCTCTGGCTGATTCTGGATCTCGGCTTGCCCAACCTTCCAAAACTCCAGATGTAGCAAATCCAGCCCCGATTCCAGAAGCTCTCGACTTACAATAATCGATCGCAGCAAGCGGATCAAATTGGGACCAGGTGTAAAGTAACATTTTATATTCCTGCATATTCTCGAAGCCCATAGGCAATGACTCAAAGGCCTTCAATGCTTGACTGATATTATCTGGATTTAAAGTTTCTAAAGCCCTGGCAAAGGCAGCTGAGCGTTTAATTGGATTGGTTTCGGATTGTGCAGATAGTAACATCTCCTCGAGAGACTTTCGAGAAACCAATGATTTATCATTTTCTTCCTCTTGGCTGTCTATTAATGGAACCTCCCGATCACGTTCAAAAGATTTGGGGGTTGGATTACTTATTTTCGATTGGGATTCTTGGACTTGCTTTTTGATGTATGCTTCAGATACGATTTCTTTGTCATCCATTGAAGATTTAGGAAGCCCCATATAATAACCAAACAAGAAAAGGCCGGCACCAACTAAAAGAAAAAATAGACCTGAAATTTTTTTTGAACTCTTCGATTCCATAACCACAAAATAATTTCAACTTCCTTACATTACAACGACCATTAAGGAAAAGTTAATAAATAATTTATTTAATTTTCGTAATTTTACCATACAGGTGTCCGCCTACCTCACCATGACTCCATGTGCCGGCATATTTATTTCCATCAATCACCACATGAGCACTGAAAGTTCCCAAACCAGGTATGTTCATTTCACTCATTGTTATTACTGGTATATCACCGACCCACTTAACGGGTAGTGGCATGGGTAAAGTTACATCTTTTTGACCATACTTAATTCTAGCGGTAAAAATCCACAGGTCCTGATCTCCAAATTTTTGAACCGATTGGATTTCATAAACTTCCTCGGATGGTGGATTTTTTGATCCATCAACGGTAAAAAAACCACTAAAGCGAACTCCAGTCATTGATTTTTCAAACTCTTCAAAGCGATGTTTTAGTAGGTTATTCGCTTCCGAAAATAAAGGTAATGCAAAAAATGCTAAGTTAAAAAATAAAAAAATAACATGATATTTCATATGACTATTGAATTTGTAATTATTATTAGATGCAAACTTGTAAATTATTTTATAAATTTTGAATAAATTTTGTGTATTTACCCTTCTGCATAAGATAAACAACTTACAAAACATTAATACTATTATGAAAATATTTAACTCCATGACTCTTCTATCGGTTTTCCTACTCGGTTGCTCATTGATAATTCCAGCATTTGGGCAATTCGAAACAAAAGCCACCCCGATTGACAGCATATCTGTGAAGGACGGCTTCGAAGTTGAATTGCTCTTCACCGTCCCCAAAGAGCGACTGGGTTCGTGGGTAAACCTTTGCCTCGACGACAAAAATCGTATTATCGCCAGTGACCAGTTCGGCGGTCTTTATCGTTTTTCGGCACCTGCTAAAGGAAAGACCCTCAAGGAGAGTGATATCGAAAAGGTTCCCGCTAAAATTCGTGCAGCAAACGGACTGCTCTGGGCATTTAATAGTCTTTATGTTGCGGTGAACGATTACGAGAAAAAGATGGAGAGCGGTGTCTACAGACTCACGGATTCCAACGGAGACGACCAGCTTGATAAAGTTGAAAAACTTCGGGGCATGCAGGCACGCGGTGACCACGGGGTACATGCCCTCATACTAAGTCCCGATAGAAAATCAATTTACCTTATCACAGGCAACAACACCACTCCAGTCGAGGCAAAGCGCTCCCGGGTACCAATGGATTGGGGGGAAGATCACCTGCTCCCAAGGATGCCTGATGGACGGGGACATAACCGCGACCGTCTGGCTCCTGCCGGTATCATTTACAAAATGTCACCGGATGGAAAGGATTGGGAAATTGTTTCATCTGGATATCGGAACATTTTCGATGGAGGCTTTAATTCAGATGGCGAACTTTTTACCTACGATGCAGACATGGAATATGATTTCAACACCCCCTGGTATCGCCCAACCCGTATTTGTCATGTCACAAGTGGATCCATGTACGGTTGGCGCAACGGGACTGGGAAGCGTCCCGAATTCTATCCGGACACATTGCCCCCCGTGGTAAATATTGGGCCTGGTTCTCCTACCGGAGTCACCTTTGGATACGGTGCGAAATTTCCACCCAAATATCAGAAAGCAATGTTCATTCTGGATTGGAGCTGGGGTAAAATTTACGCCGTACATATGAAGCCTGATGGGAGTACTTATTCCGGTCAGAAAGAAACTTTTATCACCGGCAGTCCGTTACCGGTAACAGATGCCATTATCCATCCGGGAGATGGATCCATGTATTTTGCCATTGGCGGAAGAAAAGTGCAGTCTGGACTTTACCGGGTAAGTTACACGGGGGAAGAAAAAACCGCTCCAATTTCGACGAAGCCTCGAATCAATGAATTGGCAAAACTACGCCACAACCTGGAAAACCTGCATATTGGAAAACACCCCAAAGCCCTTGAAATAGCCTGGCCACATAGTGACCATACAGACCGCTTCGTTCGCTGGGCGGCTCTTATGGCCATACAGCATTTACCGGTTGAGCAATGGGCGACAAAAGCTATCATGGAAAAGGACTTGGGGAAACGGGCAAATATTCTTCTCTCTCTTTCCAAAGCGGCTGGGATTGACCCTTTTCACCGAAAAGATACGGACTCACCCATTGACCTGGAAATGGGGCAAAAAATTCTCCAATCCCTTCTTCAAATCAAATGGAGCGAATTAACTCCCAGTGAGCGTCTCTCTTTGGTGAGAACTTATCAGGTAACCATGGTCCGGTTTGGGAAACCATCCGGCAAGTTGACAGAGAAAATTATAGCTCAACTCGACCCTCAATTTCCCGCTAAAAGCTTCAAAATGAATTGGTTGCTTTGCGAGACACTCGCTTATCTTGAAGCCCCAACCGTGGCTGAGAAAGGAATAGCCCTCTTAACCCAGTCTCCGACCCAGGAAGAACAAATGGAATATGCCAGGTCCTTGCGTAACCTGCAAAACGGATGGTCCAAAGAGTTACGGACTCAATATTTTAATTGGTTTCTAAAGGCGGCCAACTATCGGGGCGGTGCAAGCTTCACAAAGTTTATCGAATTCATTCGAAATGATGCGGTTGCAAGCTTAAGCCCAACGGAAAAAAAAGGTTTGGCCAGATTACTTGCCAAGAAACCCGAAATCAAATCACCCGCAGAAGTTATGGCAGAAGCGATGGCTGGTCGAACATTCGTTAAGAACTGGGAATTAGATGATTTAAGTAAAGTATCATCCAACGGATTAAAGGATAGAAACTTTGAAGTTGGTCGCAAGATGTTTGCCGCAGGTGGATGTTATGCATGCCACCGTTTTGGAAACCAGGGAGGCATGAACGGCCCCGACCTTACCGGTTCAGGCGGACGCTACTCACCCCATGATCTCCTGGAACAAATCATGTATCCGAGTAAGGATATTAATGAACAGTTTGTTCCCACTTTTGTAACTCTGAAGAACGGGGAGACATTGTCCGGGGTTGTGGTTAACCTCAATGGCGACCGCGTTACCCTGAACACCGACCTTTATAACCCCAATCAAAGAACAAGTGTGCAAAGAAAAGAAGTCAAAAGCATGGGCCCATCTACGGTTTCGCCGATGCCTCCCGGACTGCTTAATATGATGGAAAAAGAAGAAATCATGGATCTATTGGCTTACATCCTTAGCGGAGGGAACATTAATCACAGATTTTTCAAGAAATAATAACATGTGGAATGAAAAAAGTTCTGTCATTCTCGATTCCCCTTTTGCTTGGCACCGCCCTTTCTGGTAATTACAAATATAATGTAAGATCAATTACTGAAGAAGTACGCGATTTTTTGAGACTAGACATTTTTCACCAAAAAACAATCGAGGTTTCAGGATTCTCAATTATTAGCTCTAGTAGAGTTTCTGACTTTGCCTTAAAATAAGCGGCTTACTTAATAGAAAATATGGTCGGAGGAAGAAAAGAACTGCTTATTACCCTTAACAAGAATAAGGCTCGGTTTGTAATTATGGCACGTGATGAGTTTACAACTCAAATACCCGAACACTCAGACCTAAAACCTTCAAAATATTGGGACCGAAGAGCACGCGGACTAGGTGCGACTTTTTCTCGACCAGCGGCTAGTTGTGGGGAAGAAAACCTACTTGCATTATCGGGCGACCCCTATGCAAAAGAAAATATTCTCATTCACGAATTTGCTCATGCACTCCACCGAATGGCCTTAGTGCAAATTGATTCTTCCTTTCAAGAGAAAATCGAGGAATGCTTTAAGAACTCGATCGATCAAAAAATATGGGAAGGCACTTATGCGTCGACAAATGTAAATGAATATTGGGCTGAAGGGGTACAATCATGGTTTAACACCAATCGAGAAAATGATCGTGATCATGGTTGGATTAACACGAGAAAAGAACTCAAAAAAGCGGATCCCAAGATTGCAAAATTAATTGAAAAAAACTTTGGGGATTCAGATTGGAGATATCAAACACCGCATAATAGAATCCCAAAATCCTCACATCTCTTTGGCTTTAATCCTAAAAATGAAAAAGCATTTTCATGGCCATCAAAACTCAATGAATGGTACAATAATTTTGAAATTGGAAAGATTTCTCTCGCACCAAAGGGAAGTCCAACAGTCCTGCCCTTGGAAATAGATAGCAATCAAACTAAGAAGTCTAAATTCTCAAAGTGGAGGACTAAATTATATGTCAGAAATCTATCGAATAAAAGTATTCTTCTTGAATGGATCGATTTTGATGGAAGACCCAAACAAAAAAGAAAGCTGAGACCCAAAGAACATCAGGAAATTTTTACTTTCGCCTATCATGTTTGGCAAATCAGTCATTACGAAAAAAATGAAAGCATTTATCGATACGAACTTCCAAAGTCACAATCTTCTCAGATCAATTTTAAGTCAGTAAAATAAAATGATTACCTTCCTGGAAAATTGTCAACAATTTTAAATTGACCATACTAAAAATATTCATTTTGATCATATTATGAAACCTTCTGCATTCAAAAATAATTACACACGCGATCAAATATGTGAAGCGTTGAGATTCGACTTGATTGCTGGAAAATTTCATCATGATCAACCTCTAAGGGAGACAACTCTAGCCAAAAGGTTTGGAGTCAGTCGCGGTCCAATAAGAGATGCCTTTCTTAAACTCACTCAGGAAGGGTCCCTTGTATATGAGACAAATCGAGGCGTTCGCGTTCATTCAGCTATCGCTGATGAGGAGAGAGATGTAATGATTAAAATGAGACAAGAACTTGAATGCTATTGCCTCAAAAAATACATAGATGAATCAGAAAAGAAAGATCATGATGAATTAGGAATTTTGCTCGAGCGATTCAGAAGTGCGTGTCTAAGAGACTCCTTGCCCGGAGTCGCTGAAAGCGACTTGTCTCTTCACCGCCACTGGGTCGCTCGAGCTTCTCAAAACCTAGAGCCAATTTGGCTCGGACTGTCTGTTAGAATCCTTATGAAATATTCAAGGTTAGATTCTTTTGAAGAGTCGATTGAGGAACATGAAAAAATCGTTAATGCTATTTTAATAAGAGATAGTAAAAGTGCGATACAGGCACTTGCCTCTAATATAATTTAAATATATATATTACTGTGCTGTTTTTTCGCCCCATCATAGTACTTTTACTACTCAAAGGCTTATTGCATTACCAAATATGTGCAAACGAAGGTGAAAAAATTTTCTCCCTTAAAATTAAACCTTTGTTGGAAAGCAAATGCTTTGCCTGTCACAGTCAAAAAAAAGGCAAGATCAAAGGTGATTTAGATCTTACCTCACTAGAAAATATTTTAGTTGGAGGAGAAACCTCCGACCAGATCCTTATTCCGGGAGACCCAGAGAAAAGTCTTCTTTTTAATGCGGTAAAATGGCTTAATCCAGAGTATGAAATGCCTCCAAAGGAAAATGATCGCCTTACTCCCAACCAAGTTGAATGGGTCCGTCAATGGATTGAATTAGGTGCACCATGGCCAAATTCAGAAATTCAAAAGAAATACCTAATTGAAGAAAGATCAGAGTCAGTTACTGAGGATGGCATAATTCTTAAAACAAGTGGCGGACTTTCGGATGACTGGACCTATCGACGATATAAACCAGAAGATCTTTGGGCCTTCCTTCCTATCAAAAAACCTATCGCTCGCGGTGAAGAAAATCCTATCGATTTCTTCATGAATGAGAAATGGAATCAGCAGAAGGTAACACCTGCCCCAAAAGCTGACTTTCGGACGCTGGTCAAAAGAGCTTACCACGATCTTCATGGGCTTC
>CBFIBI010000108.1:0-7975 GCA_965660725.1 Opitutales bacterium
CAAATTTAAATGGTGTAATTAAGACCATGTCAAAAATGGGCATTTCTACAGTAGCGTCTTATCGAGGAGCTCAAATTTTCGAATCAATAGGGTTAAATCAATTATTCATCGACAAATATTTTACAAAAACTGCAACTCGAGTAGAAGGCATCGGTATTGATGCCATTGCCTCAGAGGCACGGCATCGCCATAGTTTTGCTTTTGCACCACGACCCGATGAACGCTCTTTGCCTTTAGATCCTGGTGGGGTTTATCAATGGAGAGCAACGGGCGAAAAACATTTATTCAATCCGACCACTATACATAAGCTACAAAAGGCGACTCGACTCGGAGACTACGAAGTTTTTAGTGAATACTCTACTGCTGTGAATGACCAATCAAGGGACCTATTTACTTTGAGGGGATTGATGGACTTCCAATTTGATAATCACGATGAAATTCCATTGGAAGAGGTTGAGCCTGCTACTGAAATTGTTAAAAGATTTAAAACAGGTGCAATGTCTTATGGTTCAATTTCCAAAGAAGCTCACGAGAGTTTGGCTATTGCAATGAATAGACTTGGAGGTAAGTCCAATACCGGAGAAGGCGGCGAAGACTTTGATCGTTTTACACCAGATGCAGACGGAGATTCACGCAGATCAGCGATCAAGCAAGTAGCAAGTGGAAGGTTCGGTGTCACAAGCCACTATCTTGTCAACTCTGATGAAATACAAATTAAAATTGTCCAAGGTGCTAAGCCAGGGGAGGGAGGTGAATTACCTGGACACAAGGTTTTACCTCCCATTGCGAAAACTCGTGGAACGACTCCTGGTGTCGGATTAATTTCTCCACCTCCTCATCATGACATTTATTCGATAGAGGATCTTGCAGAACTCATTCATGACCTTAAAAATTCCAATATTCATGCACGGGTCAATGTTAAGCTTGTATCTGAAGTTGGAGTGGGAACTGTTGCAGCTGGTGTAGCAAAAGCTAAAGCGGATGTAATTTTAGTTTCAGGTTATGATGGAGGAACTGGTGCGTCCCCACGTTCTTCCATTCAGCATGCTGGAGCTCCATGGGAATTAGGAGTAGCAGAGACAAATCAAACTCTCCTACTTAATGATTTACGTAGTCGAGTAGTCTTAGAAACAGATGGACAGTTAAAAACAGGTCGTGATGTTGCAATTGCTTGTTTACTTGGAGCCGAAGAATTTGGTTTTGCTACTGCACCCTTGGTTACACTCGGGTGCTTGATGATGAGAGTTTGTCATAAAAATACCTGTCCAGTTGGAATTGCTACACAAGATCCTCGTCTTAGGGAAAAGTTTTCGGGTGGGGCAGATGCAGTAGTTAATTTTATGAATTTTATTGCTGAAGAAGTCCGTGAAACAATGGCTAAACTTGGGTTTCGAACAATTAATGAAATGGTGGGACGAGTTGATAAATTACAATTGCGTAATGCTGTGGATCATTGGAAGGCAAAAGGTCTTGATTATTCCAAAATTCTATTTCGCCCGGATGTGGGTCCTGAAGTTGGAACATATTGCCAAAAGGAACAAGACCATCTACTCGAACGATCGCTTGACATGAGAGAGATCCTTAAGTCAGCTCAACCGGCGATTCAAAATGGAACTCCAGTTTCGATCAACCTGCCTATCGTTAACACTGACCGTGTTGTTGGTACCATTACTGGTGCCGAGATTTCCCGAAAGTATGGATCCGATGGTTTACCAGATGATTCTATCGTAGTTAATCTGTGTGGTTCTGCTGGGCAAAGCTTGGGAGCGTTTTGCCCTAGAGGTATGACATTTAAAGTCGAAGGTGATACAAACGATTACTGTGGTAAGGGATTGTCAGGAGCTAAAATTGTGGTTCGTCCACCTAAAAATTCTGCTTTCATCGCCCATGAGAATATTATCACCGGAAATGTGTGTTTTTATGGTGCGACTGGTGGAGAAGCTTACATTGCAGGCGTTGCGGGCGAAAGATTCTGTGTGCGGAATTCAGGCGTTTCTGCTGTAATAGAGGGAGTTGGCGATCATGGTTGTGAATATATGACCGGTGGTCGTGTAATTTGTCTTGGGAAGACTGGCCGTAATTTTGGTGCTGGTATGTCAGGTGGAGTTGCCTATATTTTAGATGAAGATGGAGATTTTGTTAGTAAGCGTTTAAATCGTGAAATGGTGAAAATTTATCCACTAGTCGAATGTGACGACGAAGAAATCCTTGATGTAAAACAATCAATTTCAAAGCATGTCGACTACACCGAATCTGTTAGAGGTGATGAAATTCTTAGAGACTGGGACACTTTTTCGAGTAAATTTTTAAAAATTCTACCCGAAGACTACGAGAGAGTTTTACAAGCTTTAAAAAAGGCTGAAGAACGAGGACTGCAAGGCGATGATGCTGCACAAGCTGCATTTGAAGAAAATGTAGCGGCAGGACATTAAATTTTAATACAAAAAAAATACATTTATCATGGGTAAACCCACCGGATTTTTAGAGCATACTAGATCACCAATTCCTGATCGACTTCCCCTCGATCGAGTAAAAGATTGGGAAGAGATTCACGAAGACTTTCATGAAGAGAAGCTGAAGGAGCAGGGTTCACGCTGTATGGATTGTGGAACGCCATATTGCCACACGGGTATGACTATCAGTAACATGGCAAGTGGCTGTCCGATTAATAATCTTATTCCAGAATGGAATGATTTGGTCTATCAAAATAAATGGCAGGATGCTTTGGATCGATTGCATAAAACTAATAATTTTCCGGAATTTACCGGGAGGGTTTGCCCTGCACCTTGTGAAGGATCCTGTGTGCTCGGTGTTATTGAACCCCCTGTGACGATTAAGAGTATTGAATGTGCAATTATTGATAAGGGGTTTAAGGAAGGGTGGGTAAAACCAAATCCTCCTAAATCTAGATCTGGAAAGAAAGTTGCAGTGGTTGGTTCTGGCCCTGCGGGGTTAGCGGCAGCTGATCAGCTTAACAAGGCTGGTCATTCAGTAACGGTGTACGAGAGAGCAGATCGAATTGGAGGCTTGTTAGTTTACGGCATCCCCAATATGAAACTAGATAAAAAGTATGTGCAAAGAAGAGTGGATTTACTTACTGAGGAGGGGATTGAATTTATGGTCTCCACTGAGATTGGTAAAGACTTATCCGCAAAACAACTTATTGAGCTGTTTGATTCGGTTATTTTGTGCTGTGGTGCAACCAAACCACGCGACCTCCCCATCGAAGGTAGGGAACTTGAAGGTGTTCATTTCGCCATGGATTTCTTAACGAAGAATACTCAAGGATTATTAGAATTAAAGGATATCACTGCTTTTGAAACCGCAGCTAAGGGAAAAGATGCAGTCGTGATTGGGGGAGGAGATACTGGAACTGATTGTGTTGGAACTTCTCTCAGGCATGGTTGTAAAAGCATTACACAACTTGAAATTATGCCTAAGCCCCCTGATGAACGAGCCTCTGATAATCCTTGGCCAGAGTGGCCTAAAGTGTATAAGATGGATTATGGCCAAGAGGAAGCGAAAGAAATATTTGGGGCTGATCCCAGAACATATCTTACTTCAACCAAAAAATTTATTGGGGATGAAAATGGAAAATTAAAGGGTCTTCTTATTCATGACATAGAATGGAAACAGGAAAATGGTCGTTTTTCTCCTGTTGAAGTCTCAGGTTCTGAAAGAGAAATACCTGCTCAAGTTGCCTTTTTGGCAATGGGTTTCCTAGGCCCTGAAGATCTTATTGCCGAGGAGCTTGGTTTAGAACGTGATTCACGTTCCAATATTCAGGCAGAGTATGGAAAATTTTCTACGAATATAGATGGAGTTTTTACTGCTGGAGATATGAGGCGAGGCCAGTCTCTAGTGGTTTGGGCTATCAACGAGGGTCGTGCAGTTGCCCGTGAGTGCGATCGTCACCTAATGGGCGAGACTTCACTCCCCTAATTGTTTCAATGCGAATTGTTTGCTTGGATCTCGAAGGGGTTCTCGTTCCTGAGATCTGGATTGCCTTTGCAGAAAAAACTGGAGTACTTGAACTGACCCGTACGACTAGAGATGAGCCAGATTATGAGGTTTTGATGAATTATCGTCTTGATATTCTTAACAAAAATAATTTTGCATTGAGTCAAATTAAGGAAGTTATTGATTCTCTCGAGCCTCTGCCCGGTGCAGTCGAATTCACTGAAAGACTAAGATCAAAATACGAACTCATTATTCTATCTGATACATTTCGTGAATTTGCGGGTCCTTTGATGAAGAAACTTGGCTTCCCCTGTTTATTTTGCCATGAACTCGAAGTCTCCAATGATTTGATTAAGGCAATTAAGCTTCGCTTACCAGATCACAAAAGAAAGAGTGTTCAGTATCTTCAAAAGTTGAATTTCGAGGTAGTCGCGGCTGGCGATAGCTACAATGATTTGGCTATGCTCAAAACTGCAAACCATTGCATGCTCTTTAATCCGCCAGATCAATTAGTCAAAGAATATCCAGACATGCCTGTTGGTAGGAATTATGAACAACTCATGTCGTTTATAGACGAACCAAACTCATGATTACGATTATTGCTGGAACTAATCGTCGGGGAAGTATTTCCTCGCTTTTTGCTGACCAAATTTCATCAGTTTATAATCACCTCGATGTGAATTCAAAAGTTTTGGATCTTTCAGAACTGCCTCCTGAAACATTTTCTCCAGATGCGTACAGCGAAAAACCTCCAAAAGTTTTGGAATTTACTGAACATATTCTTATTTCTTCCGGGCTCGTTATAGTAGTTCCTGAATATAATGGCAGCATGCCCGGTGCCCTCAAGTTATTCATTGATTTATTACCTTATCCTGACAGCTTCGAGGGCAGACCTGTTTGTTACATTGGAATTGCTTCAGGACAGTTCGCAGGCTTGCGTCCAGTAGAGCATCTACAGCAAGTATTTGGATATCGAAATGCGTTTAATTTTCCAAGGAGGGTTTTTATTCCAGCTGTTCACGAAGTTGCTAATCCTGAAAACGGAATTATTGATCAAAAAATTAAAAATAGACTTTCTGAGCAGGCTGATCAATTTGTTAAATTTTGTCGTTCTTTGGGAAAGGAAATTTGATAAGCTCTATATTAGTATGGGGTGGAGCACTCTGCCGTGCACATCTGTAAGCCTCAAATCTCTACCTCCATTCCTGTATGTCAGGTTTTCATGATCAAGACCTAGTTGGTGAAGCACGGTCGCCCACAGATCGTAGAAATCACATTTATTATCAGTGACATGATATCCAAATTCATCCGTTTCTCCGTAAACGGTTCCTCCTTTTATACCCCCACCAGCCATCCAAATGGAGAACCCAAATGGGTTGTGATCCCGGCCATTACTTCCCTGGGAAAAGGGCGTGCGTCCAAATTCACCTGCCCAAATTACTAAGGTTTCATCAAGTAAGCCACGAACCTTGAGATCCTGAAGTAAACCAGCGATCGGTTGATCAACTTGGTGTGCCATGGCAGCATGCCCTTTTTCTAGAGCTCCGTGCTGATCCCATGGATTAGCAGCACCACCAGCACCAATACCTTCAGTTAAACAACTTAATTCCACAAATCTAACTCCTCGTTCAACTAGTCTTCTGGCAAGAAGGCATTGCCTCGCATATCCCGCAGTCTGAACATCCGTAGAATATAGTCCATATAACTTTTTAGTGGCCTCCGTTTCCCCCTTCAAATCACATAATTCAGGAACTGCAGCCTGCATTTTGTAAGCCACTTCATGATTACGAATGGCAGCCTCAACTTGAGGGTTTTTGCCTGATGAATCGAGGAAATCCAAATCAAAAGATTTATGGAAATTGAGACGGGTTCGCTGTTTTTTAAAGGATTCTCTCGGATTAACATTTTGAATCGGTTCGTCTTGATCTACCTGTAAAATGGAACCTTGATTGTTTGCAGGTAAGTATCCACTTCCATATAAACCAACTCCACCGTGAGGAGGAACGGAACCGCCACTATGCAGGACAACAAATCCGGGAAGGTTTTGGTTTAAGTTGCCCAATCCGTAACTAATCCACGCACCTGCTGAAGGATGTCCCATGAATGGAAACCCAGTATGAATTGCATAGTTTCCTTGAGCATGTTCATTAACCTTGCTGGTCATGGAGCGAATAATAGCCATGTCATCAACCATTTTGGCTGTCTGGGGAAAAATCGAGCTTACGGGAATTCCGCTTTGACCATACCTTTTGAATTTAAAAGGGGAGGGGAAAACATTTCCGTTGTTATTAAACTGGGTTCGTTCAACTTTAACAGGCATGGGTTTACCGGCAAATTCTTGTAATTTCGGTTTCGGATCAAAAGTATCAACATGGGAAACCCCACCCGACATGTAGCAGAATATCACATTTTTAGCTTTGGGAGTGAAGTGGGGTTTGGGAAAAAGCTGATTTTGCCCTGACAATCCTTGCAAAGCGAGCATTCCAAAGCCCGTTGAACATGCGTTTAGCATTTGTCTTCGATTCATGAGAAAGTTCATGGTCATTTTTATTTTAAGTAGATAAATTCCTTCATATTAAATAAAGCTAGAGCCAGATCCTGCATTTTTGGCATTGTTGTTTTTTGCCTTTCAAACTCCTGAATTTTTTTCATTAACTCTTCCTTTTGTGTAGATAGTTTAATGTATAGTTCTTTTTCTTTAGTTGATAACTTCTTGGATATTTCTTGAGGGGTAATGTAAAATACGGGATCAATCAGTGTTTTGATTTCTTCACTTGAAAGTTCTCTAGAAAATATAGATGCTGATTTAATTTTACCGTGAAGCATCCGATTGGGACTCGCCGGAAGATGACGTACCCCAAATGAGATAACACTATCATTTGGCTTAAAATGTAAGGGAATTCTTTGATAAGGTTTTCCGTAAGGTTCACCATTTCTGTATCCAGAGATTTTTCCTTTATTCGAATAAGTTATGACAATATTTATGAACTCCTGATCTGCTTTTTGTTCACGAGGTGCTAGAGGGAAATTTTCAGTTCTACTAAATCCGTTACTTCCAGCCATCCAGATGTTATGTAATTTTTCGGCGTAAACAATAGAATCAAAGAAAACGCCATTTGGGGTTTGTATGGTAATCACTCCACCAGATCTTTGTTTCAAATTGTCAAGCTGTACCCAAGCCGAAAGAGTTTTCTCTGAAATACCAAATGGAATCTTTTGGGTTACTGCATAGCCTCCGCCCGTTAAATGCAAGGCCCCGTTTTCAACCTTTGCACCTGCCTTTAATTGACATTTAAGTCCAAGAATTGAATCTTCCAGTCCTTTACTGAAATCCCAGTGAAGGGATGGCTTAGGAGAAGAGATAATCTTGTTTTTTTCGTTTAGTTTTCTTTCTTTTAGAATTTGTTGATGAACAGGTAATGTAATTGCGGATATACGATTATAAATTTTATCAAAGCTTTGGCGAAAGCTCGCTAATTTAGATTCATTTTCTTGAGAATTCCTATCAGCAATATTCAAGTATAGGAGGGACCTCGAAATTTCATCTTCATTAGGTACTCTACCAAGTGCAATACGGAACATTTTATGAATTCCTTCCCTCATATTTGTTGACTTGTAAAGATCACCAAATTCCCATGCAGCTTTTAAAACATTCGGGTCGTTCATCAGCGTGAGAGACTGAGCAGGTACATTTGTAATATCTCTTCGCCCTTTTACAGAGGACGGAACAGGTGCATCAAAAACTGAAAGAAATGAGTCCAGTGAATTTCTTTTGACCTGTCTGTAAACTGCTCTACGAGGACTATTTTTACCCTCGGGTTTGCCTTCACCAACACGGTCTAACTGAAGTCGACCTGAGGACAGAAGCATAGCATCACGAATAGATTCTGCCTCAATTCTTCGAAGATTTGCATGAGAAAGTAGGATATTCTGAGGATCAATTTCCTTGGCTTTTAAAGAAGGGGTAGAAGAAGAGCGAAAGGTTTCGCTGGTTACTAAAAATCTTATCATCTTT
>CBFIBI010000109.1:0-7966 GCA_965660725.1 Opitutales bacterium
TTAAAAGCAAGAAAAAGCTTTTTGATGAATTTTTTTCATTATTATAATTAAAATAATGTATAATTAAAAATTTTCATGTTTATATATAAAAAGTTTCAAAGTAATTACGGTTATATAAATTGATTTTAATAATATTTAGCTTAGTCTATGTGTACCTCAATAGAGGTTAAAACTAAACTAAAACTAACTATATTATGAAAAATAAACTACTAAGTCTCGCAAGTATTCTTGCGGTTTTTAATCTGAACGCGATAGAGATTGGACCCACTGGCAGTGGCGTTGAACTCTCTGGTTTTGTTGTTCTTGATCACACTAGTGCGGATGGAGCAGGTAATGGAGCATTTATGTCTTCAGAAGTCGAAGTTGACCTCGATTGGTCAACAGGGCCAGTCGCTTTTTCTTTGGATATTGATGTTTACAAAAATGGCACTAGTCTAGTAAACGGTGCTGATGCTGATGGCACTTCAATTGAGGAAGCAGTTATAACAAACACTGTAAACGATAATCTTAGCTTCAGTGCTGGTAAGATGCTTTCTTACTTAGGATTTGAAGCATACGATGCACCTAATCTGTATCAGATTTCTACAGCATATGATCAAGCCAGCTATGGTCCACTTTATGACGGTTATGCTGATGGTGTTTCTGTAGATTACGCAACAGATATGTTTTCAATCGGCGTTTGGGCAGATTTGGCTGAGAAGTCATCTTTCGAATACGCATTAGCATTCACTGGAGTTGAAAACTTAACTGCTAAGTATATATATGCTGATTATGGAGGATCTTCCGAATCAAAGCAAACTCTCTGGGCTAGCTATCAAGTAGGAAAACTCCTTGCAGCCGCTGAATTGGCAAAGCATTCCAATAGTGGTGGTACCGCTGCTAATGATGAAGATGGATGGTTAATCATGGGTAACTACTCAATAACTGACCCGCTTTCATTAACACTACGGTATTCGAATGTTGAATCTAAGGGTGCTACTGTTGCAGATACTAACAAATTTACTGTTTCTCCAACATACATGATTACTGACGAGTTGGCATTTTTAGCTGAATATTCCGATATAGAAGGCAAAGATGAGTTTCTTGGATTTGAATTAATTTACACATTCTGATTTTTCAGTCTACTTCGTTTGTTTGCGGGTGGATGGCATGAGCCATCCACCCGTTTTTTTTTAACTTTTTTTTGAAGGTATATGTGAGTTTAATAAATATAAATAATTATTATTTCTAATGTATAAAAAATAATAATCTTTTTGCTTTATTTAGAGTTTTTGGCGCAAAAAATGGATATACTTTTAAAACCCCAAATTCATCTTTCTTGGGACGTATAAATGTTCAAAACAAAAACAAATAAATGAAAATTAAAAAACTAAGGTTATTACTAACGGGATTATTATGCTCAGCAATTGCATCTTCGAGTTTGCATGCTGTAAAAATTGGAGTCCTTCACTCTTTAAGCGGAACGATGGCGATATCTGAGACTTCTCTTCGAGATGTAGTCATGATGGCTGTCGAGGAAATTAATGAAGCAGGAGGTGTATTAGGCGAGCAGATAGAAGCTGTTGTTGTAGACCCTGCATCGGATTGGCCATTGTTTGCAGAAAAAGCAAAACAGTTGATCACTGAAGATAAAGTAGCGGTTACATTTGGATGTTGGACTTCAGTAAGTCGTAAGTCGTGTCTGCCTGTATTCGAGGAAAATAATGCTCTTCTCTTCTATCCCGTTCAATATGAGGGCGAAGAGCAGTCGTTGAATGTATTTTACACGGCTGCATCTCCAAATCAACAGCTAGTTCCTGCGGCTGAGTACATGGCCAAGGAGATGGGATGTAAGAAATTCTACTTGTTAGGAACGGATTATGTGTTCCCAAGAACTGCGAACAAAGTTTTGAAAGCGTATTTGAAGGCTCAAGGGGTACCCGATGAAAATGTGATGGAGGAGTATACCCCATTTCATCATCAGGACTATCAAACAATTGTCGCTAAGGTAAAAGAATTTGCCGCAACCGGTGACGCTTGCATTCTCTCAACTATAAATGGAGACAGTAATGTTCCATTTTATAAAGAATTTGCTAATCAGGGACTAACTTCAGACGATTGCCCGATCATGGCATTCTCTGTGTCTGAAGATGAATTGCGTGCGATGGATGTGCCTCCACTGGTTGGTCACTTAGCCGCTTGGAATTATTTTCAAAGTGTTAAGAGTCCAGAAAATGCAGCTTTTGTAAAAAGCTTTAAGAAATATTGCGTCAAAGCTGGTTTGCCTGGCGGTGCGAAAAGGGTGACTTGCGACCCAATTGAGGCTGCTTATTTCGGAGTTTATGTATGGAAGAAAGCCGTTGAGAAATGTGGATCATTTGATGTCGATAAAGTAAGGAAAGCGGTATACGGACTGGAATTTGATGCTCCTGGAGGTAAGAAGTCGATGCATCCAACTAACCAACATACACTTAAACCCGTTTATATTGGTGAAATTCTAAAAAATGGAATGTTTAAGATTGTGTATGCCAGTGATGGTCTGGTTTCTCCTGACTCATACAGTTCTTATTTATGGCCAGATGGAAACTATCCAAAACCAACAGGCGGTCCTAATGGCGATGGATCTCTTTAATAAACATACATTTTAATTCTAATCTGAAACAATGCGGGCTCGGAGAGAGATCCGGGCCCGCTTATTTATGTCCTGAATTCTTATTTTGAATCAATTTTATTCAGTTTTTCTATATGTTTTGCTCATTACTGCTAGTTGCAGTCAGGTATTGGCACAAACTAATAGTCAAAAGATAAATAATATTGAATTGTTGAGTTTATTAAAAACGCTTGCTTCTGATGATGACGAAGTTAGAGCAAATACTATAACCTCTCTGGCTAAATCAGGAGATCCCCAATTAGAGAGGTTCTTTGAACTTTACCGCCAGGGTAGTGTCTATAATTGGCCAGACGAATCTGGGGAATCCAGAATTGTAGTCAATGAGGAAACAATAATGGATGAAGATTTTAATGAATTTGCTCCTCTATTTGAGCCACTAAGTGGAAAGCCTCTTTTAATCGATGGGAAGCACGCAAAACCTGACCTTCTTGACCTTGAAGATATTAGTCCGGGTCGAAAACTTAGGACTTTGGTCAACTCCTCAAAGTTTTTACTTAGGCTTTTCTCCAAAGATATTGAAGTACGCAGTTCTGGCGTTAAAAAATGTGGTGATCCTCCATTTCTTCCCGAGGCTATTCCTTTTTTACAAGAAATTATTGATAACCCTTCTGTTGACGAAAAAACTAGGTGGTTGTCTAAGGAAAGTGTTTTTTTAATTCGATTCTCGGGGAAATCGGAGGGCGAAAATTCTCTGAGTCATCGTATTAATGCTTTGAAAGAATTGGGTAAATTGAAGAGCTTACGAGCCAACGCCAGAATAAAAGATTTTAAAAACGAATTAGATGACTTGTATGCAAAAGGAGAGATAAACCAAGGTGTTAAAAGAAAACTTGATAACCAAATAAATAAAGTCAGCATAGGTCTTGAAGGACATAAAGATTCTGTCGAATTGGCGGGTAATTTATTCCGGGGAGTTTCATACGGAAGTGTTCTTATCCTAATTGCTCTTGGACTTGCGATTACATTTGGTCTGATGGGAGTAATTAACATGGCCCATGGTGAGCTCATGATGATTGGAGCTTATGTTACTTATGAAGTGCAGATGCACTTCGGACACACTCCAGATAACCCTATTGATTCCTACTATTTTGTCGCTTTACCCATGGCCTTTTTGGTTGCTGCGTTGGTTGGTCTGGTTATGGAGGGAGTTGTCGTACGACATCTATATAATCGACCTCTTGAATCTCTTCTTGCCACATGGGGTGTTGGACTCCTTCTGATTCAGCTTATCCGTCTTAGATATGGTGACAATATTGGTGTAAATTCTCCAACTTGGGCACGCGGGGGTTATGAGATTGCCCAAGACATTATATTGCCCTACGCAAGACTTTATTTGATTGGATTATGCGTGGCGACGGTGAGTTTTGTTTACTTTATTTTGAGGCGTACAAGGCAGGGAATGTTAATTCGTGCAACCATGCAAAATCGGGATATGGCTAGAAGCCTTGGTGTGCGCACCCGAAATGTTGATCGGTTTACCTTTGCACTGGGTTCTGGAATCGCTGGAGTTGCTGGATATGGCTGGACCATAATTGGTGGAGTGACACCTGACATGGGGCAGACTAATTTCATTGTGGATTCCTTCTTGGTCGTAGTGACTGGAGGTGTGGGAGAGCTAGCTGGAGTGCTTTTTTCCGGCCTGGGCATTGGTGTTTTATCAAAAGCCATTGAACCAATGGAATTCGGGGATTTCGTGGTTGGTCCGGTTTGGGGAAAAGTGCTCTTGCTTATCTTCATTGTGGCCTTCATACAATTTCGACCATCAGGTCTATTTGCACCCAAGGGGCGCTTGGCTGATAAGAAATGAAACCTGAATCCATTCAACTGGTTGAATCTAAGCGGTCCCTTTTTTTATTGGCGATTCTTGGCTTCGTAATCCTTCCATTTTTATATTCGATTGATGTATTAACGATCGGGCAGATCAACATGATTGGTCGTTACATGACCTTTGCAATTTTGGCTCTTGGGCTCGATTTACTTTGGGGTTATGTTGGGATTCTTAGTCTTTGTCAGTGTACTTTTTTTTGTCTTGGGGCTTATGCAATGGGTATGCATTTGGCCCATCATGGTGGTCCAGAGGGAATCATAGATGAGAATGGATGGAAGCTTCCAGCATGTTTGTTTGTGGTCTACCCTTACGATGTTGGAGAATCTTCTGGAGATGCTTTGGTACCATTTTTCTGGAAGCCCTTTTGGAATCTTCCTCTGACGATTTTTCTGGGTTTATTGATTCCTGCTGCTTTCTCTTTTGTTCTGGGGTATTTTGTTTTTCGCAGTCGGGTACGCGGAGTTTATTTTGCCATTCTATCCCAAGCCATTGCGGTAGCGGCTTGGTTAGTCTTTTGTAGAAATGATGTCAAGTTATGTGGTACAAATGGCCTGACTAGATTTGACATTATCGCACCTGCTGAATCTCTCACTACTTTTCATCCTGAAACTGCCAAGGACCAATGGATTGAAGATCATAACGCAGACATGGGGCAAGATTTAAATGCGGATGGCAAACTTGACCAGCTAGATTATTCTATGGCCGATATCGGGTTTTCTTTATCTGATCCCAATGTACAACTTTCGTTGTACCTTCTCACTTTGACTTGCTTGTTTGGATCCTTTTTTCTTTGCAAATGGATTGTTAATTCGCGCCTTGGTCGTGTATTAATCGCAATCCGGGACGACGAACCGACTTTGAACTTCTTTGGCTATAAGCCACATCAATATAAGATTTTCGCCTTTTGTATTGCAGCAGCTCTAGCGGGTTTAGCTGGTATGCTTTACATTCCTCAGATGAAAATTATTACACCGTCTAATATGGAGGCAGTACGGTCAGTTCTTGTTGTGGTATGGGTAGCAGTTGGAGGTCGAGGAACATTAAGAGGGGCGATTCTGGGTGCACTTACAGTTAATCTCATGTATAACTACCTTACTTCTGAGCATGATTATGGATTTTTTTCCTGGAGTCCCGATTACTGGCCAATTTTTCTGGGGATTGCATTCGTTCTGGTGGTTTTATATCTCCCCAACGGTTTAATTGAAGTGGTTGATCGATTTAAAGCACGGTTTGGAAAAAAAACAGATTCTAATCTGGTTGAAAAAGTATGAATGCAGAAGTTGATAAAGAGACTGTTAACTCTATGGTTGAACAGGATAACTTAGCACTTCATAAGTACCGAGATTTTTTGCCCAGCAAAATCAAGCATGAAATATGGTCTTCGAGATTTCTTTTGTTTGTGGAAAGTCTTTCGGTTTCCTTTGACGGCTTTAAAGCAGTGGATATTCCTTATTTCGGAATTAGACATGGTGAACTGAGAGTGATTATTGGTCCGAATGGTGCGGGAAAAACTACTTTCTGCGATTTGGTCAGTGGAAAAACATCACCTTCCACTGGTAATGTTTATTACGATGGCAAAAATATCACTCAAATGGATGAGTCAGATATCGCACTGATGGGAGTGGGCAGAAAATTTCAAACACCTACTGTTTTTGACAGCCTGAGTACTTATGAAAATTTGTTGCTTGCACTGCCTGGAAATCAACATTGGCAAGATAACCTGTTAAAGAAGGAGTCCAATGAAGAAAAAAATCAAATTTTAGAAATTCTTGAAAAAGTTAATTTAATTGAATGCCGGGATATGGCAGCAAAATCTTTGAGTCATGGTCAAAGGCAGTGGTTAGCAATAAGTGCATTGATTATTTCTAAACCAAAGCTCCTTCTTGTAGACGAACCAGCTGCGGGTCTAACCGACCTCGAGACCGAACGAACTGCAGATTTGCTCATGGAGTTAGCTGAGGATCATACTCTTGTTGTGATTGAGCATGACATGGATTTCGTTCGCCGCCTCGGGCAAGAAGTAACTGTTTTAAATGAAGGTCGTGTTTTGGCTGAAGGGAGCTTGGAAGAAATGGAAACTAATGAGGAGGTAATGGAGGCTTACCTTGGGAGATGAGTACTTTCCTAAAAGTAAGCGGAATGGAGTTTTCCTATGGAGAGGTAACTGTACTACGTGGCCTAGATCTCGAGATTGAAGAAGGAACAATCTCCTGCGTAATGGGAAGGAACGGTGTGGGAAAAACTACTTTTTTAAGAAATATTGTTGGTTTGGAGAAATCTACCAAGGGCAAGGTCTTGATGGAAGGAAAAGAAATTACAAATATGCAAGCATTTGAAAGGGCATCCAAAGGAATTGGTTATGTACCCCAGGGTAGGCAGATTTTTCCGCTTTTATCTGTAGAGGAAAACCTTTCGGTTGGATTGGAAGCTGTGCAGGGAGGTGAACGGATGATTCCTGAAAATATTTTCACTATTTTTCCAGTTCTCGACCAAATGAGAAAAAGGAAAGGGGGGGATTTATCGGGTGGGCAACAACAACAATTAGCGATTGCCCGGGCCTTGGTTACTCAACCAAAATTGTTGGTTCTCGATGAACCAACCGAGGGAATTCAACCTAATGTTATTACCCAAATTGGAGAAATTATAAGATCATTAGTGGAAGATGAGGGAATGACAATATTACTTGTAGAGCAATATGTGGATTTTGTAAAAAAATTTGCTCATTCCTTTCATGTGATGAACCGTGGACGTTTTGTCGCTCAAGGAAATACTTCGGAACTGGATGAGTCTATGGTTAAGCAACACTTAAGCGTATAAACAGTTATGCACCTTACACCGAGAGAAAAAGATAAATTAATGATTGTGGTAGCCGCTGACTTGGCTCGTCGGAGAAAAGACAGGGGAGTTCTTTTGAATTATCCGGAATCCGTTGCCCTTATCACTTATGAGGTAATGGAAGGGGCAAGAGACGGTAAGAGTGTGGCTGATTTGATGAGCTACGGCTCGACCATTTTGAAGAAAGATGAAGTTATGGAAGGAATTTCCGAGATGATTCACGAAGTACAGGTGGAAGCGACTTTCCCTGATGGAACAAAATTAGTAACCGTTCACAACCCTATACGATGAAACCCGGAGAAATTATTACCTGTAAGGACAGGGAATTTATAAATGCCAATGAACATCTTCCCACCATATTGGTAAAAGTGAGTAATGTGGGGGACCGTCCAATTCAGGTTGGTAGCCACATGCATTTTTACGAGGTAAATCGAGCCCTTGATTTTGACCGGAAAGAAGCTCGCGGGTTTAGGTTGAATGTTCCAGCCGGAACGGCCGCCCGTTTTGAACCCGGTGATTCAAAGGAGGTCGAATTGGTTGCTCTTGCAGGAAAACGGGAAGTTTACGGCCTGAATAATTTAACCAATGGGAGTCTGGATCAATGAGCCTACAACTTACACCCAGGCAATATGCTGAAATGTATGGACCCACTA
>CBFIBI010000110.1:0-7630 GCA_965660725.1 Opitutales bacterium
ATCAACCTGCATTCTCTTTAATGACTGATCCAAACTGGCCATCATATACTTTCTTGAACCCCACTCGCCATAAGGACCAGGCCACATATCATACCCGGCTTTACTGGTGATCAGAATTTCATCTCTGGGTAAATTCTTCAAGATTTTACCCACATTGATTTCCGCGGATCCATAAGGAGGTCCGTAGTTGTTTGCCAAATCAAAATGAGTAATTCCTTCGTCAAAGGCAGTAAAAATCATGTCTTTCTGATTCTTGGTGGGGGTATCGCCCCCAAAGTTATGCCAGCACCCAAGAGTAATAGAAGGTAATTTCAATCCCCAACGCCCACATTTCCTGTATGGCATTCGACCGTCATAACGGGAAGGATTCGGGGAACTTTTCATTTTACGCCGGGGATCAGGACTCAGTCTCAACAGTTTCGTCTTCTATGTCTTGCTCATCGGTAATATCCTCTTCAAGTTGTTCGCCGAGATACTCCCGCACACTTAAGTCTCCAACAAAAGATAGCCCATCACGGCGTTCCACAACATGATATCTTTCAACATATTTCTGTACTACATGGATCTTAGCATCCAATGGTTGAACAATAAGTAGCTGTAAATGAAACTCCTTAAATAAATCCAGCAAGTATTGAGAGAATTCATCATCCGTTTTACTGAACATCTCATCTACTGCGACCAAACGAAATGTCTCGGTTTGTTTGCCTCCCACATCTATACCATACTGATATGCAATAGCTGTAGCTAATATCGTTGAAGCCAACCTGTTCTTTTCACCACCTGATTTGCCCGCAGCTCCACTATAGCTCTGTCGAAGGGTGTCCTCATCTTTGTAAAATTCATCCGCACGGAATTTAAACCAGTTACGGACATCTATCACCCGTTGAGTCCAATTCATATCCTGCTCAAGCTCAGCAAGAAACTGTTCGACTCGATGATAACGTTCGCGTCGACGTTCGTCCTCGTCATCCGCTTCCAAATCACCTTCTAATGCATGTCGGCGGAGTTTTTTAAATTTCCGAACCCCGTCATCACCTGCATCCTCAAATTTAAGTTGGATATAAGTCTCTTCTTTACGATCGAATGTGACCCGAGAAAGATGCTCATTTAACTCATTAATCCGTTTTCTTATTCGATCACGATGGGATTCCAATGCTTCACTAAAACCAGACACTTCCTCGGGAACCTGTACTCTAAGGAGTTCCTCAAAACGCAAGCGGTTCTTAGACAAGTCCTCTTCTTCAATCTGCCGTCGAATTTCTTCAAAAGATGAGTAAGTTAAATCATTATACCCATCTTCT
Source organism: Opitutales bacterium (assembly GCA_965660725.1). Lineage (GTDB taxonomy): Bacteria > Verrucomicrobiota > Verrucomicrobiia > Opitutales > Seribacteraceae > Seribacter. The sequence continues at coordinate 1,302 of CBFIBI010000110.1, forward strand.
AAGTCTAGTGTGATTTCATCGCGAAAAGCCTGATTTTTTGCATCTGCGATAAAGCGTTGCATAGCAGCCACATTCTTATCCCTGAATTTATCCAAGCCGGACTCAAGTTTGTTAATTTTGGAATCTAATTTGTGGGTTGCCAATCGTGCTGACTCTTCAATGTCATCAGGCTTTTCGGGTGGTTCCCCAAATTCCTTGGCAATTTCCTTAAAAAGAATCTCCCTACGCTCTTCAGCAGATTCCCGATCTTCCTCTTCTGAATCCCCTTCGCCTACAGATTCCTCAATAAATTCGTCCATGCTTTTAACAAGTAAAGACCGTAAAGAAGTCATTCTAGTTTCATTCCTTTCGGCACGAGCTTCCACTCCACCGATTCGCTGTAAAACCTCATCACGTGTATTTTGGCTCTCTTCGAGCTTTTCAGATGCTAAATCCCGATCTTCTTTTAATTTTTTAAGTACATCTGAACCACCAACAATAACACGTTCCTCTTCTTCAAGGTCCGCAATTCGGGTACCCAGACCAATTTGATCAATGTCAGAAAATTCATTGGCACATGCCTGCAATTGGGCACCAGCTCTAAGTTTGGCTCGTAATGACTGGCGCTCCGACTCAGCCTCACGCATAGCCCGACCTGAATTATCAAGATCTTCTCGCCACTTTATAAGAGAATCATCTAATGTTCTTTGCTTTGGACTCACATCCCAGCCTAAAACCCAACTAGTTGCATCATCCAAGAACCGAAAATCATCTTTTTCTCGAAGAGAGCCATCGCTTTTAACTAATCCCTCCAAAGTTAACGCATAAGGATTCTTCATAAATTCATCATCTCTTTCCTCTCTGCAAATATGAGGAAATCTATCTGCTAACTCGGATCGCAACCAAGTTTGCCGAACCTTCTCCATTTCTGGTCGAAGAGATAATTTTGCTACAACAGAATCGTCATGTAATTTCGGATTTTTACGATCACTTTGCGGGCAAATAAAAGATAACTTCTCTCCCAAATGATTAAGTTCGAGAAAAGCTTCAGCTTCTGCAGAAAGCTTTTGCGGTACAACCACAGTCAAAGAGAAGGAACGTAAAAGCCTTTCAATCGGTCCAGTCCACTTAACCTCATCTGGAACAACCTGAATCAATTCACCAACGAAAGGTAACTCTTTAGAATCCCGGTCAAGTGCAGTTGCTAATCCAGTACGCAAACGGGCGATCTCCGATGGAATATTGGAATTAGCTTCCAAAAGATACCGTCTTTCATTTTCCAAACTTTCCACTTTTTCTTTTGCTTTTTTGAGTAGATAAGAAATCTCAGGTATCTTCTCATCCAACTCAGCTACCTTTGCCTCAATCCTTGGTAATTGGGTGTCTAATTCTCTACGCAAACTTAGAAAATCCTCTTCCTCCCTAACCGAAAAGCCCTTTTCCCAAGAGCCCATGTGCCTCTCAAATGTGGCAGCTCGCTTCGAAACCACTTCACGTTTGTCACGTAATCGATCCATCTCAGCTCCAACCTGCTCTAATCGACGATTCTCATCGCTATCTGCCAATGCTCGCTCTAAATGATTTAATTTTTCTCTCAAACGATCCACTTCACTTCGGGCACTTTTTAGGCGAGCACGCTCGGCTTCTTCCTGATGTTTCAACTCGGTAACCCATTCTACACGCCTGTCTAATTCAGCTTGTGCATAGTAGGGTTCTATCGAGTTTCGAATTTCTTCGGCATGAGTTCTCTCTTCATTTGCTTTTTGAAAAGATTGGTGAGTTTCGCGTATGCCATCCAATTGTTCAAGTTGATAAGATGCTGTTTCAATTCTTCGATGAGTACTTCTCAGATCATCGAACCGCTCCTGTAAAGCGACTAATTTTTCTTTGGAACCGCCATCATCCAGCATGTGCTCACGAATAAACTGAGTTAAGTCTTTAACATCCTTGATACATACAGCTTGATTAAAAATTGACATGGGAGATCTATTCCCTAGGTCGGTATCCATAAAAAGCATAGATTCAAACTTTTTATGATATGCAGTAAACGAATCAAAAACGGTTAAATTACGCTCCTTGATAATGCGTCGTATATTATCGACATCTCCAAGTTCATTAAAATCCCCATCTATTGAAAGTTTGCGTTTGTCAACGATGTAAACTTTATCCACCTTGCCGCCAGGTAGGCACCATAATACCTGAGCAATAGAGACATCCGTTTTGTAAGCCTCATTGTAAAAATGAGCTAGTAAAACAGTGTAGGATTCTCCTGGTTTTCGCAAAGTTTCTTTTCGGCCCTGCCCAGTTGCTGCATCATGAATTTCAGAATAGGCACCCAGTACATAATCCCGCTCATTACGTTCACGACTACCCGCCTGACTGGATGCGACATTATAATTGCGAACCCGGTTAGGAACAAGCAAAGTGAGGAGAGCATCCACGATCGTCGACTTACCCGAACCGTTGCGACCGGTAACCATGGAAGTACGTCCATCTGGGCGCATTGTATATACTTCATTATGGAAGGTTCCCCAGTTTAAAACTGAAAGCTCATGCAGTCGGTAACCGGCTGTTGACTTATCCGGTGAGAATTCAAGTTCCAGTTGTGATTCAAACATCTTCTTCCTCCATTTCCTCATCTAAGTCTGGTGTTCTTCTTTTAATTTGTTCGCGGACCTCAGCTAATTTCTCCGGAGGTAATTTTGCTTTGATGATACGTTCAACTCGATAAAGCCCGCCGTCTTTATCTCTTACTCTTTTCAAAATTCCCCATTCTTCGAATTTTGTGACTAAAGCAGAAATTTGACGATGAATTTTCTTCTCATCATGCAATTCTGGATAATACGGAGTCATTGTTTCACGCAAATCAATAGCTGTTCGATAAAGATGATCCCCGTCTTCTTGGTTTTGCTCAAATCTCATCAATTCCTCACGCAACAGAACCATAAAAATGGTTTGATGATAAGACAAACGAGTACGCCTTAACACTCTGGGTAAAGGTGCCTCCGAACCATCGTCCCATGATTCCTCATCGGATTCATCCAATTCATCTCGTTGACGAACAAATGCATAACCCGCAGAATCATCACGAGCGACCTCCATTCCCATTTCAAGAAAATGAGATTTTATTTTTTCCCATTCTGCTCCTAATCGCCCCCACAAATCTAAGTCTTCTTGATAAATAGGACCGTTTAATAAACGAATAATAACATGTCGATGAGTAATAGCTGGATTCATAATAATTTAGCGTTGAAAAAGAAGTTGTTCCACCTCGACATATCGAGGCTGTGCAGGTCGGTTTAGATCAATACTGATAATTTCATCCGAACAAATTTCGTGTCGACTATCCTCACCCGCAATAACGCGATAGCAGACAACATCCACAATACCCCTCTCCAGGGGGTATTTATCCACCATTTCAGTCAGGCTGATTTTATCATTTTCCACAAGCACTTCATCCACACGATCGCGAAACTTTACCAGGTCAAGGGGTTCACCAACTGACTGAAGTATTTCATTCATCCACTGGGAATCATCCGGGCTAGCTTTGGAAACTTTACCAAATGGTTCAACTGCCTTTGGTTCCCAAAATTCTGCTTCCATTAAAGCAAAAAATTGAGGTCTAATATCAATTTCGAAGTCCCATTCCTCTGGAGGGTTATCTCGCAATTGAAAAGCCTGTTGTCGAATTGATGTTAAAGTCTTTCGAATTTGCCTACCCGAACCTCCTGCATGATCTCCAACCACTTGCCTAAGCTTACGACTTATCCGTCCATAAGCACCGTGAGCTGCAGTAGCTTCTCCGAATAGGCGCTCCCCCAAATTCGAGAAAACTTTACTCGGATCTAAACCACGTTTCCTTGCAATATCCGAAGTTTGTTCAGCCAAACCTCTCAGTTTTCTAGCCAACGCGGGATTGGTCATCATGGAACGGAACCCGAAATAGCTTTTTCCTTGATCACATCCACGCAATTCCTCATCTGAGTCCAAAACATGTTCAACAATATCTCCCTTGGATGCAATACCTTGGGCATAAAGTTTTGAAATTTCCCGGGCATGATCCTTAAAAAATTCCTCAATTGCACGAAAATCTGATAGAAAATGTTCAACTAAATCAGAAAGATCATAAACTTGATCACGAATTACATCTTCCCCAAAAATCGGTGCTTCGCCGGTTTCCTGAATCTTACGAATTTCTTCGTCAATCCCCTCTCTTTTTCGTACCAATTCACGAATGCGAGCTTCTGGGTCAGCATTTACCCCTTGTGACAAATTTTGCATCTCAAGCATTATACGATTAAAACGTGATTCTGTCGTGGCGTAACCACGATGTTGCATTGCTAGCAAATCCTGTAACCAACTAAGGACCTTTTCTGAATGCCTTGTTAAACGAAACACATACTCTTCTCGATCCTCATTGTAGGTTTTTGTAAGGTATCTGTGATCTTCATCACACCATTCATCCAAATATTCCTGGGGCAAACGTTTGGGAGCATCAAAATCTTCGAGCTCACGCATTTGCTCTATGTGTTCTGATAAGGTGGCGGTCAGTTCTTCCTCAGAAGCTTCCACCACGCCCCAGTGTTTAAAGGTTTTAAAAAAGAAACCGGCAACGAATGAACCCAGTCGGCCTCGCATCAAACGCAAAGCAGGGGACTCATCAAAGAGGTGCAAAAAGTCTTCGTCCATACTTAATAAAAATTAAAATCTTATCACCTGAGACTGAGCACCTAAAATCTCAAGTCAAAGAGAAGTTATTACCAATCTAAATTTGTTGTGAAAAACCTTTTATGGCTTTTGGGTAAAAAGCACTGAATTAGTTCAGTCACGCAATTGAACCTTGATAATTTTCCCGCCACCCAGCACATAAATTGAGCCATTGCGAAAAATAATACTTTCGGCTTCTTCACCTACATCATATCTGGCAATCTCAACACCAAGACTCAAATCAAATGCACGCACCTCATTGAGATTGCCAAGTGCCAAAAATAATCGGCCCTGATCGTCAAATGCAACCCCACGGGGCTCAACGCCAGAAGGTGAAAAATCAACCAGAGTCCAAGAATCAACCAGTATTAAGTCTTCAGGAATATTGTATACGACCACCCTGGATGCGTCGGGTTCAGCAGCAATTAATTGCTTACCATCTGGACTAATCGCTAAGCCTTCGACTCGAACCAAATCGTCATTTAAAATACCAACATACCCGATATCAGGCCTAATCCGATAAATTGTACCCGAATAAGGTGAACTTACAAAAAGGTCACCATTTGGAGCAATCGCTAAATCCTTAACCGATTCAAATCGATAGCCATCGTAAGAATCAGCCAAAACTTCAAGCTTATTAGCAGTAGGGGAGATTCTAAGTAGTTTTCCAGTCCCAGCATCTGCAACCAATAACCGATCCTCTTTGTCTACTCGCAAACCTTCTGCCCGAACTGAGGATTCACCAACTGTGGAAACCCATTCCGTCAAATCTATAAATATTTCCACGGACCCATTTTGATTGGGATTAAATCTTCCGATTTGTCCCTCTTTTTTAAAATTTGCTACATAAATATCACCCTCGAGAGAAAATGCCAAACCTCCCCCCAAGTTATCTGGTGTTGCAATTACTTGAGGTTGAGCAAACTCAGGAAATAGCAAAGTATCCCCATTCCCAGAATCTTGAGAGTATGCTTTTGGTTGTGAGACTTGAACACATCCAAAGGTTCCCATTAAAATGAGAAAGAAAATCGTGACAAAACAGTGAAAAATGTGTTTCAAATTATTTTAATAGCGATTCCATAACAAATAATTATCAAGAGACTTCTTCAAAGAAAAAAAACTCCAAGCAAAAAGATTTATTAATCAAGTAAACACAAAGATCATCAATAGAGCAAAGGAAGCATGGCAATCTGCTGAAACTATTCTGATAGGTGCTGGTGCAGGTATGGGGGTAGATTCTGGTCTGCCCGATTTCCGAGGAAAGAACGGCTTTTGGAAAGCCTATCCCCCATTGGAAAAGATGGGGATAGAATTTGAGGAAATAGCCAATCCACATTGGTTTATTGAAAATCCGCGGCTCGCATGGGGCTTTTATGGACACAGACTTAATCTTTATAAAAAAACCAAACCGCACAAAGGATTTAATATCTTACTCAAAAAATCTTATCAGGAAAAAATTCCGATATTTGTATTTACTTCGAATGTGGACAGTCATTTTCAAAAAACCGGTTTTTCTGAAAAACAGATTATGGAATGCCATGGTTCCCTTATGCATTTTCAATGCATGGAAGAGTGCGGTCAGCCCATTTGGCCAATCAGCCCAGATTTACTTATACCAATTAACCCCGACAATATACTCGCCA
>CBFIBI010000111.1:0-7577 GCA_965660725.1 Opitutales bacterium
AAACGGTTGGCGAAGTAAAGTTAAAACCCGAATCTGGAGACCCTCACCCTGAGACTGTGCTTCACTGGGTGAGCGCACTCGATATGAATTCTCCCCGGTTCAAGCAGGCAAGTAATTTTGCCGCAATCATGGCTCCCTCTCTTGGCGTAGGTGCATTTAGTTGGGTGGGCGAATCGCTTTCCTTCTACATGGACGAATCTCCTTTTTTCGAGGATATGCAAAAAGCTTTTCTTAAAAAGGGCATGAAAGGATTGGAAGATTTTTCTGAAAAAAACCTGGGACGGATTCCACTAGGCATGAATGTGGAAGTGCGTAACCCGTTTAAACTTACAGCATTCTTAGCAGGATTACGGGCATGGATCGAACAGACTGCTCCCGGAATGACCATTTGGAGCAACCACACTCATAAAGGGCAAGGTTATGTCAAAATTGCACCGGGAAAAGGACTTGAGGATGACTTGATTAAAGAAGGCTCAGCCCCCATTGCTCTATATTATGTTCCTGCCCCACAAATGTTCACCATAAGTCTTAGCGAGGAGATCATTCAAAATGCAATTGAACGAAATATTCTTCGAAGAGATGAAAATGCATCACTTACCAAAGGAAACTGGAGCGGTATGAGTTCTGCCTTTCAAGCCTCAAAACCAATTCCTCATATTTTCGATCTTTCAAGGAGCCAAAACACAATTAATGAATTACAAAGAAAGTCATGGAATAACCTACATGCCCTTAATGAATGGCGTATTTACTTAAATAAGAAAGCTCCCCTCGCTTATCATCAAAAAGTGTGGCATACTCAATTACTCTGCCCAGGAGGCGGGAAATACATTTGGAATCAAGAATTTAAAACCTACGAATCTACCGTATTTGGGCATCCAGGGAAACCAGAACTCCCAGTGAATTTCAGCGTTTTAGGCAAGTGGAATCATGTCGACTTTGGGATCAACTTTGAGAATGATGGGCTTCGTGTAAAAGCAGAGTTGGAACGCTCAAATAAATAATCAAAGATCCTACAACACTTTTGCTTTCTTATACTCAAAAATAATATTTCTTCTTTTTTTAGATAATACCTACCTCCCTTAACCATTCTGTGAGTAACTCTAAAGGTAAGCCAATCACATTTGAACGCGATCCTTGACAATCTTCGATTATCAAATCAGATCGAGTTTGTATGGCGTATCCGCCAGCCTTATCCAAAGGATTCACATCCAAGAAATAATTTTTAATAGTTAAATCGTCTAATTTCTTAAAAGTCACTTTGCTGGTGTCTACTTTTCTCTCTTCATAATTTTTGGTCCGATTGATCAAGCACAAACCTGTACTTACTTCATGGGTTTTCCCGCTCAGCATCCGTAACATACTGAAAGCGTCATACATGCTTTCAGGCTTTCCTAAAACTCGATTATCCAGTGCAACCAGAGTATCTGCACCCAAAACCCAACTTTCAGGATAATCATTGGCCACAGAACTCGCCTTTAATCGAGCATTTTCTTGAACAAGTTCCAATGGACCATCGGGATGAAAATCCACTTCATCCTCAGCCGAAATTGAAATTGAAAAATCAGAAGTTATCTTACTTAATAATTCCCTGCGACGTGGAGAACTGGAGCCAAGAATAAAGGGAAAAGAACCCTTCTTGTTCGCTTTTTCGACAAAATTTTGCATAATAGATTCTTTTATGACGTCTTTTCAAACCATGGCAACAGGATGAGAATTGGGATTGCACAATTGAATCCAACCGTTGGAGATGTGACTGGCAACCTTGCCCTTGCTATGGATGCCTATGAACAACTTATCGGGCAAGGAGTAGACCTCATTGTTTACCCTGAATTATTCCTTTGCGGTTATCCCCCACGTGACCTTCTTCTCAAAGAGAAATTTGGTGATGACCTGAAGGATGCCCTGCAAGTCTTTGCAGTATCGACGGGTCCTGTTCCCGCCGTCATCGGTTTCCCTGAGAAAAACACAAATGCTCAAAAACAATTTTTTTACAACGCCGCAGCATGGTGTGAAGATGGTACGGTTAAACAAACTTTTCATAAACGTCTGCTCCCCACTTATGATGTTTTTGACGAAACCCGTTATTTCAAACCTGGAGAAAAAGACTTTTTCATTCAATACAAAGATAAAAATATTGCGGTTACGATTTGTGAAGACATTTGGAATATTCGACAAGGTGAATACGCGTCGGATCCTATTGATGAAATTGCCAGACAAAAACCTGATTTATTACTAAATTTATCAGCGAGTCCCTGGCACATCAACAAAGATAGACACCGCATCGAATTATTGGGCGAAGTGGCAAAAAAATGCGATTGCCCCATCGTTTACCTGAATGCAGTCGGTGGAAATGATGAACTCGTTTTTGACGGAATGTCTATGTCAGTTAATAGTCTAGGGGACCTCGTTTTCATATCCGATTCATTTAAGGAAAGAATAGAAGTCCATGACTTGAATGATATAAATGAATCACCTTATTCTCCCGATATTTCCATGGAAAGCCTAAGGAAAGCACTTGTCTTAGGAGTACGGGACTATGCTCACAAAAGCGGGTTTTCTAAAGGTTTAATTGGTTTAAGTGGAGGAATCGATTCCGCGGTAACAGCTGCTATTGCCGTCGAAGCTTTAGGCAGTGAAAATATCATCGGCGTAAGCCTGCCTTCTTCTATTTCCAGTAAACATAGCAAGAATGATGCTGCCGAGTTGGCTGAAAATTTAGGCATTACCTATCATACCCTGCCCATTCAAAGTATTGTTGATTCCGCCAACTCAGAACTCCGACCCATTTTTGCAAACCGAGCCACGGATGTAACCGAAGAAAACATACAGGCCCGTTCCCGGGGACTTCTCCTCATGGCGGTCTCCAATAAACTGGGTGCACTTCTTTTAACTACAGGAAATAAAAGTGAACTCGCAGTAGGCTATTGTACGCTTTACGGGGATATGTGCGGTGGGTTGGCAGTTATTTCAGATGTTCCCAAAACTCAGGTTTTTAAACTCGCTAGGCATTTGAACCAAGATCAAATTGTTATCCCGGTAAACACCATTAAAAAACCTCCTTCGGCTGAACTGCGACCCGATCAAAAAGACAGTGATTCCCTGCCCGAATATGATATCTTAGATGCGATTCTTCAATCCTATGTTGAAGAAGGAAAATCAATTGAAACGATCGTTAATAATGGATTTGACAAAGAAATCGTTCAAAAAATTACTCGGCTTGTTGATATAAACGAATACAAAAGAAACCAGGCTGCTCCTGGAATCAAAACAACCCCTCTTGCATTCGGAGTTGGGCGGAGAATCCCCATTGTACAAAAATACCCAAATTAAAAATTATTTATGAATCAATCTCAGGAACTTTTTGAAAAAGCAAAAAAAATTATCCCCGGTGGGGTAAATTCTCCAGTAAGGGCCTTTCGCTCAGTTGGCGGAACTCCCTTTTTTACCAAGAAAGCAAATGGTGCACGGCTGACCACTGCAGATAATATAGAACTCATTGATTATGTTTGCACTTGGGGCCCTGCAATTCATGGACATGATCACCCAATCGTAAGAGAAGCTATCTCCATTGCTCTCCAGAGAGGTACCAGTTTTGGAACGCCCGGACCTGATGAAGTGGAAATGGCTGAACTCCTTGTAGAGATTGTCCCATCAGTTGAAAAAGTCAGAATGTGTAATAGTGGGACAGAAGCCACAATGTCTTGTATTCGACTCGCCCGTGGGTACACGGGAAAATCAAAAATTATAAAATTTGCAGGCTGTTACCATGGTCATGTGGACAGTCTTTTGGTCAAGGCTGGATCAGGTGCTCTTACCTTTGGTAATCCCGACAGTGCAGGTATTCCGGAAAGTTTTGCAAAGGAGACAATGGTTCTTCCATTTAATGATTTAGATGCAGTAAAAAAAACATTTGAACAGACTGAGGAGGGAATTGCTGCGCTTATAGTAGAACCCTTCCCTGCAAATTGTGGTTTTATTCTTCCAGAATCTGGATACCTCGAAGGATTACGAAAATTATGTACCGAGCATAATTGCGTACTTATTTTTGATGAAGTCATGACTGGTTTCAGAATCTCTCTTGGTGGAGTTCAGGAAAAAATAGGAGTTACGCCTGATCTTACTGCAATGGGTAAAATAATAGGAGGAGGCCTTCCCGTTGGTGCTTTTGGTGGAAAAGCTGAGATAATGGACTTCCTTGCACCAATCGGACCAGTTTACCAAGCGGGTACACTAAGTGGGAATCCGCTTGCCATGGCAGCCGGAATCGCATCTCTCAAATTATTAAAAGAAAGCAAACCATACGATATTCTTGAATCACTCGGTCAAGAACTTGCATCTGGTATTAGAAGCATAGCTCAAGATTACTCTATTCCATTACAAGTACCTCAGGTTGGTTCTATGTATTGTATCTTTTTCAACGATGAACCGATTCGCAATTATGAACAAGCTCTCGAATCAAATGGCAATCATTTCAAACATCTTTTTCAGTATTGCCTCAAAAGAGGAGTCTATCTGCCCCCATCATCATATGAAACTTGCTTTCTAAGCACTGCTCACCAAAAAGATGACATTTCTTTAACACTTGAGTATATTAAAGAGGCATTATCGTCCCTGTAGCCTTCTTTTAATTGACAGAGTCTACTCCTTCCAAGACAAATCATCTATGAGATTTTCAAATCTAGTTTATATTCTATTATTCCCCTTATTTTTTGCGATATCGTTGCTCAATGCACAAGATGAACGCATACCTTTTTATGAAGATTATCTTAAGAAATCAAATGCTGAAGGATTTCTCAAAGATGCAAAGAAGTTTTTAACCGATAAACCAGATGCAATAGAAGCACCACGTGTTGCGTTTGATTACCTGATGGTAGCGAAAGCATCGCGTGAAATTGAGGACTTAAATAACGCTACCTCCCAACTTCTTTTTAATTACCCGCAAAGTCTTCCCACGATGCACTTTATATCTTCATTTGAAAAGGAATCTAAAGTACTCACTCAAATACTTGTGGCAAAAGCCACATTTGGTAATTTAAAAAGCAAGGATTTCGCTGTTAATTATTGCCGGGCACTGCTAATGATTGCCCGGATTCAAGGTCCAAAATTTCTTGCCGATTCATCACTGCGTTTACGAGCATTCCTTCTGGCACAAAAAGCAGAAGTTACTGAAATAGAATCGAGTGCATCAAAGGCACTCAAAATAGAATCTGAAAAAAGTAACGGCTTTGCCAAAATTGCAAAAATTGTTTTATCCGAAAAAGATATTACCGAAAAGCTTTCCTCACTCAGTAAGTACTCTGGACAGGACGCAGAATTTACAACTGCATATTACCTCGCTCAACTTAGTGAAGACCAAAAAAATTCAGATGAAATCAAAATAATTCAGCTCAAACAAGCTCTTTTCGGCAAACCTAGAAATATCGAAAAAGCACTTCTATCAATTGCTTCGTTGCCAACTAAAATTGCTAAGCAGGAAGATGTACAAACATTTTTAGGGTTGGCACACTACCTTGATGAAAATGATGAGCTTGCCATAAAAACATTGTCTAAGATTCCAGCGAATTCAAATAATTCACAATTAAAGAAATGGGGGGAAACCGCCCGTTCATTTGCAAACGGGATTCAATTTAAAGAAAACAGAAAAAAACTTTTACTAGAAGCTTTGGGTTATGCATTCAACCAGATGGACAGAGAAGGAAACAGTTTTTTTGCACGCCTTGAATGGATCGATAAGGAAGGTAAGAAAAAAGAAGCGTTAGTTGGTATCTCTGAAGAGAAAAAATTGTTAGAAATTCACATAAATACAGATGGGAAGCCCTTTTTCGCATATCAAACTTTAGAGGGGAAATCCCGACTCTTTTCATCTGCCCTTGATACTTCTATCTCGTTCAATTCGTCGGGTGTTTTTCCAATTCCTCAAATAGATGTAAAAAGAGATGTGGAGACTGGTGGGTTTTCGTATACTTTCAATTTAAACTTTTCTTCATCACAAGATGTACTTTTTAATGAAGGAAACCGAGCTCTAGACAACCCATATCTTGGTACAACAAAAGGAAGAGAAGTACTCCTCAACTATTTACTTTCAAGTAAGGGTTTATGGATTTCACCGGCTAAGACGGTGAAAGGAGGAACGGAGTATCCACTCTCACTTATTAATCCAGAGGATCCAGAAGCCACTCAGATTGTAATCAAGATGGGAATCGGAAAGAATCTCTCAGGCGTTCGTGTGGGACACTTTGCTCTCTCCGACTTAGCCATTGGAAAAAATACAGTACTCAGCGATTTGCCAAAATGGCCAGATGCAGATGTCGAAGAGGCCGAAAAATTTGACTTTCCTCTTTTCATGAAAATGTTGCAGAACATTTTATCGGTTAACTAATTCCTATACCCGTTTTGAAAAACACGCTCCATTATTTTTAATGAAGCGTTTTATATCATACCTGACTTTCTTTTTGGGGATTCATGCAATTGTGCTGGCAGAAAACCAATTTACGAAAGGAATAAAATTGTTCGAAAAATGGGACAAGAATAATGACGGTTCGTTAACATTCATCGAATTACCTTCTTTTGCACAAAAGAACTTTGATAAAGTCGACCTAAATAAAAACCAGTCAATTTCAATCGAAGAGCATCTCACTTTTCTTTCCCATAAAGAAGAAATTACTGAGAAAAAGACAATTACCATTCACCATGACCTCGCCTATGCTGGCTCGAAAAACCCTCGCCAAACTCTAGATCTAATTCTAGCTACAAACCAGAATCCCGAAAAATTGCTCCCCCTCGTCATTTGGATTCATGGTGGAGGGTGGAAAAACGGAGATAAAAAAACGGGGCACTCTCCAAACCGAATCCCTGAAATTGTCAAAACTGGTAGGTACGCTGGGGCAGCAATTGGCTATCGACTAAGCGGGGAAGCCATTTGGCCCGCTCAAATACATGACTGCAAGGCAGCCATTCGTTGGTTGAAAGCAAGCTCAAAAAAGTTTGGGTATAATGCAAATAAAATAGCCATTTGGGGTTCCTCTGCTGGTGGGCACCTGGCCTCAATGCTCGGTACCACTGGAGACAAGAAAGAATTCGAAGGGAAGTTGGGTAATCATCTTAATCAATCAAGTCAAGTTCAGGCAGTTATTAATTACTACGGTCCAAGTGCTATTCTTCAAATGAACGACTACCCAAGCAAAATAGATCACAACGCTCCAAACTCTCCTGAAAGTGAATTAATGGGATTCCCCATCCAAAAATTCAAAAATAAAACCCGAAATGCATCTCCTCTTTATCATGCTGCCAAAAACCATGTTAGCTTTATCCATTTTCATGGTACTGATGATCCACTAGTCCCTTTTCATCAATCCTATTTATTTCATCAGGCACTACAAAAAAAAGGTGTAAAAAGTACGCTTATTACTCTTGATAAAGGAAAACATTCTATGCCCCCTTATATCACGGAGAAATATGTTATTCCTTTTCTTGATTTTACTTTTTACCTACATGGAAAAGCTCCTGCTGATCAAAAAATTCTGAAAGACTAGCCAATTAAACTCATAAAACTACAACCCTTTCTCCAAAAGGAAGTT
>CBFIBI010000112.1:0-7326 GCA_965660725.1 Opitutales bacterium
TAGGGACCGTATTGAGTCCCGTCTTTATGTACATAAATATTCATGGGCAGGAAGGATTTGTATGTGAATTATTATTAAAATTAATGACTACCTTTAGTGCAAGAACGGAAAGAATGATCAAACAAAATAAAAAGATACGAGTTTTAGAGGATTCATTCAAGTTGTGACACCTTTAATATAAATAATGAATCAAGGATAGCATTTGTTACCAAAAAAATATGGAAACTCGTTATTTTTCATTTCCTTTTGTGCATCATTGGAAGCACCACTCACTCTCGCCACGTTTCCAGCGCATTTTTCAATTCAGCGATTTTATCTTTTAAGGGTTAAGATTTCATATAATATGCTTTATTAAATAACACTTTAAGAATCGATAGCCTGTCATTTTTTTTGTATTAAAAATAATGCATGATATTTTCAAGTGGGTCTCGAACAGGCATTTACCGGCAAGAATTTGTCAAGGATTGAAGCAAAACTTTGTACCCGGTTTAATACTATGGATCCTGGGGCTTGGCTTAGTCGGAACCTACTATCTGGTGGAATCTGCAAGGCCTTTATTTTTACAGATCATTACCTGGAAACAGGATTATGGTTATGCGTATTCTGCTTTTTCGACTGCCTTGTTTGGTGGATTGCTTCCCTTCGTATTCATGAACCTGACGGGACGGGGGGGGAGGGGAAGTCCTCTGCTTTACGGTTTTATTTTTGTTATTTACTGGGCTTTTCGTGGCATTGATGTGGATGCATTTTATCGATTACAGGCAATGATTTTTGGATCTGGTGTGGATTGGCGTACCATAGCTTCGAAAGTTTTGGTGGACCAGTTTGTGTATTGTGTTTTTTGGGCAACCCCAGTCACGGCAATTTTCTATGCATGGATGGATGTGGGTTTTTCGTTAAAGCGATTTAAGGCAGAAAAAAGTTGGCCAGAAATTTTCGACTTAATTTTGATTTTTACCATTTCCACTTGGATGGTTTGGATTCCGGGGACGGCGATTATTTATTCCTTACCTTCTCCTTTGCAGATTCCGCTCTTTAATCTTACCCTTTGTTTTTTTGTAATCCTGGTTAGCCTATTTGGCAATCAATCAAAAGAGAAGGAATAAGCATCATAATTCTTTGATTAGAATATCTTTTTCAATTCGATATTCCCGGGTAAAAAAATAATTCCAGTCAACAAGCTTTACTCATTTTGGGAAAAGATTACAGGCTTACCTAATTTTACACTATTATCTGCAGCAAAGCATAGTTCCAAGGTTTTTAAATTATTGCGGGCACTATGGTAGGGGTTTCGATTCTCTTCTATGGAGCAGAGTAGTTCGCACATTGTGCCTTGAAAGCCAGATTCAAACCAACTTCCTTGCAGGGGAATATGAGTGGAACCGTTTTGAAGATGGATTTCCATTTTAGGTTGATCGTTCAGCCCGGGACCATGAGAACGGAGAGAGCCTTCCGTTCCAATGATTGTGGTAGAATCTTTTTCGCCTTTTGTACAATGAGCATTGAAGGACATTCGAACCTGAGTCTCAGGATAGTCGATTATAACTGATGCCAAGGCAGGAGGTTGAAAGAGTTGCTTGGCATGCCTTGTTGTCGATGAATAAATCCTTATCGGTTTTTTATCCTGAATCATGCAAGCGGTTATATCAAACCAATGGATCGCGAAATCAAAAAGTATAAGGTTATCCATTTTTTCGAAATTTGGAATTCCCATTATCCATGTCTGGTCCCATTGGAGAGAGAAATCAAGGGATGTGACTTCTCCAATAAGTCCTTGTCCGATCGCATTTCTCATATAGCTAAAATGAGGAGCCCAGCGTCCATTCTGATTAATCGCAATTTTTATTCCCTTCTTGTCTGCAAGATCGGCCAGCTTTTTTCCGTCCTCAATATCAAGTACAAAAGGCTTTTGACTAAGCACATGTTTCCCAGCGTTTAGACAGTCATAGAGTATGGGCAAACGATCGGACGGATGAGGAGTAACATCAATTACTTCAATCTCATCTACTTTTAGAATTTCCTGATAGTTCTTGTGTACGCTTGCCTCGGGGAAATATTTATCCCGCAAAGTTTTCGCTTTTTCCAATGTTCGGTTAGCAAGAGCAGTGACCTGGAATCCACATTTTTGATAGGCCTTTAAATGATATTCGCTGATTCCACCCGTTCCAATAAGAGCAATTTTTGGATTATAATTTTTTGGCTTCGAAGGCAGATATTGAATGGAAGGGGCAGCAATTTTTTCAAAAGATTTTTCGGGACTCAGTCCATAATCATTTTTATATTTACTCACCAATCTTTCTAGCCTCGAAGATCGAGTTCACTCATCATGCGATCCGTTTGATTATAGGCCTCCTCGACCCATTCCACAATCTTTTCCGGATCAGGAGAATATTCAAGTTCAAGTGCGATGGTGCCCTTCATGGCCAATTCCTTGATGGCTTGTAAATAAGGTATGAATTTAACCACTCCGCGACCGGGCGGAAGATCGCCATGAACTTTACCATTGCAGTCGCTAATATGAACATGTGCGGCTCGTCCTTTTAACTGGGAAAGTTCAGCAGGTGAAACATCAGAAAGCACGAGGTGACTGATATCAATATTTGCCTTCACCTGTGGATGATTGCAATCATCCAAAAAGCGGACCATCTCTTTGAGGTTGTTAAGCAGGCTTAAGCGAAAGGGCTCGAGTTCCAATGCAATTTCGATTCCTTTTTCTCCCGCATAGTCCCCAAGTTTCCTGGTGTTTTCAACCGCCCACTGCCATTGAGCTTCAGGTGGGATTACTTCCCGTTGCCAGATATATTCGCCAAGCACCAGGAGCAGGTTATCTGCTTTGAATCGAGCACAAAGATCAATAAACTTTTTGCAGCGCTGAAGATGAAATTCCCGAACCGGGTCGTTAAAGTCAATCAAACCTGCAGAAACCACGGGAAGCGAAACAATGGGTAGGTTGTTTCGCTTACAGGTATCTTCAATAAGTCGAGCTTCCTTCTCTTGTATTGTGAGGGCTTCACAAAATATATCCACTGTGTCGAAACCTATTCTGGCAATGTGTTCGAGTCCGGACTGGGTACTGACTCCCGCCTGTTGAAATGCACTGCTAATGATACCCAAATTCATAAGTTGTGATTTTCAGAGAGACTTTTTGCACTGGTATCTTCCCGATTAAGATCGGCAAACTCGGTTTTGGTACGATTGACATGATCAAGGCCAACGGTAAGAACCTGGTCGTCCTCAACTTTTTTCAGTTTGGTGTACCTCGGGTGATGGGAGTCCTTATATGGATCATTGGATGCTGCATTGTAACAGCATATCATTGCCCATCGTGGATGTTCGGACTCATTTGCATCGGACGCATGCAATGTATTTGAATGAAAGAATAAAGCATCTCCAGAGTTCATTGTAACATGGACGAGCTCAAGCCTTTTCTTTGCTTCTTCAACGCGTTCCATATCAGCTCCGGCTTGATCGCCGGAAAGAACATGATTTATGCGACCGAGTTTGTGTGAACCTTTTATTACCTGCATGCAACCGTTTTCTTTGGTTGCCTGATCCACGGCAATCATCACACTGCAAAGGTTTGGGGAAAGCACCCCATTTTGGTACCAATATCCGTAATCCTGATGCCATGCCCAGGCTCCACCAATTTTGGCATCTTTAAGAACCATTTTAGAATGATAGTGATAAGCTTCGTCGTTGAGGATTTCTTCTACGCGGTCAACCACTCTTCGGCAACGGGCGAACATTCCGTATATCCCATCGCCAGGATGATTCCAAAGTGCCAGACGTACCGCGTTGCCTTCTCCATCATCTCGCTTTGTGGATGATCTATCCATTTCGTTGTCAGCCCTGGCCGTTTGTCCAAGCAGTTCAATTTCATCCTTGGAAAAGAGATTACGGACAACAATGTATCCGTTTTCGCTGTAAGTATCTAACTCTTCTTTCGAAAGTAACTTCATATTTTCTAAAATTTAATCTTTTGATTGAAAGTAATCAGTCATTTAAAATCAATCATCAATATTATTTTTATCGATGCCACTACAGCTTGACCAAACTTAAGCCTTGGACTTAGATTCAAATAATGAAATACAAGAACTATCTCTTTACATTATCTCTTTGCTTATTGCTATCTGTATTTATTCACGGCCAGGTCGAAGAAGTGGCTAAGGAACAGTCTTATTCCGAAAAACTCAAGGAAGTTTACGAAAAGGGTGTCAAGGAAGCAAAAGAGAAGTATGAGGAAACTTTGGGAGATAGTAAGAAATTAACGAATAAATCTAAAGAATGGTTGCTTAAAGATATCGAAAATATTGGCGACTGGGAATACAAAGTGGAATCATTCGGTTCAGAAGAGCCGAAAGAGATAGAAAAAAAGCTCAATGAATTGGGCAAAGAACGCTGGCAATGCTTTTGGGTTGAATCCAATAAGAAGGAAAAATTTTTCTATTTTAAGCGGACTAAAATGAGTTATCTGAGTAAGATTCCAACCGGTGCAATCTTACGAATTATGGCTGATTTTCAGAATAACTGAGAGTAATTTTAAAATTCACCTTTAATACAGATCAAGTTTTCTGCAGTGCGAAGATATAAATCTCCGTTAGCCAGTGCAGGAGTTGATCGGCAGACTTGACCAAGTTCGGTTATTCCTAATTGTGTAAACTGATCGCTGTCGGCTATTGAAACAACCTGTCCATGAGCCGAGACGCAGAATATCTTATTACCTGCACGAACGGGTGATCCGAAGAAAGTATCTCGGACGCCCTCCACTCGTGCCTTCCATACCAGTTTGCCATTGTGTGGCCGAACACAGGTGATTACACCACTGTCAGCCCACAAATATAGTCTGTTATCCGATAGCAAGGGAGAAGGTATATGAGGCATAGTATCTTCAAGTCTCCAAACCTCTTCGGCTTTTCCGGACTGAGAAACGGATGCTGGGCGAATTGCAACGAGGTGCTTGTCAAGCGTGGTAAATCCGCATACGCCGAGCACTAAATCACCAGCCACAATCGGTGAGGAAATAGCTCTTTCCGAATGGGGGCGCCCGAATAAAGAGAGTTCCCAAAGTTGTTTTCCAGTTTTGGGTTCCAAACTTGTAAACCCCAGCCACCAATTTGTGAAAATGAGTTCATTTTTACCTTTTGATGAGGTAAAAATACAAGGGGTAGAGTAAGTTAGCCTTTTACTTTCTCGTGGCACTTTCCATTTCATTTTTCCGGTTTTACAATTCAGTGCGTAATGTGCACCTCCCCCTTTTTCCTGATCGTTCAGAACGATTAATAAATCCTCAAAAACAATGGGGGAAACGGCAAAGCCGTGCCCGCCTTTAACTCCTCCAAGATCTTTTTCCCAAATTAATTTTCCATCATGGTTGTGTGCGGTAACCATAAGTTGTGTGCCATGTCCCCAGACTGAATAAACATGGGATGCATCCAGAGCAGGGGTGCTTGAGGCAAAGCTGTTAAATCGATGGGTCTTGTGCGTTTTGGAGGGATAGGATCGGATCCATTCTTCCTTGCCAGTGGTTGCATTAACACAAACTACCTTTCGGGTTTTTCCTTTATCTGTGGAAGCGTTAAGAAATACTTTATTATTCCAAACCGATGGCGATCCATGCCCGTTTTCCACCAGGGGGAATTTCCATCTAAAATTATTGTCTTTCCATAATGCAGGAATTTTAGAATCTGCATATCCGTCGCCGTTATTGCCCCGAAAGCGTGGCCATTTTTCGACTGCATTTAAAGATGCAAAAGCAAGCAAAAGAGATGAGATTATCAACCTCCTGTACATTTACAGTTTTTTGATTTTGATATTTTTAAACCAAACGACTTGTCCGTGGTTTTGGAATCCTATATGCCCAGTTCGTGGAAGGTCCTTGAGGGCAGTTTTAAACTTATTGGTTGTGCCATCGGGGTTTTGACCGGCTTTCTTCCAGTCGTCTAAATTAATCGAGAATGCAAGTTTGCTGTTTAAGGAAAAGGAAACCTGAGGACCTTTGCAAATAAGCTCAGCATGATTCCATTGCCCGACTGGATTGGAGAACTCTCCCTTGGGTGCAACTCCATCATAAAAAGATGCATTTAATTTTCTTGGGGGAAGTTCTTTTTTTGCTTTATTTTGAAAGCCTTCGTTATCCATTAACTGGATTTCAAAACCTTCCTGAACGGGATCTTTAGGATTACTTCGATAAAAAATCCCCGAGTTTGCACCTTCGGACAATTTGTAATCTAGACTCAGAGAAAAATCGCGGAATTTTTTTTTGGTCCATAGGAATCCCATGCCTTTAAGGCGTTCAACTCCTTTTTTATCTTTTATTTTTTCCATCCGGCAAACCATGGATCCATCTTTTTCAATTTCCCATGATCCTGGTCTTAGATCAAATGCATTAAGATCCGATCCGGAAAAGAGAACCTGATCTTTCGCGAAGGTTGAAAGGTTAAGAAGGCTGGTAAAAACCAGAACTAAGTAGAGTTTCATTCTGGAGCAGTAGGTTTTCGGGTCCGCGGAGGTAATCGTTTGACCACAGATTGGGGAGGATCCTCCTTCGGGACATCGAGACTTTGTCTATGAAGAGCAAGTTGTCGTAATAAGCGGTTTTGAATGACCGCATACTTTGCGGTCCCGTACACGCTTTTCATTTCCCTGGGGTCGGTTTTTAGGTCGAAGAGTTCCCATTGATCGACATCATCTTCATAAAACCGAATCAATTTATAGCGTCTATCCGCAACCCCATAGTGTCTACGAACCCAGTGATATCCGGGGTATTCGTAGTAATGATAATAAAAACTTTTTCGCCAGTCTTTTGGGGTCTTTCCTTTAAGTATAGACAGCATGGAACTTCCGTGCAGGTCGGCTGGGGGATCAATGCCTGCAATTTCGCAAAAAGTTCCCGCGAAATCGACTGGAGATACGATGTCCTTATTTCGACTGCCTGCCTTGATCACCCCGGGCCAGCGTATGAGAAGGGGAGTACGCAGAGACTCTTCGTACATCCAGCGTTTATCGAACCAGCCGTGTTCACCAAGGTAAAAGCCCTGGTCAGAACAATAAATTACAATGGTATCCTTTTCCAAGCCGTTTTCTTTTAGGTAATCGAGCATGCGTCCCACTCCATCATCCACCGATGCAATACAGCGAAGATAATCTTTTACATATCTTTGGTATTTCCAACGGACCAAGTCTTTTCCCTGTAAGTTTGCTTTTTTCAGTGCCTCATTCTTTGGGTTGTAAGCGGCATCCCAGACTTTTCTTTGTTCGGGGGTTAGGTTTCCGGGGGCATCCAGTTTTAAGTCACCACGGTTCATGGTCTCGGCAATTGTCATATCC
>CBFIBI010000113.1:0-7288 GCA_965660725.1 Opitutales bacterium
TGCACAAACGGCAGCAAGTTGAGGTTCATATTTTAAATCAAAGAAATTGGGTACTTTTCGAAATGCATTCGAATGGGTTCTGCCCATAAAGCCGTAGCCAATTAGTCCGATACGTAATGGTTTTTTTGTAGCCATAATATTATGATATTTTGTTAATTAAGGTTTAGGGAGTGATGGAGTCACAAAAAAACCACATCCCAAAGGATATGGCTTTTTTTGTAAAGTTAAATGAGTGAAACTTTATTACAATTCAACAGGTTTGTACCCGCCTCTATTCTTGAAGTATAGAATAAGAACAATGTAGCAGATGAGCATAAAGAATGGAAATACTGCAACGCTTGCTAAGGAACCTTGCTTTCCGGATTGAATGCTTTGCTCAACCTTAGACTTTTCTTCTTCAGGAAGGGCGGCAATTTTTTCGCTGTCAATTCCTGTGTAATCTCCTAGGAAATAAGTCTTATCCTGTGAAATTGACTTGTAAGTTTCAGCGGAAGTAGCTTCCTCAACCGAGATTTTAATTGAATCCTCAGTCATTTTCCCAATTACTGGACCGCCCAAGATCCCAACTGCGAGCATTCCTATACCTGCAATTGCGTTGAGTGTGAGAGCACCGCCTTTGGGGCATTGTTCAGCAACAACTCCCAATGTGGTAGGCCAGAAAAAGGTTTTTCCAAAACCATAAAGCGTAGCAAAAATGAAAATCATTGTTAAACCAGTGGCAGTACTCAAGAAGTAAAGTCCAGCAATAGCAAGAACTGCAGAGGTTGCTAGGAGGCCTAATGGACCCAATTTATTAACGATAGGACCTGCAAACCAAAAGCGTAAAACCATCATAATTGCAGATGTATAAATAAGAACCCAAAGTCCATTATATCCTGCTTCTTTCATGGGTTCCTCCATTAATCCTGAGATTGCACCATCAGTACCAAGTTCAGTTGTGGCCAATGGAATCATAATTAAGCACATAAAAATGAGTAGTGGGCGTCCTAGGGATCTACAATATAAGCCATAGGCAACGGTTGATACAGCGGTTAAACCATAAACATAATTATCTTCCCATGAAAAGACCATTCCAAGCTGACGAAAGATTAAATAACCAGCGATTAGTGCACCGATTGCACCAAATTCCGCTAACATTTCTTTATAGGAAGTTCCTGACTCAACGCGTTCGTTTACTGGGAATTCTGCTTTGAGCAACATGATTAAATAAACAACGGCCGGTATAGCTATAAGGTAGATTAGTATTCTCCAGTCTTCAGCAGCCTGTGCACCCAGTGCGATTGTAAGTATGCCTCCGAGAACAAGACCGCCTGGCCATCCCGCATGAAGTATATTTAGCCATTTTGTTTTGTCTTTCTTAAACATCGTTGCAACAACAGGATTAATAAAAGCTTCAACCGTACCGTTTCCTAAACCAAGGATAATCGAGCCCATATACAAAAGTTCATATGCTTCGCCCTGTGCGGTTTTTAGAGCATCTCCTGAAAGTCCTTCCGCTGTGACGACTCCGTAAGCTTGAAAGGCTAGCACTGCATATAAAGCATAGCAGATAAAACTGAAAAACATAGCAGCCCTGTACCCAATATTGTCAATTATGAGACTGAAGACAATGATACTAATTGCGAATGGCCAAATACCTGCACCGAAAAGTTCCTGTGCCTGAACTTGGTCTAATCCAAATGTGCTAGGCCAAAAGGGCTCGGCATTTACTAAAAATGCTCTCGTTATAAACGCAAATGCAGTAGTAATGAGGGCGATAAAGCACCCCCAAAATAATTTCATGTCCGGTTGTGAATCTTGATTACTCATGATTGATATGGGCTGTTGGTTAGGCTGTTAATAAGGTTAACAATAATCATTTTTCCCAATAATTCATTCTTGGCAAGCTCGAATCATTGAGAGAATGCTGTTAAATATTATGAAATTATTATTTTTTATTTAGTTTATTCCAGCTGTCTCGCAAGGCAACCGTTCGGTTTAAGATAAGTTTACCTTCGATATTGGAATCTTTATCCTTACAAAAATACCCAATCCGTTCCAATTGAAAGGTGGATCCTGTAGGCATTTCATGAAGACTAGGTTCAGTAAGGCAGGATTCAATAATCTGAAGAGATTTTGGATTCAGGTTATCAGTAAAGTTTCCTTCATTCGTATTTTCTTCAGGATGAGGATTAGAAAAGAGCCGGTCATAAAGGCGGACTTTAGTAGGGATAGCTGTTTTTGCATCGACCCATTGAATAGTTCCTTTAACTTTTCGCCCGTCAGCGGAATCACCACCTCGAGATTCCGGGTCATACCTGCAAATTACCTCCGTAATTTCGCCTGCATCATTTTTTACAACCTCCTTACAGGTTACATAATAGGCATATTTAAGTCGTACTTCCTTCCCCGGAGCCAGTCTGAAATATTTTTTGGGAGGTTCTTCCATGAAGTCATTATAATCAATGTAAAGTACTCCTGAGAAAGGGATTTTTCGAATGCCAGCTGATTCATCTTCAGGATTATTTACCGCATCAATTTCTTCAGACTGATTGTCAGGATAGTTTTCGATAGTTAATTTAAGCGGATTTAGAACTCCAAGCCTTCTTAGAGCCCTTTTATTTAAATCTTGTCTAAGGCAATGTTCGAGTAATTCAACTTCAATGACATTTTCTCTTTTTGCCAATCCCACCCTTTCGCAAAAATCTCTAATGGATTCAGGCGAAAAACCTCTTCTTCTCATGCCTTGAAGCGTAGGCATACGGGGATCATCCCATCCGTTGACATGTCCATCTTTCACTAGACTGAGCATTTTTCGCTTGCTCATAACCGTGAAGGTCAAATTGAGACGGGCAAATTCAATTTGTTGTGGGTGATGAATTTTTAAGTTTTCACAGAACCAATCATAGAGTGGACGATGATGCTCGAACTCAAGAGTGCAAAGTGAATGGGTTATCCCCTCTAAGGAATCAGATTGTCCATGAGCAAAATCATAGGATGGATAAATTTTCCATTTATTACCGGTTTTTGGATGTTCATTGTGAATGATTCTGTAGATGACTGGATCTCGAAGGTTAAGATTTGGAGAAGTCATATCTATTTTTGCCCGGAGAGTTTTCTCCCCATCAGCAAAGTCGCCATTTTTCATTTTCGTAAAAAGGTCTAAGTTTTCCTCGATTGTACGACTTCTGAATGGACTGTTTTTCCCAGGTGTAACTAAATTGCCCCGAAGTTTTTTCATTTCCTCAAAAGACAGATCGCAAACAAAGGCTTTCCCGCTCTCAATTAGTTGTAAAGCCCATTGGAAAAGTTGATCAAAGTAGTCGGATGCATGGAACAGGCGATCTCCCCAGTCGAAGCCTAACCATTTAAGATCCTCTTTGATTGCCTCGGCATATTCAACCTTTTCAGCAACAGGGTTTGTGTCGTCAAGTCTAAGGTTGCAAAGTCCGTTGTATTCGCTGGCGATACCAAAGTTTAAGCAAATACTTTTTGCATGGCCTAAATGAAGGTATCCATTTGGTTCAGGTGGGAAACGGGTGTGCACACGCCCATCATTTTTCCCTTTGTCTTGGTCGTCTTTTATCCTAGATCGTATGAAATCGAGACTTTCTTCAGTATTTTCAGAGTTCATGTTAATTTTATCGAGATCAATTGTTGAAATTATTTCAGTCAATTCGATTGCCGTATTTTTGCCGGTATTCTTTTTCAAGTACTTTAATGCCTTTTTTGCTTAGACCAACCCCCTCGGAATTGAGAAGATCAAGGGCTTTCCTAAGCCGTACTCTGACCAGATCCGGTCCGAGTATGCTCATGGCATCAAAGAGAGGAAGGGATATACTTTTTCCACTCATTGCCTGAAAGAAAAGGGGAAGGATTTCCTTGAGTTTCTTTTCCTCTGTTTTTGCAATATCTTGAAATAGAATGAATAGTTCATCCCTTTGCCAGTTCTTAATCTTTTCAAATTCCCATTCGCAAATTTTCAATAATTTTGCTGCTTCCCCGGGGTCGAGTTTACCAATTAAATTTTCTAAAGTGATTTCAGGATGCTCGTTAAACAGGAATTCGGTTAATGGTATAAAATCAGAGAAATTTTCCAACCTCTGTAGGGCATGGGGGAGGATTTTTCTAAATTTAGCTGCATTAAGCTTCCACTGGATAAGCCTTTCGACAACTTGATCTTCGCTTAATTTCTCCCTAAGGTATCTACCGTTAAGCCATTTTAATTTTGCGAGGTCAAAAATGGGGCCACCAAGACTCATCCTTTTAATGTCAAAACTTTCACTTAATTCATCTACAGAAAATATTTCCCTTTGGTCGGGTAGGGTATAACCCATCATGCCTAAGTAATTAAGCATGGCTTCTGGCAAGTAACCGGCATCGCGGTAGTAAAATATACCGGTTGGGTTTTTCCGTTTAGATAGCTTTGATTTATCTGGATTTCGAAGAAGGGGCAGGTGTGCAAATGCAGGGACTTTCCATCCGAGTTGTTGGTAAAGTAAAACATGTTTTGGCGTGCTGCTTATCCACTCTTCTCCCCGAATTACATGAGATATTTTCATCATGTGATCATCGACAACATTGGCCAAATGGTAAGTTGGGTATCCGTCCGATTTCTGTAGAACCTGATGGTCGATCTGCTTCCAATCAATACGAACCTCTCCCCGAAGTTCATCGGTAAAAACGCACTCGCCTTCAGTGGGTACCTTCATCCTTATGACATAGGGATCTCCCCGTGCCATCTTTTTTTCTATTTCCTCTATGCTTAAGTTTAAGCAATGACCATCGTAGCGAGGGGTTTCTTTATTCGCGATCTGCTCTTTGCGTAGTTTATCCAGTCTTTCTGCTGTACAGAAACAGGGATAAGCATCCCCTTGCTCTACTAAACGTTTAACTACGGATTGATGGATTTCTAAGCGTTCGCTTTGCCGGTATGGGCCAAATTCGCCTGGCTTGTCAGGTCCTTCGTCCCAATTGATTCCCAACCAGCGAAGAGAGTCTAAAATAGCTGACTCTGAGTCAGTGGTTGATCTTTTTCGGTCAGTATCCTCTATTCGCAAAATCATACTTCCCTTATTTTTTCGAGCAAAAGCAAGGTTGAATAATGCCATGTAAGCAGTTCCCACATGGGGGTTACCTGTAGGAGATGGGGCGATTCGTGTACGTACCGGTTCGTTCATAAAAAGGGTTTACTTTAAGCAATTGAATTAAGAAGGACGAACAAATTCTGTATATCCATTTCTTGCAATCAAAAGGCCGAAAGTGTAACAAGGTCTATAGTGAAAGTTCTAATAGTTGGCGCAAACGGAAAGGTCGGAACTCTATTGTCAGGTAAAATGTGGCAATCTTCAGGGTTTTCACCTGTTGCATTAATTCGCGACAAATCGCAGCAAACTAAATTTACAGCTTTGGGGGTTCCCTCAGTAGTGGGTGATTTAGAACTTGGGGTTTCCTCGTTTTTGCCTGGCTTGGATGCGGTTGTTTTCACTGCAGGTTCCGGGGGGCATACTGGAGTCGATAAAACCACTGATGTTGACCAAAATGCGGCTATTCGTCTTATTTCTGATTGCGAGAAAGTGGGCGTTTCCAGATTTATTATGATTAGTGCTATAGGTGCGGATCCTAATAGCGAATCAACTCGTATTCAGCATTATCTTCGAGCTAAAGGAGTTGCAGATTCCCGCTTGCGATCATCCACTCTAGATTACACTATAATTGCTCCCGGAACGCTTATAGATGAGAGGGGGACGGGTCGCGTTCAAATTGCCGATGATCTTGGGTTTCATGGGTATTTGCCGAGAGAGGATTTAGCTGAATGCATAATCGAATGCCTAAGGAACATAAATAGTATTGGTCGAAGTATTCAGATCGTATCAGGAGCAAAAAGAACTAAGGAAGCATTGGCCGATTTAATTGGTGGGGTATTGCCTCCAATTGCATAAAGTTTTTAATGACTTCTTGTCTTTTCCTAAAAATTCAGTATCGAATTTAATATGCTAAAATTATTATTCTTGCCCATATTGATTTTCGTGCATCAATCGATTGCCTCAGTTCCTCAAAAACCAATCAATTCAAAATGTCCTTTTTCGGATAGAGCGATTGATCAAAATCAACTCTTACAATTTGGTGTATGCTGCTCGAATTGTCTAAAAAAAGCTGCCGGTGATATTGAGTCATTTCTTAAAAAAACAAAACCTAACAACAAAATTTGTTCTTTTTCAGCAAAGCCTGCTCGTAAAAAGTTTATGATTGGGTTTTGTTGTGCAAAGTGTAAAAAGAAAGCATCTTAATAGATTTTTTCGATTGAATTTGATTAAACTTATCAAAGTATTTTAAAAAGGCTCCATGAGGAGTCTTTTTTTTGACCTTCAAAAATCTATAATTTCATGCCTAGAAGAAACGACATAAAACATATTTTGATTATTGGTTCGGGACCAATAATAATCGGACAAGCCTGTGAATTCGATTACAGTGGTGCCCAAGCCTGTAAAGCATTAAGAGAAGAAGGATATCGGGTATCTCTTGTTAACAGCAATCCTGCTACAATTATGACTGATCCTGAGTTTGCGGATGCCACATATGTTGAGCCGCTTACTATTGAAAGCGTGAAAAAGATCATAGAGAAAGAAAGACCAGATGCTTTATTGCCAACTCTAGGTGGTCAAACAGGACTTAATTTATCCTTGGAACTTTTCCATGCGGGCGTTTTGGAAGAGTATGGGGTTGAAATGATTGGGGCGAAACCAGATGCCATAAAAAAAGGCGAGGATCGTGAGCTTTTCAAACAGGCAATGTTAGATATTGGTTTAGATGTGGCACGCTCTTTTTCTGTCACTTCATTAGATGATGCACAAGAATGTCTGGATCAACTCGGTGATTTTCCAATTATTTTAAGACCTGCTTACACATTAGGGGGTACTGGCGGGGGAATTGCATATAACCGCGAAGAATTTGATGAAATGTTGCGTGCAGGAATTGATGCATCTCCAATCAATCAAGTTTTAATTGAGGAATGTTTATTGGGGTGGAAGGAATATGAAATGGAGGTTATGCGGGATTACAAGGATCAGTGCGTAGTTATATGCTCGATTGAGAACTTTGATCCGATGGGCGTTCATACTGGTGATTCCATAACTGTGGCACCTGCCATGACTTTATCTGATAAAGAATATCAGTTGATGCGAGATGCATCTTTTGCCTGCATTCGGGAAATCGGTGTGGAAACAGGAGGAAGTAATATTCAATTTGCAACGGATCCTAAGACGGGAAGAATGGTGGTAATTGAAATGAATCCTCGAGTATCTCGAAG
>CBFIBI010000114.1:0-2958 GCA_965660725.1 Opitutales bacterium
TTCCCGTTTTTAGAAATTTTGATAATGGAATAATTGGTACATTAAAAAAAGGAGGTATTCGCAATAACCTCCGACATTATATAAAATCTCCACCTGGCGAAGATATATTTTGGTCTATCTATGTACCACTTGTTTTTAAAACGGAGGAATTTAAGGTGGCAGATGTAACCTCTGCAGCCCTTTATTCATTTGAAACACTTCCTCAATATCTATACGAAAAAGTGACTAATGGAATTCTTCCAATGGGGTGCCATAATTGGGAAAGAAATAACCTTGATTTTTGGCGGCAACATATTTCTTCCCAAGATGCTTGAAGTAAAGTTCAATGAAATCCTTCGAGAATTTCATTAAGACAGAAAGCATAACTTTTAGCTAATTCATATAATGAAAAAAATCAGTATCCTTCACCCTTACTTGGAAGATAGAATTAATGATATCGAAAAAGGATTTTACCCAAGAAATCACTTATGGGGATTGGATGGTTTGAAAACTATAGAAGGAGTTCAAATCGAACTCCTCCAATCAAACTCGGTTCCAATACCACAATTTTTTGAGAAACTGGTTAATCGTTTATTATTCAGAAATTCCCCGGGCGTCAAAGCAGAGCTTTCTGCTCTTCGTGCTAGCAGACATTCGACATTAATATATTCGGTCTGCGGTCCTCTTTCATTAATCTCTTTTTTCGGTAAGACAAAAGTTGTTCCATGGGTTTTTCGTAAACCAGAGCAATCAACTAAATTACTATTATCCCCCTTTTCCAGAAAAAACCTTGTTAGAAACGCCGCCTTTATTTGCCTTACTAAAAATGCTGAAAGAGCTTTCAAAAAACACGCACCTTCACGATTTTTGCCTTGGTGTGTTGACCTTAAAATGTTCGACTCTAAACCGGCAAAAAAAAAACCTGCTAGACCTTTTTTCCTCGCAACTGGCAAAACTGGCAGAGATTACAATACTCTCATTGCAGGAGCAGAAAAGATTTCCATTGAACTAAGAATTATTGGTCCCAAACAACAAAGACCAGCACGGATGCCCAAAAATATAAAATGGATTGATACGACTGAAGAGCCTCCGGATAAGGCAATAGATTACCCAACACTGCGCGAATGGTATGCCCAGTGTATTGCTGTTTGTATTCCCCTACTTGGAGATGCTCAAGATACTTGTGGATATACCAACATGCTCGAAGCTATGGCTATGGCTAAACCTGTTTTAATGACTGCTTCAGGTTGTTTGCACTTGAAACCAGCAGATCAAAACTTTGGCTACTCGATTGCCCCCGGTAACTCACATGGTTGGACAGAATCGATGTCTAAAATTCTGTTAAATAAAACGCTAGCAAAAACGCTTGGAAGAAATGGACATAATATTGTG
Organism: Opitutales bacterium; assembly: GCA_965660725.1. Taxonomy (GTDB): domain Bacteria; phylum Verrucomicrobiota; class Verrucomicrobiia; order Opitutales; family Seribacteraceae; genus Seribacter. The sequence goes on from CBFIBI010000114.1 coordinate 1,372, forward strand.
CAGAATGAGTTCTCGGTACAGACATTCGATAAAGAATTGGTAAGTTTTCTTAAGGACATCCTCTTCAAATAAATGGAAAAAGAAAATTACTTTTTCAGCGTTGTGATTCCAACATTTGAACGCCCTGAGGATCTTAAAAATTGTCTAAATTCTCTAGACAAAGCCAAACAAAAAGATTCGCCGCCATACGAAGTAATTGTCACGGATGATTCTCTTAATGAAGAATGTAAAAACCTTGTTTTGAATGAATTCCCTTCAGTTTCTTGGGGAGAAGGCAAAAAAATCGGACCAGCAGGAAATCGAAATGCTGGCGTAGCTCGTGCACGAGGAAAATGGATTATATTCATCGATGACGATTGCATTGCCGAACCTGAATACCTCTCAGTCTACTTTAACACTATTCAAGCAAATAAGAAAGTTGAAGTACTTGAAGGGCGGATTTTCCCCAATCGCCCTCGACGGACTTGGGCGGAAGGATGCCCAACGAATGAAAATGGAGGTATGTTTTGGACAAGTAATCTATGCGTAAAAAAAAGTGTCTTCAAAAAACTTGGCGGTCTCGACGAGCAATTTGAAGTTGCATACGAAGATGTTGATTTCGCTCGGCGCCTAAAGGAAAAAGGATTTAACACTCTCTTTGTTTATGAAGCAGCGGTTTGTCACCCATGGCGTACTGTTCGACAAGGTGGCTCAAAAAATTGGAAAGCACGAAATTATGAAGAAGCTGATTTTGTTAGATTTTTGAAAAAACATAATCCTAAAGAAAGAGAATTTTCTTTGTCTGGTTATGCCCGAAACTTCGTGCGAATGTTAACAAGCGACTTTTTTACCTGTGCTTATAAATATCAACTACGAGGCATCGATATTTTATTTTTTCAATCTATAGTGACCCTGAAAGGAATGATAATAATATTTTTTCATAATTTCTATCAAGAAAAATGAGCCTTTGGAAATCAAATCTTATTTTGAGCGACATACCATGGGATTATTATCTCCATCCGTGCCCCAAATTTTACGGATGGGAATTAGCAAAACACGGCTATACATTGTGGATAAATCCTCCGACAAGAAATCCATTTAAAGTACGTCTGATTAGACCAACTGAAAATTTAATTGTTTTTACTCCTTGGATTCTCAATAGACCTTTTAATGAAATGGGTTTTAACTGCAAAGAAGTAAGAATTCAAATTAGATTAGCCTCTAAGGCTTTTATCAAAAAAGTTTCTTCAGTATGGTCAATATCTACTGCCTACAGTTTTCTTCTTAGGGATTTCCCCCTTGCATCTTCAATATTTTGGTCAGGTGATTTCTTTGACCCGATATCCGAATTTGCATCTTACAAAAAATTCGACCTAGTGTTGTGCCTTACTCCACCAAAATTCGAAAAAATTCCAAAATCTTTCAAAGGTAAAAAACTTAACTTTAATATGTCTTGTGATTTAAATGTCTTTAATAAAGATTGTGATACAGAAAAAATTTGTGAACATTTTGCTAAGTTTAGTTCCAATGGCCTAAAAATTGTTGGTTATATTGGTACACTCTCAACTCGTAGAGTGAATTATTCTCTAATTGAAAGTTTAATCGAGA
>CBFIBI010000114.1:3058-7203 GCA_965660725.1 Opitutales bacterium
GATTACGGAAATGATCAAATTAGATTGCAAAAAAAATTTGCTGAAGATTCATCTGCTTCAAATTTCCTAACTGAAATTGAAAATATCCTAAACATAAATTAAAATGACCAAAAAAATAATCATCACCGGTGGTGGAGGTTACATTGGCAGTGTTCTTTCAAAGGACTTACTCAACAATGGCCATAAAGTGAAGTGTATTGATCGATTTTATTTTGGCTTTGAACCAATTCAGGAATTCATCTCGAATGAAAATTACAGTTATCTCCAAAAAGATATAAGATTTGTAGATCAAAATGATTTATTTGGCTATGATGTTGTTATGGATCTTGCTGGCATATCTAATGATCCGGCAAGTGATCTTAATCCAACTCTAACGCGCAAAATTAACCATAAAGGTTCTGTAAATATTGCTAAAATGGCAAAGAAAGCCAAGATTCCGAGATACATTTTGGCTTCATCCTGCAGTATTTACGGTGCCTCTGATGGAGAAAAGCTCTTTGAAGATTCGGATCAAAACCCAGTTTCACTTTATGCAAAAACTAAAGTTTTAGCAGAAAAAGACATCGGAGGATTAGCTGATGAAGAGTTTTGCGTAACTTATCTTCGCCTAGCTACCGTCTTCGGACTATCTCCTAGGATGAGATTTGATTTGATCGTAAATATAATGACCATGTACGCTGTTACGAAAGGTCGTATTTTGATCACGGGAGGGGGGAAGCAGTGGAGACCTCTTGTTCATGTAAAAGATGTCGCAGGTGCTTTTACCTTGGTAATGAATGCAGATCCCACGATAATCAATAAAAATGCCTATAATATCGGAACCAACAATCAGAATTATCAAGTTGCTACAGTTGGTCGAATAATACAGCAATCGTTACCTATTCCAGTCGAGGTTGAAGTAGTACCTGATGATGAAGATAAGAGAAATTATAATGTTGACTTTGACAAAGCTCAAAAAGTTTTAGGATTCAAAACTAATTATAAAATAGAAGATGGAGTAAAGGAAATTCTCAACGCGATAACTAGTGGTAAAATCGATCCAAAGGATCCCAAATCAGTTACAGTTAAATATTATTCTCAATTGATACAAATGGACAAAGTTTTGAATCAAATTAAATTAAAAGGCCGGCTTTTCTAGAATCCTTTTTTAAACTTAATGAAAATTAGCTATTACAAACACGGCTTGGGTAAGGAAGAGGTAGAGGAAGTAACCGAAACAATTAATTCTTTATTTTTGACTACTGGTCCGAAAACTTCACAATTTGAAGAGTCATTTGCTGCCCTCTTTGGTTCAAAGCATTGCCTAGGAGTAACGAGTTGGACAATGGGTAACTTCATAACTCTAAAGGCTCTAGGAATTGGACCAGGTGATCTTGTTCTGACCACTCCGCTAACATATGTAGCAACAGCAAACACAATCCTTCATACTGGTGCAGAGGTTGTCTTTGCCGATGTCGACCCGATCACTGGAAATTTAGATCCTGAAAAAGTCAAAAAGGTTATCAAAGATGACCGAAATAAAAAAATCAAAGCAATCATTGTAGTACATCTTTATGGCCAAATGCTGGACATGCACTCGTTTAGGGAAATCGCAGATGAACACGATTTATTTTTGCTAGAAGATTGTGCTCATTGCGTTGAGGGTTCAAGAAACGGAATCCGCCCCAGCAACTTAAGTGACGCGGCAGTATTTAGCTTTTATGCGACTAAGAATCTTACCTGTGGAGAAGGTGGTGCTATTCTAACCAACAGCTCAGATCTAAATGATAAGCTCAAAGCATACAGATTGCATGGAGTTGATACTTATGCCAAAGATCAGCACAAATCTTCGCAGTATCGCCATTGGGACATGACTCTTCTCGGTTATAAATGCAACATGAATGATTTGCAGGCTGCTCTTCTAATTCCACAACTCAAAAAACTTGAAACAAATCGACTGAAAAGAGCCGAAATATCTCGACGATATGATGAACTGTTAGCAGACCATTTTCAGATATCAAAAATTCCATGCTCAGATCATTCCATTCATGCCCACCATCTTTATACAATTCGGGTTTCTCCAGACATTAGGGATGATTTCCTTTTTAGACTCTCCTCATGTGGAATTGGAGTCGGAGTCAACTTTAGAGTTGTTCACTTGATGAAATACTATGTTGAACAATATGGCTACAAACTAGGTGATTATCCAATTGCAGAGTCTATAGGATCCTCTACAATTAGTCTTCCGCTCTATCCTTCTCTGTCTGCGCATGAACAAAAATATGTAGTCGAAAAAATAAAATTAAGTTTGGCTGAATTTGAAACCTGAAAAAATACAAATTTTTGACCAATTTAATACTCTAAGTTATCTGCCTTTTGACAGCGAAATATTTGGTTTTCCATTTTTCAGGCTCACTAATTTGGGTGAATCACTGTCACATGATCTAGAAGCTTTACGCAAACTCAGTCTTCCTACATTTGGTTGTGACGCGAAAGTTCCCTCAACTGATCATTCGAGCATAATCAGATTACAAAATGAAGGCTACATTCATATATGCGATCAGGTTACTTTCGATATTTCTGCCGCTCAATCGAAATCTATACGTGAAACTGCTGTTCAGGAACTGAAAAGTATAAATCAAACAGATCTCTCCAATCATGCAGATAATTTTTTGGATGATAGACTCTCTCGTGACTCTCGGATTCCAAATGAAACCGTTAAGCAATTTTACTCTAAATGGATTTCCAACTCATTTAACTTTGCTGGGAAAACAATTTATTCTCTGGAATCTGGATTATGTATTACTCAACTCAAGCAAGAGATTCTCAAAATAGACCTTTGATCCGTTCTCCAAAAAAGAAAAGGCTTGGGAACCAGAATAATTGCTCATATTCTAGCTCTAGCTTCTGAAGCAAAACTTTCTTTCATTGAAGTAACAACAGAGTCTGACAACGAAGGTGCTATAAAAACTTACTCCCGAAACGGTTTCAAAGAAAAGAAAAAATTATCATGTCTTCATTTTTTTCATTACCAAAATTAATATGATAAAAAAGTATTCCTGGTTACTCAAATTCCCGGGTATTTACGCTTGGCTAATGTCGAAAAAATGCTCAGTTAATTACGAAAAATTGCTTTACCTACGATCAATTAAGAAAGGCGATGTTATATTTGATATTGGTGCAAACATCGGTTATTACTCAATTTTATTTGCCAAACTCTGTGGAAAAAATGGTTTTGTTCACTGTTTTGAACCCGTTCCAGAAACATTTGAATATTTATTAAAAAACATGGAGAATTGCGAAAATGCAAAATTAAACAATATAGCCGCCGCAAGTTTGGAAGATACCATGGAGATCGCCTTTGACCCTTATGATGCCGAAAAAGCATCTCTTATCTTTTCTCCTAACTCCAGAAGTACAACCAGAGTCGTTTCGGCATTACCGTTAGACAATTATGCCAAAAAAATAAAACTCGATCGGTTAAATTTTCTCAAATGTGATGCTGAAGGTTATGAACTCGAAGTATTAAAGGGGATGGTAAAAACGCTTTCGAAACATCTTCCAAAACTATGCATTGAAATCACACTCAAACAAAAGGAAAAAGTTGAATTGATAGAACTGCTCATGCAACTTGGGTACGATTCATTTCAAAAGGTCGAAAAAGGATTTCCCACTTTCGATCTAAAACAAGAAATAAAAGATCGGGAGGATTATTTTTATCTTTATGCAACTTCTTCGCTTGCTCCCTAGATTTTTACATCGCCATAAATGTGTTGAGATCCTTTGTAAGCTAGGGCTTCAGAAAAAGATCCTGCCAATCAAATTCAACAAGGGTGCTAAAGCAATAGTTGACCTCTGCGATCCTGAACCAAGAAATGTATTTTTCAAAAGGGAGTTCGAACCTTATTTCTTTCATGTCGCTAAATCTTTTCTTCCAAAAGATGGTATATTTTTCGACCTAGGTACAAATGTTGGTTTTTGTACTTTTGGACTCTGTGTAGATCGGCCAAATGCAATTTATCATTTATTTGAAGCCAATCCGAAATTAATCAATTTACTCAATCAATCGATAGAGTTGCATCCCAAACAAAATTTTTCTCTAAATCACTCCTGCGTTTCAAACATAAAAGGCAAAACTCATTTTAAAATAGAGTCCAAACAATCAG
>CBFIBI010000115.1:0-7126 GCA_965660725.1 Opitutales bacterium
GGACAGGCTCAATTTAGCAACACCACTGTTTTTTCTGACGGCAATGGCAACGGAGTTAATCTTTCTGGCACCGGGGCGATGATTTCCACATTATCAGGACAGATCGATCTGCGAGGTGTCAATCTATCTGGAGTCAATCTGGTCGGATCCACGCTCGACCAGGCTCAGTTTAATGCCCAGACCATTTTCTCGGACGGATTTAACGGAGTTAATCTTTCCGGTACCAATGCAAATCTTTCCAATATCGACTTTTCCACGGTCGGCGGCGGATTTGGTCAGGGGGTTGACTTTCGTAGTGTTAATCTCTCCGGGGTTAATCTTTCAAACTCAAACCTTCAAGGTGCACAGTTTAATGCTCAGACTATTTTCTCAGACGGTACATTTGGAGCCAACCTTTCGGGTACAAACGCAGTGATTGGCTCCCTAAACGGACAGGTTGACCTGCGGGGGGTAAACTTAGACAGTGTCAACCTTAGTGGCTCGGGGTTAGGACAGGCTCAATTTAGCAACACCACTGTTTTTTCTGACGGCAATGGCAACGGAGTTAATCTTTCTGGCACCGGGGCAGTTTTATCGGGTGATTTTTCTTCCTCAAATTTTTATGAGGTAAATTTATTTGGTGTTAATCTATCCAATGCTAATATTATTGGAGCAGTATTTACCGGAGCAAATTACGATAGTCAAACAGTCTGGCCCGTTGGGTTTGATCCAATTGCAGCTGGAGCAATTGGAGTTGGAATAAATCAACCCCCACTATTCTCAAGCCCTGCTTCTTTTACAAATCCTGAAAATTCTGTTAATTCATTTCAAATTATCGCAAATGACCCAGAGGGTTCTGTTGTTAACTTTTCTATATCGGGAGCTGATGCCAATAAATTTACACTTAATGTAGCGAATGGACAGTTAGCTTTCCTTTCTGCACCTGATTTTGAAAATCCAAGTTCGAGCACCGGAAGTAATAGCTATCAAATATCCGTCACTGCTTCAGATGGAACTAAATCAAGCACACAAAATATCACAGTGATGGTTACAGACCTCGATGAAAGGACTGCACAAACAATATTCTGGGGGCAAGATTTCAGCCAAGTTGCTATCGGGCAAACTGTTGATTTGAATGCCACTACTAACGCTAGCTTACCCATTCAATATGATGTAAATGATTCTAGCATTGCTGATTTTTCCGTTACCATGGAAAATAATCTAGATGCTTGGTGGAAACTTGACGAAAACGAGACAAATTTAGTTTTAGATTCATCTGGAAATTCTCGAAGCATGAGCTTGATTGGTGCAAATGTAGTCACAAGTTGGGTAAAAGGAAAATTTAAAAATGCACTTTCTTTTAATGGCTCAGCAACTAACGGAAAAGCTTATGGATATAAAGGAATAACCGGAACTGCTAGGCGGACAATTTCTCTATGGTTTAATACCAATGCTACAAATAAACCTATCTTACAGTACGGTTCTGCAGGTACAGGTACACTTTTTGAAATTTCAATTAACAACTCTCAATCTATAAAAATTGACTTTGGTGGAACTACTACAATTGCAGGCAGTGGGCTTGCTGATGGAAACTGGCACCATATAGCTGTCACGGTTCCCGAAAATAGTAATACCGGCGATATTAAACTTTATATTGACGGAAACAGAACCAATGGGAATGGAACAACTAATATTATTACAAGTAATACCAATGACCTTAAAATTGGAACCAATGGATCAACTTATTTTGACGGACAAATTGATGACATCCGATTGTACTCTTCCGAATTAAATTCCACTCTTGTAGGGCAAATTTATGGTAACGGTTTTGGTGATTTTAACCGACTTAAATTAAAATCAACTGGATCAGTTACAGTTACCGCATCACAAGACGGTGATTTAAATCATCATCCTGCAAATGAAGTCAATTCAACCATCGTTCTTAATCGAATGAACCAATCGATCACATTTCCAATAATACCCAATAAATCAATAGGTGATTTTGATTTTAATCCCTCAGCTTCTTCAAATTCTGGACTACCTTTAACATATACAAGTTCGGCACCCTTAATCGCATCCATCGAGGGCTCAACCCCGGGTAATCAAAAAATCAAGATACGAAGTGTCGGTCAGGTTACCATAACTGCATCTCAGAATGGTGATTCAATTTATAATCCAGCACCTGATGTAAACCGAACTTTTAATATCGACTACAATAATTTCTTTGCTGATTCAATGCCTGGTTTAAGGTTTTGGTTCGATGGAAATGATATCAATGCAGATTCTACAGTAGACCTCGAATCAAATGGATCCTCCGTTATCATCTGGAATGATAAAGCCAACAATAACAATAATGCCGTTCAGGGCAATACTGCCATTCGCCCTGTTTATCTACGTAACGAATTAAATGGGATGGGAGTTTTATCTTTTTCAGAAGCCCAGACTCTAGAAATTACAGCAGATTCAAATATTCAAAGCATTGCAGCTGTGCTAAGACAATCCCCCAATCAACTTGCTCAAAGTAAACCTTTTGGAGGTGACCAAGTCCTTACTACAAGTAATGGAATGCTTGGTTTGGGCTCGATACAAACTTCAATTAGTTCGTCTCAAAACTATCGTGTGATCATTTGGCAATTTTCTCCAAATAATCATTCGCTCCATATTCTTGGACATGCAAAAGGAACAAATAACAGTGGTGCAACTCCTGCTCCCTTTGACAGAATTGGAAATGACCTTGCTGGAAATATTGCCGAAATCATTGCATTTGATCGGCCTCTTAACGATGGAGTCAGGCAAAAATTAGAAGGCTACCTTGCCCACAAGTGGGGCGTGGCCAATGGGTTAAAAGGTTCGCACACATATAAAATGACAACACCCAATTTTGGAGGTATTCAAAACCTTGATTTTGAACCAATACCAAGCAGAGAAGTCGGACAATCCGTTAACTTGCATGTAACATCGGATTCAGGCCTTACAAATTTCACTTTCGATAGTAATGATTCAAGCATTGTTTCTTTCTCTGGAAATCAAGCCACTGCCCTAGCAGTTGGTCAGGTTCGTTTAACTGTAACACAAGCTGGCAATTCAAATTGGCTGAGCTCCAATGCATATCAAGATTGGAATGTGACCGCTGCCCCAAAGTCCAACCAAAGTATTTCATTTACTCCAATTCCTTTAAAAACTACAACATCTCCAAATTTCATATTGGATGCAAACGCAACTTCCGGTCTGCCTGTCTCATTTCTCAGCTTAACTCCAAATATTGCCACAGTAGACGCCAACGGAAGCGTTTCAATTGTGGGGTTTGGAATTGCAACTTTTCGTGCATCCCAAGATGGAAACGCTAGCTTCCATGCAGCACCTACAGTAGATCAAAATTTAACTGTAACAAAAACCTCTCAATCCATTTATTTCAATACTATCCCCAATCAAAGCTTAAGCTCAGGAACTTATTTGCTCGGCGGTTCTTCAAGTTCCAATCTTACACTCTCCTACACTAGTTCCGACCCATCGATTGCTACTGTGAACGGAAATGTAGTTACTTTTTTACGAGGAGGTTCTGTCTCGATTAGCGCAAGCCAGGGAGGAAACCATCTTTACGCAGCTGCCACTTCTACTTCTCAAAATCTTGTTATTATTGATGACACCCTACAGCACCAGACCATTTCTTGGACACAAAATCTCTCAAGCCTGACCCTAGGTACTCCGAATATTGCATTAATTGCGTCCTCCAGTTCTAGCCTTCCAATAAATTACACAACTTCCGATTCAAATGTGGTCGATATAAATGGTAGTTTTCTTAAAATCATTGGAGCGGGAATCGCCACTGTTTCAGCATCACAAGGCGGAAATCATCAGTATCATGCAGCTCTATCAATCGATAAAAATGTTACCGTAAACAAGGCCAACCAAGAAATCAAAATGGTCACCGGGAATAATTCAATTTCAAATCTTAATATTGATAATGGAGACTTTGCTATTTCACCAAATTTGCACTCAACCAAAGCCGGAACTAATATCCCGACAGGACTTTCAATTAACTACACAAGTTCAAACTCAAATGTCGTTCAAGTTACTGGTGCTGGAACGCTGCTGAAACCCATTAAGGGTGGGATAACAACAATAACGGCATCGCAGCTCGGAAATATCGGTTATAATGCTGCAGCAAGTAGAACCTTTTCAGTTAGTGTAAGTGAGTACTCACCCTATTCGGATTCACTACCTGACATGGTTCTTTGGTTGGATGCAAATGATGTTAACGGAGACGGTCTTCCTGAAACAGTCAATGATTTTTTGAACATTGGTGGTGAAACCAAAATTTCAACTTGGGCAGATCGATCAGGCTCAGGAAATTCACTATCTCAAGCCACGATTTCAAAAATGCCATCCTACCAATTAAGCAACGGGCAACCACATTTGGTCTTTGATGGATCAGATGATTCACTCGCAAATAACTTACCCACTTCTCTGGTTGGTAATCCAGCGTTCACAGTATTAATGGCTGTTAATGCAACATCAAACGGTCGGATCCTTCATTTTGGATCTAATTCTGGAATTGCCGACCAAGTAATTGGAATGAATTCCTCAGGTGCTTTCACTTATAATAATGGCGACCTATCCCCATCCTCAAATATGAACGGACTGACCATAAGTGCATTTCTCCGTCAATCCGGAAGCCCAAAAAGTCAGGGTCAATTTTTCCGTTTTGGCAATAATATGCCTATGCTTGCCACGAACGCTTCCGGCACTCCATCTATTCCATCGAACGGGAACACACTCATACTTGGAAACGGAATAGACGGTTCTGGGAATAATCATTTTTTTGGGGGTAAAATTAACGAAGTAATAATTTTTTCCAGAGTCTTGAATGACCATGCAATTCGCCGATTAGAAGGTTACCTCGGACATAAATGGGGAGTATCCGGAAATCTTGACGGTAACCACTCCTACAAAAATAACCGCCCCCAGTTTGGTGGGATTCAAAGCATCACTTTGTCTTCGGACAATATCCCCATCGATCCAAATGATAATGTGCCTTACATGGGTATTTTCGACAACCCTTTTGAACTCGAAGGTTCATTCTCTTCATCTGGTTTGGATCTTACTTACACAACTTCAAATTCTTCTATTCTTTCAGTCCAACCTGATGGTAGACTTAATCCAATTAATACGGGAAATGTAACCGCATCCATAAGTCAACCTGGTGACAGTTACTTTTCCGCTGCCCCAACTCGTACCTTCACCATGAAAATCGTTGGTAAACAGACACAGGTAATTAACTTTCCTCCAATCTCAGATGTCTTAGAAACTGATACAGTAGAGTTGAACGCGAGTTCAGATTCCGGGTTAGCTACAACTTTTACGATTTTATCTGGGTCAAACATCGCAACTCTTTCAGGTAGTAATCTTTCATTTTCAAATATTGGAACAGTTTCAGTGCGTGCGAGTCAGGACGGTAATGCACAATACCTCGCTGCAGTCCCCGTAGATCAAACTTTTCTTGTAACAAGAGCAAACAGTCCTCCTAATGATCTCAATTCAACCGCCCCCCTCACCTTTTCCGAAAATCAACCGATTGGAAGCGTAGTGGGTGAATTCAATGCCACTGATCCCGATAACAATTCCATTCTTACCTTTCATATGATGAGCGGTACGGGAGACGGGAATAATTCCCTATTTTCACTCGAGACAAACGGCTCCCTTAAAACAGCCGTACCATTTGATTTCGAATCCAATGCATCGACCTATTCCATCCGCGTGCAAGTCAAGGATGAGGACAACGCCAGTATAGAGAATCAGTTCGTAATTGTCCTGCTTAATGAAGTCGAGGATCTCGATGGGGACGGAATTGAGGATTATTATGATAGTGACGATGATGGGGACGGGTTTAGCGACCTCGCGGAAATTGCATACGGCTCAAACCCAAGAGACTCAAATTCAGTAGCGAATACAAGTCCAAGTGACCTTAATTCAACCACGCTCCTAACCATCGCTGAGAACCAGCCAATCGGTACGATAGTAGGCGAATTTAATGCCACTGACCCCGATAACAAGGCTATTTTAACTTACCATCTAGTGAGTGGATCAGGGGACGGAAATAATTCTCTTTTCGTGCTTGAAACCAACGGCAGCCTTAAGACTGCCACCATTTTTAATTACGAATCGAATGCCTCAGTTTACACAATTCGTGTTCAAGTTAGTGATGAGTACAACGCAACAGCAGACAGTAATTTTACTGTTACGCTAATGGAGGAAGCTGGTAATCATTCAAACAAGATTTACGAATTTGTAGAGGCTGAAGGAATTTCTTGGACTGCTGCAAAAGTAGCTGCAGATGCGGCTAACGCTTCTAATACTGAGTACTTCGTCTACTTGGCAACTATTACCTCTGAGGCGGAATATGATACTATAATGGAAGGAGCACTATCAGCAGGGCTAGGAAATTTTTGGCTCGGAGCTAATGATTCAAACGAGGAGGGTAAATGGTATTGGACGGAAGGGCCAGAAGGGCTTGCAAATGGGGGTTTAGGTACATTGTTTTGGACAGATAATGAAAATGAATATAACCCGTTCAGTAACACAGAGCTAGGTAACCTTGTCGAAGGATTCTTTCATAAATGGAGTCAGGTCGCTGGCTACAAAGACGATACAGGTGACTATCTGCAGTGGGCTATTTACCCCATCTACGACTATTCAACTCCGTCTCCAATAATCACATCCTACGGATTTAATTGGGATGCAAGAGCCGAAAACCCAACTATGGGTGGAATAGCAAGAGGTTATATATTGGAAAAGGAATGGATAGAACTAGTGCCCTATTTTGCACCCACCGACCTAAATTCTACCGCCCCCCTCGCCTTTCAGGAAAATCTACCGGTCGGGACTTTTGCAGGCATGTTCATGGCGACCGATTCAGATGTCAATGCAACCCTCTCTTTCTATTTGGTTGACGGTAATGGCTCAACTAACAATGCACTCTTCACTCTTGAGAAAAATGGCACCTTGAAAACAGCCGTCCCATTTGATTTCGAATCCAATGCATCGACCTATTCCATCCGCGTGCAAGTCAGGGATGAGGACAACGCCAGTATAGAGAATCAGTTCGTAATTGTCCTTCTCAATGAAGTCGAGGATCTCGATGGGGACG